>JBEGQI010000373.1:0-12078 GCA_041181065.1 Verrucomicrobiota bacterium | reverse complement strand
AGAACCTTGAGTGGAAGCAAAACAACAAACCGAAACCACCGGAAACCATCTCATCTAAAGTGGTATGACCGTTGGGGGCCAATCAGATCAATTGCTGTGCCGGACAGAAAGGTCGCATGACGACGCCAAGATTACTTGCTGAACGTAGTCGCCGCATCATGGTGCTGGTGTATGCGCTGGTTTCGCTGGCGCTGGCCACCGGGGGTTACTTCTATTATCAACAGGAGAAGCGCGAGATCCGCGAGAATGCCTACGAGCAACTCGCTGCCGTTGGGAAACTGAAGGCTCAAGAGATCGAGGCATGGCGGGCGGAACGTCAGGAAGATGCGCGACGGCTGTCGCAGAGTGAGTTGTTGCGCAACGCTGTGGCTGGCTTGATCCACAATCCGGATGACGCGGAAATCCGCTCCCAGTTGCTGCAGCATCTGCAAAACGAGCGGGAGTTGGCTGGGGATGATAACGTCATCCTACTTGCGCCGGACGGGACGTATCTGCTCCCGGCCAAGGATGAATCCACCCCTCATCATTCCACGCTCCGGCGGGCGATATCGGAGGCGCTCACCAACCAATCACCGGTTATCTCCGACTTTTATCGCAGCTCTGGCGGCTCGGTTCATATCGATTGTGTGGCCGCTGTGCGGGATGCGGATGGACGTCCGATCGCAGTGTGTGTTGTGCGGCGTAATCCCAGCGATTATCTGTATCCGTTGATCCAGTCGTGGCCTACCGCCAGTCGCAGCGGTGAGACGTTGATGATCCAGCGGGATGGAGACGGGATCCTTTGCGTCAACGAGTTGCGCTTCATGACCAACTCGGCGCTGACCCTGCGCGCGTCCCTGTCAGAGACGAATCATGCCGCCGTGCAAGGCGCGCTTGGCCGGCGGGGGATGTTCCAGGGCGAAGACTATCGCAACGTGCCCGTGCTGGCCGATATCCGGCCCATCGACGGTTCCTCCTGGATCTTGGTGTCCAAGATGGATTGGGCAGAGGCCACTTACGAGGAGTTCTATCGCGGAGCGGAAGTGGTGTTCATCGTCGGGCTATTCATCGCGGTGGGCCTCACCAGCTTCGGATACCAAAACCGGCTCACGCGGATGTTCCTCCACTTCTCCGACGCCGAGCAGTTGAAGATTGCTGCACAGGAAAAATATCGGGCCACGCTTTACAGCATCGGCGACGGCGTCATCACCACGGACACTGAGGGTCATGTGCAAGACATGAACCGCGTGGCGCAAAAGCTCACCGGGTGGAACCAGGAGGAAGCCAAAGGCAGACCTCTGAGTGAAGTCTTCCACCTCATCAACGAGGCCACCCGCAAGCCGGTCAGCAACCCCGCCGATGAGGTGCTGCGCAATGGGGAGATCTTTGGCTTGCCCGACCAGGCTCTGCTCGTTTCCCGCGATGGGACCGAGCGCTGCGTCTCCGACAGTGCCGCGCCGGTCTGCGACGCGAACGGCAATGTGCTGGGCGTGGTGCTCGTCTTCAGCGATCAATCTCGCCAGCGCGCCGCCCAGCAAGCGCTGCGGGACAGCGAGGCGGAATTGCGGGCGGTCTTTGAACAAGCGGCCACGGGTATGTCACAGACGGCTTTGAACGGTCGCTTCACGCGGGTCAACCAGCAGCTGTGCGAAATCACCGGCTATTCCCAAACCGAATTGCTGAGTCTGACTTTTCAAGACATCACGCACCCGGACGATTTGGAGTCGGACCTGAACCTTGTCAAACGTTTGCTGGCCGGTGAAATCCAGAACTACACACTGGAGAAGCGCTACCTCCGGAAAGACGGTTCCGTAGTGCCGGTCAGCCTCACTGTCTGCCTGTTGCGCGACGCTCACGAACAGCCTGTCTGTTTCATCGGCGTGGTGGAAGACATCACGGAGCGCAAGCTGGCGCAAGTTGCGCTGGAACATTCCCGCTCGCTCCTGAATGCCACCCTTGAATCCACGGCGGATGGCATCTTGGTGGTGAATGCCGAGGGCAAGGTCGCCAGCTTCAATCAGCGGTTCCTGCTGATGTGGGAGCTGCCGCCCACGTTGACGCCCGGCGATGATGACGACCAATTGCTCGCCAAGGTGCTGGAGCAATTGGCCGAGCCTACGGAGTTCCTCGCCAAAGTCGGCGAGCTGTATCGCAATCCGGAAGCCAGTTCGATGGACGAACTTGTCTTTCGCGATGGCCGCGTCTTCGAACGTTACTCCCAACCGCAACGCATCGGCGACCGCATCGTGGGCCGTGTCTGGAGCTTCCGGAATATCACCCGACGCAAACGGACCGAGGAAGCCTTGCGCGCGAAGCAGGCTTTGCTCGACGAGACGGAGCAGATTGGTTTGGTGGGCGGCTGGGAAGTGGACGTCCAATCGCAACATCAAACCTGGACGCCCGGCGTTTATTCCATCCATGAGGTGGAACCGGACTTCCAGCCCACGGTGGAAAACGGGATTCAATTCTATGTGCCGGAGTCGCGACCCGAGATCCAAAGAATCTTGCAGGAAGCGATCGAACAGGGTGGGTCCTTCGATTTCGAAAGCGAGATCATCACGGCCAAAGGACGCCGCCGTCAGGTGCGGGCGGTGGGGCGGGTGGATCAAGCCCGCGGACGGATCGTGGGCTTCTTCCAGGACATCACCGAACGCAAAGCGGCGGAAGTCGCGTTGCAACGCCGCGAGCGGATCTTGGAAGCCGTAGGTGTCGCCGCCGCGCGCTTTTTGAGCTCGACCGACTGGCGCCAGTCGGCGGAGGAAGTGCTTTCGAAGTTGGGCCGCGCCACGGAAGTCAGCCGCGTGGTCGTGTGGCAGGCAAATCATCAGGCCGATGGTGTGACCACCGTGAGCCAGCGCTTCGAGTGGCGCGATGACTTTTTGCCCTGCCGCAAGAGCGATCCATCGCTGCAAAACCTGCCGCTGGCGGCGTCTGGCTTTGCTCGGTGGGCTGAGCTGCTGGGCCGCGGTGAAGTGATCCAAGGCTTGGTGCGAGATCTCCCCGCCAGCGAACAGCCGGCGCTCAGAAACCATCACATCCTTGCCATCGCGGCAGTGCCGGTCATCGTGAATAATCAGTGGTGGGGATTCATGGGGTTTGACGAGTGCCGGGCGGAGCGCGTGTGGCGACCGGATGAGATCGAAGGCTTGCGAGCCGCGGCGCACATCTTCGGCGAAGTCCTACAGCGTGAACTGGCCGAGGCGGCGCTGCGGTCGAGCGAGGCGCAATTCCGCGCCATGTTCCAGCTCGCTTCCGTTGGCATGGCGCAAGCCGATCCGCAGACGGGCCAGTTGCGTCGTGTGAACGACAAGATGTGCGCCATCACGGGTTACTCGCGGGTCGAACTGCTGGGGAAGCGTTTCTCCGTGTTCACGCATCCGGACGACCGGCAAAAGGACTGGGAAGCGTTCCAACGCGTCATGCGTGGCGAGGCGTCAGATTACCACCTGGACAAACGCTACATCTGCAAGGACGGTCGGTTGGCCTGGGTGCATGTGAGTGTGACCGTCATGCGAAACGAAGCCGGTCAGCCAATACATTCGATGGCCGCGATCGAGGACATCACCGACCGTAAGCGCGTGGAGTTGCAGCTTAACCGGATTAACGAAAGCCTGCTGGGCCTGACCTATGATTCGGAAAAGAACATCAACACCCTGACAGCGTTGTGTGGCGAATTGCTGACGGGGGATTGCGCGTTGTATTCCAAGCTCGAGGGCAGCAAGTTGTGCGTGAAGGGCCATTGGCAGGCTCCCCCCGATATGCCGCTCGAGGATAATGCGCAAGGGCACATCTGCACGGATGTGATCCAAGGCAGCAAGCTCGGGCCAACTGTCATCCGGCATTTGCAGGAAACTCCTTATGCCCAGACCGACCCGAATGTGCGCCCTGCTGGATTGCATACTTACGTGGGCCACCCGGTGACGTTTGGTGGTGTGACCATCGGTTCATTGTGCGCGGTGTTCACCCGCGATATGGAGCCGACCGAGGATGAGTTGCGCATCCTGGGCATTTTGGCAGCCGCCATCGGACAGGAAGAGGAGCGCCGACAGGCCCAGGATTCCGTGCGTGCCTCCCAACAATTGGTGGAGGGAGTTCTCAACGCGATTCCGGTCCGCGTGTTCTGGAAGGACAAGAACCTCGCCTACCTTGGATGCAACGAAAACTTCGCTCGCGACGCGGGCTTCACCAATCCGAGTGACCTGATCGGTAAGGAGGACTCCCAGATGAGCTGGCGCGACCAAGCGGAACTGTATCGTAGCGATGACCTAGAGGTCATAAATACCAACCGTGCGAAGTTGAACATCGAGGAGCCGCAGACGCTTCCGGACGGAAAGATGAGCATCCTGCTGACCAGCAAACTGCCGCTGCGCGACGCGGCGGGGAATTGCATCGGCGTGTTGGGAACGTATGTGGACATCACCGACCGCAAACAAGCGGAGGACGCGCACGCCCGCTTGGCCACCGCCGTCGAGCAAGCCGCTGAATCCATCGTGATCACAGACACCCGCGGCAAGATCCTGTATGTGAATCCGGCGTTCGAGAAGGTGACGGGCTACACCGCCGCTGAGGCCCAGGGTCAGAATCCGCGCATCCTCAAGAGCGGACTGCAAGATGCGGAGTTCTATCGCCGGATGTGGAACGTGCTTCGCCAAGGCGAAGTTTGGAGCGGCCACTTCTCCAACCAACGCAAAGACGGCACCTGCTTTGAAGAGGAAGCGACCATCTCGCCCATCCGTGACACGCGCGGAAACATCATCAACTACGTCGCTGTGAAACGTGACGTGACGCGCGAGAAGCAGCTCGAATCGCAGTTCCGGCAATCGCAAAAGATGGAGGCGTTCGGGCAGCTCGCCGGCGGCGTGGCGCACGACTTCAACAATATTCTCGGCATCATCATGATGCAGGCGGGACTGCTCCGCACCTTGGCGCCCGACCTGCCGGAAGTCACGAACATGGCCACGGACATCAGCCGCGCCGCCGAACGTGGGGCCAATCTCACCCGCCAATTGCTCCTGTTCAGCCGACGTCAGACCCTGCAACCACGGGATCTGGATGCGAACGAAATCGTGACCAGCATCACCAAGATGCTGCGGCGCATCGTTGGCGAGGACGTGCGGATGCAGCTCAAGTTCGCTGCGCATCCGGCCTGGGTCCATGCCGATGCAGGCATGCTCGATCAGGTGTTGATGAACCTGACGGTGAACTCCCGTGATGCCATGCCGGAAGGCGGCGATTTGCTCATCGAAACATCCATCGTAGATCTGGATGAGTTTGCCGCCCAGCAATCGCCGCGGGCTCGGCCGGGAGCCTTTGTGTGTCTGAGTGTGAGCGACACGGGCGGCGGTATTCCGGCGCACATCCTGCCACGGATCTTTGAACCGTTCTTCACGACCAAGGAAGTTGGCAAGGGCACCGGGCTCGGACTCGCCACCGTGTTCGGCATCGTCCAGCAACACGATGGCTGGGTGGATGTGTATAGCGAACCTGGTCTCGGAACGACGTTCCGGGTTTATTTGCCGCGGCTCACGCGCGACGTCGATCCGAAGGCGCTCGCACCCGAGGAGCAGCCATTGAGCAGCGGCAATGAGACGATTCTTTTGGTGGAGGACGAATCAGAATTGCGTTCCGTGGTCGTCAGGTCATTGAGCAAGCTCGGCTATCGTGTGTTGGAAGCCGCGAATGGCCGGGAGGCGCTTGACCTGTGGGAGCGGCATGCGAGCGAAATCAGGCTGTTGCTGACCGACATGGTGATGCCCGGCGGCATGAACGGGAAGGAGCTCGCAAAGCAACTGCAGCAAGCGAACCCGGCCTTGAAGTTCATCTATGCCAGCGGCTACAGTGTGGAGGTGGCCGGGAAAGACTTGGAATTGCACGATGGCGTGAACTTCCTGGCCAAACCGTTTGTCATGCACAAGCTCGCCGAAATATTGCGAAACCAACTGGCGTGAAAAGCGAACCGCCATCCCAGCCCGTGCCGCCAGCAAGGATTCTGGTCATCGATGATGACGAGATCTTCGGGCAATTAGTCGCGCGTTTCCTCAGCAATCACCAGTTTGCCGTCACTTACGTTCCATCCGGAGCCGATGGCCTCCGCGCCGCGAATGAGCAGTTGCCGGATCTGGTGATCTGTGACATGGACATGCCAGGCATGGATGGCAACGCCGTTTTGGCCCAACTCCGGCAAGACGCGCGGCTCGCGGATATCTCGCTCATGTTCCTCACCGGCAATTCGGCGCCCGAGCAGATCCGCGCCGGCATGAATCTCGGCGCGGATGATTACCTCACCAAACCGCTCGACGCGGATGAACTGTTGCGCGCGGTGAAAGCGCGGCTCGCTCGCGCCCTGGTCCGTCGCCAACGGGAGAGCAGTCCGCCGAACGACGGGCGCCTCAGTTTGGACGACACCATTCTCGTGCGGACATCGACGGAGAAAAAACTCATCAAGGTGCGCGAGGTGAAAAGCATCGTCGCTTACGGAGAATACTCCTGGGTCTATTGGGACAAGGGCAGCAGCGCGCTGCTGCGCAAACCGCTCAAGCAATGGGCCGTTGAATTGCCTGAGCAACAGTTCGTGCGCGTCCACCGTCAAGCGATCGTGAATCTCGCCTTCCTCGAGCGGGTGGGTAAGCCCGCTGGTGGCGGGCAACAAGTTCACTTGCGCGATACGCCTGAACCTATTGCCGTCAGCCAGCGACTGGCCCCGATGCTGAACCGCCGTTTGAAAGAGTTCAGACACTGACCTTCGGTCCGCTTTTTTCTGCCTCCGATTTGTGACTGCGTTCGCTTCATTATTTCCATCGTTCCCTGCAACTCATTTGCAACCCGCTGCGGTCACGGAATATGGTGCCTACGAGACGGGAAGTTCGGGATGGCGAGAAAAGTCCGGTCGGGGTCAGTCTCCGGACGCCGATAACCGATAAGGCAAACGAGAGTTGGTTTTGGGTTGTTGGCTTTTGGAAAATCCGCACTGGCATCTGCGCCGCTTCAATTACCCGGGAAGCGAAAGGTTCATGGCGATGAAAAGCATCATACTCGCGGGTTGGCTTTTGGCTGTGTCTGGACTGGCAACGACTGCGGTCGTCTTTTCTCCAGCGACAGGGGCGCACGACTTCACCTGTGCGACGAGTAAACCAGGCAACAGTGTTGGCGAGAGAGCGGCGCTGGGATCGGGCGCGATCTCCGCTTTGCGCTCCTCGATAGGAGATATGAACGTCAGACCAGCTCTGAATCCTCCCCGCCCCGCGCAAGTCGCGCTCATCGCGCCACTGAACGGCGCTCAAAGCGTTGGCGCCGGCAAGCTGCCTACGGATAAATGGGCCTTTTGGTTGGAGGTAAGCCTGGCGGCGACGGCGGGAGTCTTCTGCGCGCTCTGGTTGAACCGGCAGATGATGGCGGGGATTCCAGAGGATTGCTCGGCTAACGTTAGCTCTAAGGCAAGCCGCCCCTCATTTCACGGGGCCGCCCATGCGCACACCCACTGAGCCGAAAGGATACGTATGAAGTCGAACGCGTCTTCTGCCACGCCGGCAACTCCGGTGTCGGGCGCGGGCCATGTCACTTTGTTTGGACGTCACTTGTTGCAAGGCCTGTTGTCGCAATGGTGCAAGCGATTTCATCGAAGATTCCACCGACGATATTCTTCTGAAGATGGCTGTGACAAAGTGCGCTGCACCCGGTGCGGGTGTAAATTCATCCGTGAACTGGATTGTCGCCATTGAACTGGCCATGACGGGCTGTGATTTGAACGGTCGATTGAATTTGGTTGGGTGAATGGTTGGTTGGGTTCAGATCGGGCGGGGACCAAAAGTTCCCGCCCCTTCTGTTTTGCCACCCATTGTTTTTGCCGTCCGTGAGAATCCTATGTTGCCGGAATGGCAGGTCTTTCGCACTGGTCGCAGGATTGCTTAAGGGCTGGTCACCGTTCCCGACACCGCACCTGCGTTCACTGCAATTTTCAGTGCGCTGGCAACGCGCCGGCGCCTGTCTCACCCAGGTGGCCAATAGTGGTGTTCAAGCTGCTCGTTTTAGGTGTTGCAGGAATAGGAACATTATGGCCAGCAACAATCACAAGGTTCACGCGCTCGAGATCAACGCCGACATGATCGGGGCGCTTTTCACGGATCGGGTCGGCGACCGGCTCCGCGTCTTCTGCTTTTACCTGAACGGAGATACTGGCCAGTTCGACGTGCCCGAGGAGGAAAACCGCGACAGTTTGCACAACCTCTTTGCCAAGCTGGACATGGTCGGCCAATGCACCAGCGTCATCCTCGACAAGGTCGTGCGTGGCCGAATCTACGTCGAACGGGATGGAAATCTTTTCAGCTATACCTTGCTGGCGACGCCAAGCGACGTGCTGCCCTCGATCAACGTTGAAATCTACAACCTTCCTTGGAAGACGGTTTGGATGAGCCAGGAGGCGCAAGTCCTGCGTTTGGTGGGCGCGGGCAATTCCGTCCATTGCTACGCGATCTGCAGCCCGGTGAATGATGTGGATGCGCCCGCCCTTTACCGTTCGTCCAACGCCTTTGTGAATCCGCTGTCCGTGCCGATGAAGGTCAGCAGCCCCAATCACTGGGTGCGGCAGGCCGTGGTCGCCTCGCTCCTTATTGTGTGCCTCGGTTTGGGTTGGTGGCTGGGTTACAGCTACGGTCACGGTGCCGGGGCGATGCGCGTGTCCGCCCGCGGCGCCCGGCTTTCGCAAATCAACGTGACCGCGAAAGTCCATATGCTTGCCAACCGCAACATCACTGGGCCCTACACGATGAAGGATTTGGGGCGGATGAATGAAGAGGGGAAGATTCCCGCCGATGCGATGTTCCGGGTGGAAGGAAGCACCGAGTGGCTGCCTTTGACGGAAATGCCTTTGAACTCTGCAGCGTCCATCACTGAAGTGAAATGACCATGAAAGCTGTAACCCTGGTTATCCTGATCGCCGCCTTGGCGTTTGACCGAGTGGTGGCGGAAAAATTACCTGCCAAGCCTGTCAAGACCCAGCATGCAGGCAAGATCGCCGAGACTGAAAAGGCGGGCGATGATTTGATCTTCTGCGGCGCGAAGTTGGAACGTGAAGGACAGGCGGAGTCAGCGTTGCAACTCTATGGCCAGGCTGCTGCGGTGGGCAACCGGGAGGGCGCCTTCCGCGCGGGCCATCTTGGACTCGAGCGGGCCATCCAGGCCAAAGGCAAAGCCAGGATTCTGGGGCTCGACATGGCCTTCCGCTATTTGCATCAAGCCGCGACGAATGGCCATCCGGACGCCTGCTTGCATCTGGCTCAGGCGTTGCGCGACGGAAGTGAGATCACAAAGGATCTGACCCAGGCTTATGCGTGGATGGTGACCGCGCAAAAATTTGACCCGTCCATCCCGATAACCGTGCTGGATCAATTCGTCGTGGATTTAGATGCGGCCGCTTTGCAAGAAGCACAGGTGATCTCTCGCCGATGGCTGTCCGGCAACTGGCCCGAGCGGGTCACGCCCCGGATCATCGAAGGCGATAGCCGCTTGAAAATCTCGGGGGGGTTCCGTGGCGCCAAGATCGGGGTGCTGATTAACCGAAAGACTTTCATGTTGGGTGATTCCGCTTTTGTCACGCCCGTGACGACGGCGCCCAAAGGCAGCAAGAACGCTCCGGCAGAATTGGAAATCACCTGCACCGCCATTGGGCCTGACTTTGTCCTCATCAGCATCGCTGGAGAGACCGATTTGCGTTTGCTCTCGCTTGATCTGGATTGATCGGTTGGCAACTGCCCCAGCTGCAGGTGGGACGGTCGCTGAGAGCTGATTGGATTTGCATGTCTTGAAATAAGTCAGGGCAGAAGTGACCGGGCACCATGATGCCGGCGCCCACGACATTTTTCACTGCGCTGGATGCGCGGCGGTCGTGACGGTTGTGCCTTGGTGTCGGGCCAGCTGGAGCATCCTTTGTTTTCTATGAAGAATATTCTGGTCATCGATGATGATGAATACAGCGGAGAGGTCGCGGCGGGACATTTGGTTGGTGCGGGCTACAACGTCTCAGTGCTGCGGGACGGCTTCGCGGGCTTGAAGTGGATCCTTACCGAGAAACCCGACTTGGTTTTGACTGATATCTGGATGCCGATCGGCACCGGTCTCTCGTTGGCGCAACGACTGCGGGAATTGGGTCGGGACGATATCCCGATCATCTTCATGACTGCGGACCATCGAATCAGATTGCGTGCCGGGGCGAAGGCTCTGGGTGTCTCTGCGTTTCTCGAGAAGCCGTATGCCGGGCAAGAATTGCTCGTAACAGTTGCGGCTTTGCTTTCCGCTGTTCAGCAACGGCGATCTTCACGTCGCCAAAAGGAGCATGGCCGCTCCCCGGGCACTCGGGCGGCCAATCCGTTGGCCTTGTGCACAAGTGCGCCGCAAAGTGGGGAAGCGCAGATTCAAGAAGGAGGACAACCATGAGAGCAAATCAGTCCAAGGACCCGATCAAAAATGTTGAGAGCAGTGCTGTGGCTGATTCATCAGAATGGGCGCGGTCGCTGTTGAAGCTTTGTCAGGGGGCGAGCGGAACCTTGTCGCCTAACGCCAAGATTTATTTGCAGATTTCCTCTTTGGATGAAGCCGAAGTCGGCGCGCTGAAACTGCCCCGTCAGCGGTTTCAACGTGGCGTCAAACTTTCAGTCAAAGATCCGGAGGGCAGCCTATTTCCTCCGCTCACCGGAGTGCCCTCTGACCAGCCGACCAGCGACGGTCCAACTCGCAAGGATATTGCCCCACTGGCTGATGTCGTCGAGGAACTCGGCGGCGTGCTTAAGGTGGAACGCAACTCTCGGGCGCGAGTTGAATATGAAATTCTATTGCCGGCAGAAATTCCTGATCGCAAAGCCGACGCGGCCAAAAAACCGGTCAACCCGCTGGCCGGCCATGGCGAGTCCATCTTGCTCGTGGATGACGAGAAAAGTGTTCGGATGGTTCTGGTTCGCGTGCTGCGAGCCAGCGGTTATCAGGTCTTTGAGGCGGCGGATGGCATCGAGGGCTTGAAGCAATTGGCCGAGCATCTCAAAGACGTAAAGGTAGTCATCGCTGATTTGATTATGCCGCGCATGGACGGCTCCGAATTTGTGCGTGCCGCGTCGCGGCTGAAACCCGCCCTCAAGGTCATCACTGTCAGCGGCCTTGGAGCCGCCACGGTCGAATCCGGTGAACGCGATGACATCGTGCAGACTCATTTAACCAAGCCGTTCGGGCCGGAGGACATGTTGCGCGCATTGCAACAGGCGGTCCAAAGCTTGGAAACGACGGAGCAATGACCTTTCCCTTGCACATATTTCGACGGGCGAAGCCGGATGGCACGCGGCTGGAACAATCCAAGCCGGGGCTGACGACGGCGACGCGCGTGGTGATCTTGATCGCGATCTACTTCGCGGGCGGATTGCTGGGCAAGGAATCGTCGTTCCTTTCGGGCAGCGTGGCGTTGGTCTGGCCGCCCGCGGGCATCGCGCTCGCTGCGATCTTCCTTTTCGGCTACCGCTTCTGGCCGGGCGTCGCGTTGGGTGCGGTCTTGTTTTCTTGCGTCAATGGCGTGCCGTTCGGCTTCTTCACCTTTGGCACGGCCGTGGGCAACACGGTCGGCGCCATTGTCTGCGTGTTCCTGCTCCGCCGGGTCATTGCGACAGAACCTTCGTTGGAACGGACGCGCGACTCGATCGTGTTCGTGGGCTTGGCGTGCTTCTTCGGCACCACGGTGAACGCCGCCTTCAACGTAGTGAGCCTCGCCTATGCAAAGGAACTGGCGTGGGATGACCTGTTCTCGAACCTGCTCGTCTGGTGGGTGCCCAATGCGCTCGCGGGATTGGTGGTCACGCCGTTCATCGTCAGTTGGTCCACCGCGAGCAGCGTGCGCTGGAAGCCGCGTCTGGTGATTGAAGCCATCGTGTGCGGCGTCGGCTTGGTGGCGGGCACCTTGATCTCGTTCAACAGCTGGCTCGTGCATGGCATCGGCAATTATCCGCTGATCGCTAACAACACAGAAGCATTTGCCGTGAAACACGGTGAGCGGTCAGGCTTTTCGCTTTACCCAAAAAGCTGCAAATTGCTACTGTTTCAACGTTGCGAACGGGGTCAACAGGTCAA
>JBEGQI010000372.1:0-12212 GCA_041181065.1 Verrucomicrobiota bacterium | reverse complement strand
ACGGCGAATTTTTGCCGACCACCTACGGAGCTGTTGTTGTCCTCCAACAACTTAAGAAGTTGGCTCCAGAGGTAGGGCTCGAACCTACAACCACACGGTTAACAGCCGCGTGCTCTACCATTGAGCTACTCTGGAACCCGAAAGCGGACGCGCACTTTAGTAAGGCGACATGGGAGCGTCAACTGGGTTTTGCCCGAAAGTTTTGCCACCCAATCCAGTCCGGGTCGCAACCGTTTTGGGCGTTACTCGAAGGTCTTTTCAAGCTGCCTTACGCGAAAATAGATCGGCGAGTTGGTGGCGGTGCGGTCCTTGACGCCTTTGAATATACGCTTGGCGTCATTGGGGTCCGTGCGCAGCAAGGCCAGCGAGCAATCCATCTCGACCCAAGCCTTTTTGGGGTCCTGGATCTGGCCGCCAAAGGTCTTCAGCCAATCCCGCATGGCGGTGCCGCCATTTTTCGTCGCCGCCTCGAGGGATGGCTGAAGGTTCCAGTTCATGCCGGTCAGATTCTCGGGCCGAAAGTCGGCGCCGGATTCCTGCTTGGCCTGCTTCTCGTTCTCTTCAGTCACCTTCTGGTAATAGCCAACGAGCTTCCAACCGCAGAACAGGACGACCAAAATCACGAATATGGAGATTAGCTTTGTCATGATTCAGCAATGCGTTCGATGCGGGCGCCGAGTTTCCTCAGCTTGCCGTCAATGTTTTCGTAACCACGGTCCAGATGGTAAATGCGGTTCACGCGCGTGGTGCCTTTCGCAGCCATGCCGGCGATGACCAACGCCGCCGAGGCGCGGAGGTCGCTCGCCATCACGG
Organism: Verrucomicrobiota bacterium; assembly: GCA_041181065.1. Taxonomy (GTDB): domain Bacteria; phylum Verrucomicrobiota; class Verrucomicrobiia; order Limisphaerales; family DSYF01; genus DSYF01. The sequence continues at coordinate 11,399 of JBEGQI010000372.1, read as the reverse complement.
GCGCGCCGCTCAACGGACGCCCACCCTTCACAATCGCACTCGGCCCCTCAATTTCAATGTCCGCCCCCAAACGCGTCAGCTCGCTGACGTGCATGAAGCGGGATTCGAAGATGCGCTCGGTGATGATGCTGATGCCGGGCGTCAAGACCATCAGGGCCATCATCTGCGCCTGCACGTCGGTGGGGAAACCGGAATACGGCAGCGTGGTGACGTCCACAGACTTCAGTTTGCCGGCGCGCTTGACGATCATGTCGTTGCCGCGGCGCGTCACGGAAACGCCGGAGGCGCGCAACTTGTCGAGCACGGCGTGGAGATGGTCGGCCCGCGCGCCTTTAATCGTAACTTCGCCGTCCGTGGCGGCCGCAGCGATGGCAAACGTCGCGGCCTCGATGCGGTCGGGAATGACTTCATGTTCTGCGCCGTGAAGTTTTTTCACGCCGGTGATGATCATCGTGGGGCTGCCGGCACCTGTGATCTTCGCGCCCATGGCGATCAGGAAATGCGCGAGGTCCACGACTTCCGGCTCGCACGCAGCGCTTTCGATGACCGTGACACCCTCGGCCAGCACGGCGGCCATCATGACGTTGGCCGTGCCCAACACGGTGGAACCGGCGCGACCCCCGAGGAACATCTCGGAGCCGACGAGCCGTTTGCCGTTGGCCTCAACGTAACCGGATTGGATGGTGATCTTCGCACCCAACGACTCAAAGCCTTTCAGGTGAAGATTGATGGGGCGCGCACCGATGACGCAGCCGCCGGGCAACGACACGCGCGCCTTGCGCAGGCGGCCGAGCAGCGGGCCCATGATGCAGATGGAACCGCGCATCTTGCGGACGAGATCGTAATCGGCCATCGCCTTGATCTTCTTCGCCTCGACACGGACGGTGTCGCCGTCCAACTCAACGTCAGCGCCAAGCCAGCGCAGGATCTCGCACATGAAACGCACGTCGCTGAGGTTTGGGACGCGGCGGATGACGCAGGGTTCCGCCGTCAAAAGGGTTGCCGCCAGAATCGGGAGCACGGCGTTCTTCGCGCCGCTGATCTGGACTTCGCCGTGGAGCGGTGTGCCGCCCTTGATCATCAAACTATCCATGAGTAAATACCGTTGTTGTTTGGTGTCGGCACGCGAATCACCCGCGCCCGTGCAATCACGGGCGCTTCGCGAGGAGGAACCGGTCGCGCTGAGAGTAGTCCTGCCGCACCGCTTCGACAACCCAGTTCTGCTCGGTGAAAATTTTTTCAATCGCGGGCGTCTGGCCGTCGCCGAATTCCAGCATGATCTGGCCGCCGGACCGCAACCATCCCCCGCCCTGCTCCGCCAGCCGACGATAAAAATCCAAACCGTCCGCGCCACCGTCGAGCGCCAGTCGCGGGTCGTGGTCACGAACTTCAGGCTCCAACGTCGCAATCTCCGCGCCCGCGATGTAAGGCGGGTTGCTGACAATCAGGTCGAATTGCATCCCCGCCGGCAACGCGGCGAAGCCATCGCCCGCGAAAAAGCGGACGCGTTCGCCGACATTGTGGCGGGCAGCATTCTCACGGGCCAACGTCAACGCGGGTGCCGAAATATCCACGGCCCAGACCTGCGCGCGCGGGCATTTCACGGCGACGGTCACGGCGATGCAGCCGGTGCCGGTGCCGAAGTCGAGCATCGCGGGTTCCGCCGATGCGTGCGCCTGCAGGAATTCCCACGCGAGCTGCGCCAGCGTTTCGGTTTCAGGGCGAGGGATGAGCGCGTGACGATTGCTGGTGAAATCGAGGCCGCAGAAGCTCACGGAACCGAGCAGATGCTGGAGCGGCTCGCGTTGCGCGCGGCGGCGGACGAGTTCGCGAAAGGCGTCCACTTCCGCCGGGGCCAAGGCGCGATCGAAGTTCAGGTAAAGCTTCATGCGCGGCAGCTGGAGGACATGCGCAAGGAGCAGCTCCGCCTGCAAGCGCGGGGAATCCACGCCCTTGGGCGCGAGGAAGTCGGCGGTTTTTTGGATGGCCTCAAGCACGGTCACGGGCGCAGTCAAAGCGGAAAGCGTGAAGGCGGAAAGCCAAAATCGTAACCACGGATGGACACCGATAAACACGGATGTTGCCACCCAACCGCGGAAGACGTGGTCCATTCAGCTCCGGCAAACATCGAGAATGATTGCCACCAAAATCAAACCCACGATCAAACACACCACAACAAGCGCAAGATACGAACTCAGCGTGCGTCGTCGAAAATGCTCACCACAATTGCTACACACCCATTTTCGAGGAACAAATGCATGTCGCGAGAGTAAATACAACCAACCAAAGGCCAGCATGTAAAATAAACTAGGACTGCGACGGGTGACATCAGGCACGCAAGTGCTGATCGCTTTGCATTTTGGGCACAGCGGCGATGCCATAACGACCTAACAGAGAGCAGGCCAACTGTGAGTTTGAGGCATCACGGAAAGGTTTGGTCTAGTGTGGGGCGGCATGCTGGTTTTGTGACTGATTTCGTGGTGGTTCAAGTCTTTCCTTGGGCCTCAATCACCATCATAGGCACAGTCACTGCGCCTTACGCCGACAGGTCTTGGCGATGACGTATCCACCGACGAGCAGCAGCAGGATCAAGCTCGCACCGATCACAAACACGCGGTTCAGCAAACGATTACCCGCCGCCTCGAAGGTTTCGCCCGCCTTCTGGATTTGCGGCACAGCTTTGTCGAGCGACGTGATGGTCGTGTTCAACTCCTTGATCGTCGCGGTCACTTCCTTCGCCGTCGTGGCGTAGTCGAGGATGTCGAAGGGACGCGTATTGGTGTTGACCGTGGGCGGCGCGGCGGGCGCGTTGGTGCCGGCGTCGAAGCGGCCCATGAATTTATCGAGCGTCTTGGTGGTGGTGTCGGCGGACTTCAACAGCTCGTTGCCGGCGTCGAGGGTCTGGCGGAGATCGACGAGCGTGGCGCGGAGCTTCAGGTCGTCCGCCGCGAGCGTGGCGACGAGGTTGGTGCGCTCGGTGGCGAGGTTGTCGAAGATCTGCTTGATGGCGGCCTCGCGTTGGTCGTTCACCAGCTTGGGCAACTGGTCGGCGACCTTCCCGAGACTTTCGACCGACGCAGTGACCTGCTGCACGGCGGGCAAACGCGTGGTGTTGAGCGTGAGCAATTCGGTCTGCCAACGCACAACTCGCGGGAGCTTGCGGGCGGCATACAACGCGCGTTCGGCGAACATGCGCGACTGGGCGATCTCGCGGACGGCGGGGTCCATGCCCGCGAGCGGGTCGAGCGCGAGCAGATTGAACACGCTGCCGGGTTTGGTGGCGACGTTGCCCGCGACCTGCGAGGCGAATCCGACGGCGCGGGCGCCCAGCACGTTCTCCGGCTGCGGATTGTGCGCGCGCCAGTTCTGGATGGCGGAGCGCAATTCCACCTGCTGCGTGGCGGTCAACATCCGGCCCGCGAACAGCCAGAGATTCGTCTCGATGCCACGGCAGCTCTGGATCATCGGCTCGGCGGAATCGCCGAACACCTTGACCTGCCAATGATCTTCCAGCGCGATGCGCGTGACGGTGACGAAGACCGTGAGGTCGAGGAAGTTCGCGCACGGGTTCGGGCCGGAAGCGATGCTGGTGGTCTCGGTGTCGAGCGAGAGTTTCCACTGCAACGTCTCGGCGGCATCCAAGGTGTTCGTGCCGCGCCGCAACTTGTCCACGCCCACGACCATCGCGGCGGAAAATTCATCGGCGAAGCGGATCACCGTCTGTTGCACCTCGACGGGGTCCACGGTCGGCGGCTTGGGTTTGCCGGCGTTCGCGACCATGCCGACGGTTTTGCCCGGCAGCTCGGCGGTGTTCTGCACGACCCGGCAACCCGCAACGAGGAACACCGAGGAAGAAAGCACGATTGCACTAAGCCGGATGGAAAATTTGCGTGGCATGGTCGGTTAGAAGTCGATCCCGAGTGAGGTGATGAGCCGGAAGTCATCCGGCGTTGGCGTGGCGCCGCCGCCATCGGTCTGCGGGCGGCTGATGCGCTCCCATTCGAAGGAGAGATCGAGCTTGAGGCGCTTGTGGATCTCGAACTCCAGCGCGGTGCGCGCGTAGTGCGTGTCGTTGCCGGTCTCCTTGCGGGAAAGCTGGCCGCGGTATTCAAAGATCCAGTCCAGCCGCTGGGTCAGCTCCGTGTCGAACTTCGTCGAGAGGACCAGCGCGGCGGAGCTGGCGGTCGAGGCCTCGCCGACCTGCACGGAATCGAACCAGTTGCGCTGATAGGACGGGCTGACGGTGATGTTCCACTCGGTCTTGGGCGTCTTGATGAGGTCGTAACCGACACCCGCGCCGAGCGTGAGCCGATGCTCAAGGTTCTGCAACGGGTCGCGATAATACTCGACGTCCGGGACGCGAACGAAGAGGCGGCGCGAGAGAAAATAATCGAACTGCCCCTTGAAGCGATGGTTCTGCTCGACCTCCGCGCCGTTCACCTTGCCGTAATTGCCGGAGTATTCGAGGCCGAGGCGCGTGTCGGGCGTGCGGCGTTGCACCGACGTGAAGACGTCCACATCGGTCTCGTGCGTGTTGCCCGCGCGGAAACTGACGCCGACGGTAACCTTGCCCGTCCACTTGTCCACTTCGCGATTGCCCGTGGGCGTGATGGCCAGCAGATCGTTCCGCGGATACGTGTTCGTGGCCTCCGCCGTGACGACTTGGACTTGGTTGCTCGCCACCAAAATGGAGCCGTCCACGGGCTTGAGCTTCTCGATGCGCACGCTGACCATCCGCGGCGAACGCACGGAGCGGATCTTCTCCCAATCGAACGTGAGCGAATCCAGCTCCTCGCTGTCGAACTCGAGCTTCTCGTCCTGCATGGACTTGATCTTGCCCTTGAGCCATTCGCCGGACGTGAGTTGGATCCAGTCGAAACCATCATTGCCGGACGGCGCGGGCGGACGCCAGTCATCGGCGGCGCGCACGTTGAACGTGAGCGCGCAGACCAAGGCAAGCCACCCTGCCCAACCTGACGTGACGCGTGATGGTTTCATGAAAATCACTGGGCCGGAATCGTGATGAGCGGGAGATTATCGCGGTCGCCAGATTCGGAAAGCGTGAAGAGCGCCATCATGAACGCGAAGGCGCGCTTGGTCTTGAGGTCGCGGTCGTCGATGTAGAACCAGTAATCGCGGTAACGGATAGCGACGAAGGCATCGGACGGCTTCTCCTTCGAACTGCGGATGCGGACGAGACGTTGCCCGCCGAGCGCCGCCGAGTCCGCCGCCAAGCCCGGCGTCGCGCGGCCCGAAGTGACATGCTCGGCCGGCACATCCACCTGCGCCGCCATCGTGTTCATGATGTTCAAGAGCGAACGGGTGAGGATGGCGAGTTCGCGGTCGTTGCTGGCCGTGCCGCCGAACACGAGCTTCAGTTCCTTCGCATCAGGATTCAGATGCAGCAACTGCCGCAGCTCCCGGATGTCGGCAAGCGTTTGCTCGCTGATGTTCTCGGAGCGGAAGGTGACGATGCTCGTCTGCTGCTTCTTCGCGTCCTGCTCGACGCGCATGCCGACGGCGCCGGAGAGCTGGATCTGGCGCAACAGTTCGAGCGCGCGCACGAAGCCGGGGTCGGGCGCTGAAACGCCCGCGAGCGTGCATTCCTGATTCTTCAAGCCGTTCATCGTGCCGACCGAGGCGAAGAACACCGCGTCCGCCGCGTAGCCAGATTGCACGGTGAAGAACACGGAGTCCGGCGGCAGCGGCGTCATGAGCGCCTTGATGAATTTGTTGCCCGTGAGCGGCGTGTAAGTGACGGTGGGCCGGTCGGTGAAACGCACCGAGCCGCCGAGCGTGGCGGTGTTGCCGCCCAGCCCCGTGGTCTCGGGCAACGTGCCGCCAGCGGTGAGGCCGGTCTCGAGCGAGTAACCCGCGACGATCTGCCCGACATCCACGAACACGGGCGGGTCAAGGTAACGCAGCTTGACGATGTTCAGCAACGTCTGACGCTTCCACGATTCCGAGATGGAATCGCTGAACTCAAAACGGTCGCGCGCCACGGTGCGGGGCCCGAGCCCGCGACAACCGGCAACCGTCACCAGCGCCAACAAAGCCAACGACAGATTCCAAGTCTTCATGTGCGATTCCTTCCAGTTCATTTCAAGCGCGCCACCACTTGATCCAGCAGCTTCTGATACGGGCGACGATTCAGCAAAACGTTGCGGCTCTCCGTCTGAAAGAACGGATCATCAGAGACCTGCACCGCGTAAGCATCGGCTTGCAGGAGCTGGTTGCCGTTGGGCAACACGCTGAACAGCACCTTCACGCGCATGTTCACGCCGCCGCCCGCAATGTTGCCCCACTTGACGGCGTCGCGCCGGCTACCGGGCCGCTCAAACATCATCTGATCCGGCTGAGCGAGCTTCGGCCAATAACCCGCCTCAGTGAACACTGCCGTCGTAGCCGTCTGGATCTCGGCAAGTGAGTGGCCCTTGATCTGAACGACCGCATGACTCTGACTGCCCGGTTCCGTGCCGGACTGGCAGCCGGTCAGCCCCACCAACAACCAAGAAGCAAAAGCGAACAGCGCAAAGGAAGCCGCGGTGCGCCGAAGTTGGTTTGAAAACAACAGGTTCATGACAGCGCTCTCAAAAGTTGCGGGAGACATCAAAAGCGAAAACCGACACCGACCAAAAAGCCATGCGTGTCGAGCGTGAACGCGTAACCGGCCCGATCGTATTTCTCGTGCAGGTAACGATAGCCGAGCGACACCAAGCAACTGTCGGAAACACGTCGGCTCACACCGGCATAGGCTTCACCCGCCACGTCCGCCGCGACGCCGAAGCCACCCACCAGCCCCTTGGCCTGCGCGGACCAACGCTGGCCCAAATCATAACTCAGGCCCGCGCCGACCACGGGATCGACCCAAGTCTTGTCGCTGGCGGCGGCAAAGCCCGGGAGAATTCCAGCGGAGGCATTGAACTCATTCGCGACATGCCAGAGCCGCGCGCCGACGAGCAATTCCGCCTGCAACTTTTCTCCTAGCGGCAATTGATACGTCAACGCCGCCGTCGAATGGATGAAGTCCGAACGCAAGGAAACATCGCCATACGCCGGACCGGGGCTCAGGGCGTCGGTCTGGAGACGCAGCCACGCGAAGTCCATGAACAATCCCACCGTCCGATAATGCGCCGTGGCTGAGAGCATCGCACCGGCGGTGATCCTGGTGTCGAAGCGTTGCACGCCGGAGTCCGGCTGGTCCGGCAGGCTGGAATCCAGTTCAACGCTGGCCACCCACAAGTAAGGCGTGACGCTGAAGATGGAATCGTCGTGGTCGGCGGCGCGCGACGTCCCGGCCGCGAGGCCGAGACCCACGACCAGCGCGAGCCGAAGCGGGAGGAATCCTTTCATCCGGGTTGCAGGTGCCATCAGCTCGCGGCCGCCCACGCCCGCGCCTGGTCGAGTTCCTCGGGCAGGAAGTGCTTGATGTTCACCTTGCGGATGCCTTCGCCGGTGAAAAGCAACGAGGCCTGTCGCCATTGCGGTGCGCTGACGATGGCGATGCGTTCGATGGCGTCGTCGTATTGCATCTGGAACGAGACGTCGCCCCAATCGCCTTCCTTGGCCACGCCTTGGAAGTCGTCGATGAGGATGAGGAGCCGGGCCTTGCCGATCCGGTCGATCACCTCACCCGCCGCCCACTGAGAGGCGGCGAGTTGAGGTTGCGTGAGAAGGCCGGAAACCTTGATGGTCAACACCGACCCCGAAACGTCCACGAGTTCAGCGCTCATACAACGGCTTCGATCACAGGTGCATGGTAAGCCCGATCTGCGGGCCCGAGAGGATCACGTCGTAACGGAAGCGGTTCGCGCCGCTGCCGGTTTCGTATTCCGTGCCCAACCAGCGATAACCCAGTTGCAACGAAGCCGACTTGGTAAAGCGCCAGTTGAGATATGGAAACGCCTGCCACGTCACATCCGACGCGACGCCGAATCCGCCGACGTCGAACCGACCCTCCGCCGTCAGCTTCTTGCCCGAGAGCGGCAAAGCGAGGGTCGCGCCCACGATGGGATCGCACCACGACTGTGTGCCGCCGCGAACGTTGCCGGGCGGGAGGTTGAGGTCGAGATTCGCCTCGATGCTGTTGAAGCGGGCGCCGGCGAAGACTTCGGCGTAATCGCAGAGCCGGTAGCCCACGGACGGCTCAACCATCCATTGCTTCTGTTCCACGCTGCCGACGGCGCCGGAAGCGCCGAGCTTGAGGTAACTGAACTCGGTGGAGAGCGCCCAACGATCGTAACCGAGCGTGAAGCGGCCGGCCGCCGCGAAGTCCAGGTTCTTCGCGATGTCAGCGAAGTCGGAATCCACGCTGGCCGGGATGCCCTTGACCGCGACGTCGCCGCTCATGCCGGCGAGGAACAGGTTGAGCGCGGAGTCGAAGCGCCAGTGATTGGTCGATTCACCGCGGGTGGTTGCCGGCGCGAGGGCCGCAACGGCAACCAACACCGCAAGAAACGAAAACCGTTGAAGGTATGATTTCATGATGATGTGCCGGGCAACAATTTTAGTGATGCGACGGAGCGGCTTCACGTTCGCCGGTCATCTCATCGGTTATCGAGTGGTCGTCGTTGCTAACCATCACGGCGCCCTTGCCGTCTTCGGAACCCATCGCGGGTTTGGCGTGGGCGAGGCCGACCTTGGCGATATACATCAACGCGAGCGGCTTGGCCTGCTCCTTGCCGAGCGCGTTCACGCGTTCCTGGAACGCAGCGACCTTGTCGGGATGCGCGGCGGCGAGGTTGTTCTTCTCGTAAGGATCCTCAGCGAGGTTGAAGAGATCCACGCTGGTTGGAATCAGCGAGCGCCAGATGAGCTTCCAATCGCCCTGACGCACGGCGCCACGGAACGGTTCGATGTTGTAAACGATCTCGGTGCGCGGCGAGGCTTTGCCTTCAGCGATGGTGGGCCAGACGTTCATGCCATCGAGCGGCTTGCACTTGCTGGTGGATGCACCGGCGAGCGCGGCGAGCGTCGGATAGACGTCCACGGCGTGAATCATTCCATCAACCACACCGGGCTTGATGTGGCCGGGCCAGTTGGCGCAGGCCGCCACGCGGCAGCCGCCTTCGAAGAGCGAGCCTTTGCCGTCGCGATACGGACCGTTGTCGCACGGAATGACCGTCTTGGAGAGGTCCGCCATCTGACCCGCGAACATCGCGTTGCGCGTGCCACCGTTGTCGCTGTGGAAGATGATGAGCGTGTTGTCGCGCAGGCCCTTTTTGTCGAGCGCGGCGATGACCTTGCCAATCTCGTCGTCGAGGCAGGCGACCATGCCGGCGTAAGTGCGGCGGGTGGGCTCGGCGATGTTCGCGTAGCGATCCACGTATTCCTTCGGCGCCATATACGGCGTGTGCGGGGCGTTAAACGTGAGGTAGAGATAGAACGGTTTGCCCGTGCTCTGCTCGTTGATGTATTTGACCGCGTCCGCGCCGATGAGCTGGGTGGTGTAACCCTTTTCCTTCACCGGCTTGTTGTTGCGGAACCAGTCGAGCACGCCGGCGTCGCTGTGCGTGTAGTAATCCAGTTCGCCGATCATCGCGCCGTATTGGTAATCGAAGCCGCGTTGCTTCGGCCAATACTTGATGTCCGCGTGGCCGAGGTGCCATTTGCCGATGATGGCCGTCTGGTAGCCCGCGTCCTTGAGACATTGCGGCATGAGATACTCGGTCGTATCGAGGCCGTAACCCGCCGGGCCGGGGATGACGATGGTCTGCAGACCGTAACGGAACGGGTAGCGGCCGGTCATGAGCGCCGCGCGGGTCGGCGTGCACATGGGCTGCACGTAAAACTGGCTGAACTTCGCGCCGCCGGACGCGAGCGCGTCGATGTTCGGGGTCTTGATGTCGGTGCAGCCGTTGAAGCCGACGTCCTTCCAGCCGAGGTCGTCCGCCACGATGTGGACGATGTTGGGTTGCTTCGCGGCACCGAAGGCGGACAGCGCGAGGCTGGCGCCGACGAGGGCCGTGAGCACGGTTTTATGCAGCAATGTTGGTTTCATGGTCTTGGTTGTTACAAACGATGTTTAAATCGGGGTCCTGCAGTTCTATTGCACATCCTGGCCCGATTCCAGAGTGAATACCTGCATGCTAGGAGATACTGCCTGACGTGGCTATCCATTTTGCGCATGATACGCCCGTGCCGCTGACTACCGCCCACCTGACGCCCGCGTTCCGACATGCGGTGTATCGCCTTGATGACCCGGAGGAATTCAGCGTAGCTGTCTCCGGCGCCAACTTGACGGCGCAGTTCCTCGAACCCCAAGCACAGCCGACCCGCATCGAACAATTTCAATCCCCGGATTGGGCCATCGACTTCCACGAAGCCCACGTTCGGGCCCGAATCCTGGCCGGGCTCCCGGCAGGCTGGGCGTCTTTGGGAATCATGTGCGGCGAACAACCGTCCGCTTGGTATGGCCTTGAATCCCGACGGGGCACCATGGTCTGCACCCCGCCCGGTGAGATGATCGATGGCTGCACGGTGCCCGCGTTCCATTGCGTCTCCGTGGGCTTCTCGCCCCGGCTCTGGGAACGCTGCCGGCAGATCACGGCACCCGAACGCAGCAGCTTCGGCGGATGCACCGCGCATTCACTCCCGGCGGATGTCTTCGCCCGGCTGGCGCAACAATTACAGCAAGCCAACTGGCAGTTACAGATGGCCACGCTGGCGCCCCACCTCGCGCGCCAAACCGCCGCAAAGGTCACGCAACTCGTCACTGAAATCGGCATCACGGCGTGGGAGTTGAACACGAAAGATGCGCAGCCGAACGATTCGCTGCGCAATCGCGCCCGCCTCGCCCGCCGGGCCGACGAATGGTTACGGGCACATCTCGGCCAAACCGTCCGCGTGCCGGAGGTTTGTGCCGCGTTGCAGGTGAGCCGACGAGAACTCGAGTATGCCTTCCGGCACACGCTCGACCTGAGCCCGCAGGAATACCTGCGAACGCTGCGCTTGAATGCGATCCACCGTGTGCTGCGCGGACGGAAATCCTCGGGCCAGTCGCTGCTGGAGATCGCGCTCGAACACGGCATCACGCACCCGGGCCGATTCGCCGCACAATACCGCGCCCTGTTCGGCCATCTTCCGAGCGAGACGCGCCTGGCAACCGCCACGCTTCCGAGCTGACCGCGAACGACAAACCCACACCGATAGCGAATACGGGTGGCAGTGATTGATCTGGAACCGCCGTCGGACTTAGCCGAGGATGCGTTTGCCTTCGGAGAGGAAGATGCCCTTGAAGTTCATCTCGAGCGCCTGCGGGTTGGTCGCCTTGCCGAGCGCTTCTTCCTTCGAGACCTTGCCGTCCTGCACGAGTTTGAAAAGCGATTGATTGAAGTTGATCATGCCGTCGTCGTTGCCGGTCTCGATGGCGGCGGCGAGTTTGTCGAGGCGGTTTTCCT
>JBEGQI010000371.1:0-4827 GCA_041181065.1 Verrucomicrobiota bacterium | reverse complement strand
CTTCCCGATCCGGACGCTGAGGTGGGGCATTGCGTGCATCGTATCGCGTTTCATCATTCAAAGCCCGACGTGTTGTTCATGCAAAAGCATTGGGACGTGATGCGCAGCGACAACGCGGGGGACCAATGGACGGAAGTCAGCGGCGACCTGCCGACGGATTTCGGTTTCCCGATTGATGTGAACTTCAATGAGCCCGAGACCATCTACGTGGTGCCCATCACGAGCGATTCGTTACACTATCCGCCGGACGGAAAGTTGCGCGTGTTCCGTAGCAAGAGCGGCGGTCACGATTGGGAGCCGCTGACCAAGGGGCTGCCGCAAAAGGATTGCTACGTGAACGTCCTGCGCGACGCTATGGCGGTGGATCAGCTCGATCAATGCGGCATCTATTTCGGCACGACCGGCGGGCAGGTGTATTGCTCGCCCGACGGCGGCGACAATTGGACGACCGTTGCGGCGCATTTGCCGCCCGTGCTCTCGGTGGAAGTGCAGACGTTGCCATGATCCGCGTGACGCTTCCATTCCACTTGCGCAATCTTGCCGGTGTGGGCGGCGAGGTGAGCATTGAAGTGCCCGCCCCGGTTACCCTCGGCGCGTTGCTGGATGCAGTGGAGATGCAATTCCCGATGTTGCGCGGGACGATTCGCGACCATGGCACGTTGAAGCGCCGTCCGTTCGTGCGGTTCTTCGCTTGCAAGGAAGACCTGTCGCAAGAGCCGGCGAGCGCGCTGTTGCCCGAGGCGGTCGTGAAAGGCGAGGAGCCGTTCATGATCATCGGCGCGATGGCGGGCGGATGATTTGACCTAACCCCAAAAACACAACTCAGAAACCTATGAAGAAGTATCTACCCAGCATCGCCGGCGGAATCCTCGGGGCCTTGTTCGTGATGGCCGGCGTCATGTTTTTCCTGAACCTCGGCCCCAAGCCCCAATATCCCGAAGGCACGCCGGTCGCACACTTCTTCGCGGCGTTCGGGCCGACGGGTTACATGAAGTTCGTGAAAGTGTTCGAGCTTATCGGCGGTGTTTTGGTGGCGATCCCGCGCTTGCGGAACATCGGCCTGCTCGTGCTTGGGCCGATCATCGTGAACATCATCGGCTATCATCTGTTGGTGGACGACCCGAAGCAATTGCTCAACCTCCAATACTTCTGGATGTTCTACTTCATCATCCTGCTCGCGGTGTATCTGCTGTGGTGCGGCCGGAAGAATTTCGCCCGCCTGCTCAACTAACCCTCAACGCAAAGGAACCCAAACCTATGTTGCCCATCCTGCTTGCCCTCGGAATCCTGGCTATCTTGTTCATTGTCATCGTTGCCGGTCAGCCTGATGACTTCGCCATGTCACGCTCGGCACGATTCGCGGTCGCGCCCGAGAAAGTCTTTCCGCACATCAACAACCTGCACCATTGGCAGGCATGGTCGCCTTGGGCCAAGCTCGACCCAAACGCGAAGAACTCTTTCACCGGACCTGACGCAGGCAGCGGCGCGGCGATGGCGTGGGAAGGTAATTGCAAGGTTGGTGTCGGCAAGATGACGGTCACCGACAGTCAACCGAACAGCATCATCCGCTTCCGGCTCGATTTTCAAAAGCCGATGCAGGCGACGCATACCGCGGAGTTCAACCTGCTCCCGGATGCGGGCGGCACGGTTATCACCTGGAGCATGTCAGGTAAAAATAATCTGATGGGCAAGATCATGGGCCTGTTCATGAACTGCGAAAAGATGGTCGCCGGCCAATTCGATCAGGGCCTGGCCAATCTGAAGGCGATTGTTGAGGGCGATTGAAGTGCATTGGGTTGCCACCATTGCGGTCATGGTGAATGATGCAGGCAATGTCTGCCGCCTCACTCATTTGGTTTCGGAGCGATTTGCGCCTTGGTGACAACCCCGCATTGTGTGCGGCGGTGAGCGGGGGCGGATCGGTCGTTCCGGTCTTCATCTGGTCGCCGGAGGAGGAAGCGCCGTGGTCGCCGGGCGGGGCATCGAACTGGTGGTTGCATCAATCGCTTGTCGCACTCGAGGCCCAACTGCGCGCGGTCGGTTCGCGATTGGTTATCCGGCGCGGTGCGGCGTTGGCGGAGTTGCGTCAGCTCGCAAAGGAGACCGGAGCGAAGCGCGTGTTCTGGAATCGGCGTTACGAACCGGCGTGTATTGCGCGCGACAAGGTGGTGAAGGAATCATTGCGGGCTGACGGTATCGAAGCTGAAAGTTTCAATGGTGCTTTGTTGCACGAGCCTTGGACGATCCAGAATCAGAGCGGCAAGCCGTTCCAAGTCTTCACGCCTTTCTGGCGGCATTGCCTCACCAAGCCTGATCCATCCGAGCCCTTGCCTGCGCCAAAGCAAATTGCATCGGCGGCGCGTTGGCCGAAGTCGCTCGATTTGGCTGAACTTGGGCTTGAGCCGCGCATCAAATGGGCCGAGGGCTTTCGCGAAGCTTGGCAACCCGGCGAAGCGGGCGCGCGTGAGGCGCTGAAAACGTTTTTGTCCGGCGCATTCGACGATTACTCCGAGCAGCGCAATCGCCCGGATGTCGTCGGCACATCGCGGTCGTCGCCGCATTTCCATTTTGGGGAAATCAGCCCGCGTCAGGTGTGGCACGGATTGAAGGCGATGGCTGAGAAGCGCGGGTTGCTGACGACGCAGTGGCGCGGCTCGCAGTTTTTGGCGGAGGTCGGCTGGCGCGAGTTCGCGCATCACCTCATCTACCATTTCCCGCACACCACCGACCAGCCGTTGCGGAAGGAGTTTGAAAATTTCCCGTGGCACGACGACGCGGCATTGTTGCGTGCGTGGCAGAAGGGGCGGACCGGTTATCCCATCGTGGATGCTGGCATGCGCGAACTTTGGACCACGGGTTGGATGCACAATCGCGTGCGGATGATCGCGGCGAGCTTTCTCGTGAAGGACTTGCTGCTGCCGTGGCAGGCGGGGGCGAGATGGTTCTGGGATACGCTCGTGGATGCGGACCTCGCGCAGAATTCCCTCGGCTGGCAATGGACTGCTGGCTGCGGTGCGGATGCGGCGCCGTATTTCCGCGTTTTCAATCCGACGACGCAGGGCGAGAAGTTCGACCCGAACGGTGACTACGTTCGCTGCTGGTGCCCCGAACTGGCGAGGCTCCCGGCGAACTGGATTCATCAGCCCGACAAGGCGCCGGCGGAAGTGTTGCGATCGGCGGGTGTTGAAATTGGAAGCAACTATCCTCAACCCATCGTGAGCCATGCCATCGCGCGCGAAGTGGCGTTGGCGGCGTTTGCGCGAATAAAGGCCAAGCCTGCCGCGGGTGGCGGAGCCCGTTGATTATTTGGCAATAGACGGTGAGTAGGCAGGGCAGGGCTTGGTAGATTGAAGCTATGGACAAGCACGTCATCCTGGAATTGATCGGCTACGTGGCCTCGGTGCTCATCGCGGTCTCGTTGATGATGACGTCGGTGTTGCGGTTGCGGATCATCAACCTGATCGGCGGCGCGTTGTTTTCGGCTTACGGCTTCTTGATCGGGGCGATTCCCGTGGGCGTGCTCAACGGCGCGATCGTGTTGGTGAACGTGTATCACATCGTTCGCATGGTGCAGGCGAGGGAATATTTTCGGCTCCTCGTATTGCGGCCCGACTCGGATTACCTGCGTTATTTCCTGACGTTCTACTCGAAGGACATCCTGCGCATCCTGCCGGAATTCGAGTATCGCCCAGTGGACCGGCAGATCACGTTGTTCATCCTGCGAGATTGCGCGCCCATCGGGGTGTTCATCGCGGAGGAAAAACCCGGTGGCGTGTTGCGCGTCGTGCTGGACTTCGTGATTCCACACTATCGTGATTTGAAAGTGGGCAAATTCCTGTTCGTCGAGCAGGCGGAATTCTTCCGCGAGCGTGGCATCCAGGAGGTTGTCATCGCGCCGCGATCGAAGGAGTTTGGCGAGTATCTGGTTAAGGTGGGATTTGAACGGGCCGGGCAGGGGCAGGACTCGTTGCGTATCCGGTTCGCTGGCAAGACGGATTAAATTCCCGGTAACAACTCCACGGAAGTTCACGTCTCCAGAAGCATGAGACAAAGATTCTTGGTTGCCGTGATGTTCTGGGTGGCGATGTGCGTGGGTGGTTTGCTTTCAACCGCGCGTGCGCAGGGTTTGCAACGGTTTGAATTCAAGGTGGACGGCGTCATGCGCGAGGCGCTCATCCATGTGCCGGCCACCGCGAAGTCGAGCGCCGCGCCGGTGGTGTTCATCTTCCACGGTCACGGTGGCAACATGCGTCAGGCCGCGCGCAGCTTCGGCATCGAGAAACTCTGGCCCGAGGCGATCTGTATTTACATGCAGGGTCTGCCGACGCCGGGGGCGATCACGGATCCGAAAGGAGAAAAGAATGGCTGGCAGGCGCGGGTGGGCGTGCAAGGCGACCGGGACCTGAAGTTTTTTGACGCGGTGCTCGCGCGTTTGAAGAGTGATTACAAGGTGGACGAGAAACGTATCTATTCTACCGGTCATTCAAACGGCGGCGCGTTCACATATCTGCTTTGGGCAGAACGCGGCGATGTCTTCGCGGCCATGGCGCCATCTGCTGCGGTGTTCGTGCAAGCGCGGCAGTTGAAGCCCAAGCCGGTGATGCACCTCGCGGGCGACGAGGACCCGCTCGTAAAATATCAGTGGCAGAAGACGATGATGGAAGCGGAGCGGCGGTTGAACGGCTGCGAGCCTGAAGGCAAGCCGTGGGCGGAGCAGTGCACGCTCTATCCTTCGAAGGGCAGCACGCCGGTGGTGACGTTCATATTCCACGGCGGGCATGAATTCAAGCCCGAGGCGCCTGCGCTGATCGTGAGGTTTTTGAAGGA
>JBEGQI010000370.1:0-2593 GCA_041181065.1 Verrucomicrobiota bacterium | reverse complement strand
GAAATTGGTTGCGGTGACGAGGTTCCAGAGATCGCCGAAAACCTTGCGCCCCAGAGCGGTTGCCGCAGGCTGAATGAACAGGTCGTTGAGGAGGATAGCCGACTTGGAACGCTCCAAATCGTTAAAGCCCCAAACGAACCCGTAAAAGGTGTTCAAATTCACGGTCTTTGCCGTGGTGGTCACGTCGCTTCGGGTATATCCGCTGGCGAGGTTCTGAGCCGTCGGGTTGGACGGATAACGAGTTGTGACCGACTCCCCGCGAGCGGAGATGTCTGAAGAGAAATCCGTGCAAACGGAGCCTAATGGACTGAACACGGATTGAAGCGCGGAAAGGCTTTCCTGCGCGACTTCCGCCAGATTTACGCCTGAAATGGAATTGCTCATTGTAGTTTAGTTGGTGTGGTTAAGACTTAAGAAATTGCTTGTTTTTTGCGTAGAAATCGTTCCGCGCTTCGATCGGCAAGGCGTGGTATTCGGCCCACAATTCATCCTTGCTCTTTGCTTTGGCGCTTACTGGGTCCAGCGAGATGTCAACGGGTGCGACTCCAACGGATGCCAAAATTTCATTCACTTGAATCTCCTGCACGCGCTCAACCTGCTTGGTTTCAGCCTTCGCAGTTGCTAGTGCTTCGCTTAATTGCCGCGCTTCTTCCTCGAGCTGGCTGATTCTGTGAGCTGCCTGCGCGGATTGCTCGGACATAAGCGCCTGAGCGGCTTCCACGTCCGCTTTGAGTGCGGAGATCTGTGCGTTTGCGGACGCAACAGCCTCGAGAGCTTGCGTCAGCGTGGTGATGGATTCCATGCCGTTTTTTCGGCTGTCAACTCATCTGGTAAAAAAAGAAACGCAGTCTCTCCCGCTGTCACACCACTTGCAAACTTACGTCAGCCCTAGCGGCATGAAGCCGCCAGCAGGTGTCGCTCGCCAATCGGCGGAAAGAAAAACCCCGCCAGAGTCCTCGGCTCTGACGGGGTAACCCATGAATAATCTTACAACATCAAACTAGCGCCAGCAGCTTATTGTACGCGGATTCCTCTGTCAATATGCCGTCGATCAAATTCATTGACAGCGCCCGGGGAGCCATGAACGCCTGCCCACGCATTGCGTCGTCAGCCACGCGCCGGTTGCGCAGCACATTGCCCTTGAACTGCTCGAAAGCATCCTGCACGTATTGCTGCAGGTAAGCGCGTTGTGCGGCACTGCCGATGCTCGGCCCCATCATGGTTGCCTTAAGGTCGCCCTCTGCGTTCGTGATCGGATCGAACTTGAGCCCCTCACCGTCCCACATTCCAGACTCATCCACGAAGGGGATGATCGTGCCGATGCTGCCGACGGTCGCAGATTGCGAGGCGAAAACGTAGTCGCATGAGACGCCGATGTTGTACGCCGCCGAACACATCATGTCGTCGGTGTAGGCCACCATCGGTATCCGCCCGCGCAAGCTCTGGATCAGGTCAGCCACTTCGCTGTTTCCCGTGCATTGCCCGCCGGGAGAATCGATCTCGAAGAAAATCCCGCGCACGTTCGCTTTTACCGCAACTTCAATTTCGTCCTCAATGTCCTCGTAATCGGTTGTACCGCAGCACTTTTCGAGCTTGCTGAGGCCTTTCCCAAGCGTCCCGCAAATGTCGATTGTGGCAATTCCGTTCGGGTCAATCTCCATCGGCTCCCGAGGATTCACCAAAAGGCTCATAGGTGATTCGTCATTATCCTCTTCGTAGCCTTCTTTGCATTTTGAGCGAACGAGCTTCGCCTCGAAAACGGCCTTCACAGCCCGATATCCGGCTGGCGTGATAAACCACGGCTCATTGTAGATTTTTTGATGTAAGCGCGGAAGTCTCATTCGATTGGCGTTTGCGGTTGATCGGGAGGATTCCCGTTTGGTGTCAACATTCTAAAGGAAGACTCAGGAAGCCCGGTGCGCTGCATGCGTTCGCGGATAGCCAGTTCCTCGGCTTCGCGTTCGTCCAGCATCTGTTCAACAGTGCGGCCTGACTCTGCCAGAATGTCGGTGAGCGTTCGCATCCCGAGCTTGTAAGCTTCGCGGGCGTCCTGGTTGGCGTAGCCCTGGTCGATTGTGAGCGTTGGTGGATACAAGAATTCCCACTTCAGCGAGCCACCCAAATCCGAGCCAGGGTAGGGCGGTATGATACCGAGCTTGATGGCCTTGGAAACCGCATACCCAACGCGCCGCTTGGCAACGGTGCGTAGCAGCGTCTGCCGGTCGCTCACCGAGCGGTTCACTTTGCTAATCACTTGCCGAACGGCTGGCCCGCTTAGTTTCGATGGGTCCCAGAAAAACTCGTAAGGCATCCCGCACCCGTGGAGACAGTTGCGCATCAGCCGGTCCATGAGCCGCTCCTGCGCGTCGCTCGGCTGCACCTGCGTGAGTTGCTCGAGTTTGGACTGTGAGCCTGCGCGGAAATACCGGACGGAGCCGCCCATGATTTCCTCCCCGACAAGCTGTTGGGGCTGCTTCGGAGCCTCCATGTTCATCAGCTCAAAAGCCGGATCGTTAGGGTCCGCCATGCCCATCTCGTTGTGCTCGATGAGTCCGATGGATGCGCAAAGCTTTGACGCCTCCCGCATGTAGCT
>JBEGQI010000369.1:0-15381 GCA_041181065.1 Verrucomicrobiota bacterium | reverse complement strand
CGGTCCACGGTGACACTGCCGGATGCAAGACGCACCATCTGGTTGGTGTCGCCTTTGCCGCTGCTGGATAGAAAGCTCAGGAAGCCCATAACGCGGCCGCTTTCTTGGTGGCTTTGCGGATGTCTGCGGCATCCTTGTTCTTGTTCCAGCCGATGCAGAACTCGTTGCCAGCCTGTTGCGTGAGGCACAGGTGGTTCAACATGCCGAGGCCAATGATCGTTTCGGGCTGGCCAATGTGCAGGCTGTCGCCGATGTGGCGGAAGCGCTCGAGGGTCTTGCGGGTCCAGGCGGTGGCGCCTTCCGGATTCTCAAGGCCGCGGACTTCGGCGGGTTTGTTGACGCCTGATTTGAGCACCAGCAAAAATTCGAGGCCTTCAATGCTGCTGATCGGGTCAATCTTTTGCCGCCCCTCGCCAGCGGGCATACCTTCCATTTGTGTGCCGCTGCGCGCTTCGTCGATGGCCTGAGCGGTGTCGAGCAGTAGTGCGTTGTAGGAGACTTGGATGATGCGGGGATGATCTGGTTCGGCGGTGAGGACCTCGAAGCTGCCGGATTTCCACGAGAGAATGTGTTGGAAGGCTTCTTCAGCTTTCAAGCTGCCGGCTTCGGCATCCACCAGTTCGCCGTGATTGATCCAGATCTTTCCGACCAACGGTCCGTTGGTGATGCGGAGCACGGAAGAGCTTTGCGAAAGGCACTCGAGCTGGATGATGTCCATCAGGCTCTTGCTTTGCACGCCGCGGAAGCCCGGCCTCTCCTCGCGTTCCAGCAAGGATTGGATACAGTCGCGGAACATGGCGACTTCGCGTTCGTTGGCCGGTTTTTGCCAGAATAAATCCACGCCGAGTGCGTAAACGCGGGAGCGGAATTGTTCGTCGGCCACGGACGTGAGCACGACCGTTCGGAGGTTGGGATATTGTTTGCGGACGATGGAGAGGACTTGGAGGCCGTCCATGCGGGGCATCTTCAAGTCGGTGATGATGAGGTGGAACGCCTGGCCTTCGATCATGGCCAGCGCACGTGAACCGGAGTCGGCGACATGAACTTCCGGCTTGCTGGGTAAATCCTTCAAGATTTCCTGATACAGGTCCAGCAAGTCGGCGTCATCATCCACCAACAGGATTTTGTGCTTCGATTCCATTAACGCGTTCTTCCGAATTCTAGTCCGACCGTAACCCTGCCCGTCGGCAGAGTTGGACTTATCATAATAGCAAGGCTCATTCCGTGCCCCGGGGAGGATTTGTATTTTCTGAGAATCAACCAAAGGCTGCGGTTTCTCGCGCTCTGTGCCTTTGGCTGCTGGCCGGGAATCCAGTAATCCGACCTAACATGGACAGGTGCAGTCCACTGATAGGACAGAAGACTGGGCGTGTTGCTGCTCGGGAAGGCCAACGCACTTTGAGGAATAAAGCCTGAAGCATGCGCGAAAAGCCGCTTTTAATACCGGTTTGCTGTGGTGGCACGCTTCGTGCACCCGTCAGTTGCAGCGCAGTCACGAGTTTTACCGGTCCCATGCCGGTTAAGCTGAGAACCGCGCCGAAGAGCACAACAACCAGAAAACAGCGGACATGAAACTCTTTAGCTTTGTAAAAGGAATTTTCGGTCGTTCGGCATCCGCGCCTGTCGCGGTCGAAGCCGTAGCCGAGGACGTGATTTCCCACGATGTCGAATCGGCGATCGCAACGGGAACTGATCCCGGGCAGGTCGAGGAGATTCCCACTGGCATTCCGGTTGCCCAAGCGCCTGAAATGATCGGTGAAGTGGACGTGAACAATTCTGAAGTTCTTCTTCCACTGGCGACCATCATACCCGCGATGCCGGCGGATCTGCAGCAGCGTGTTTTGAAGCACCGTGTTGCCGATACCTCCATTGCGCTGTCGATGGCGAAGATCCTTACCCAACTGGCACAGGGTTCTGTGCGAGTGACCTTTGGTGAGATTCGCCAGTCCGAACCGTCCGCGTTCAGCGGCGGTATTGATCGCGATCACGTCATGGTAGTGCTTCCGCTTGGTGAACTTGTGAACCGACTTGGGCCTATCCTCTCGTCGTTGCGTTCTTCCCGTAGCAAGGTTGAGGTGCCTGATGAAATCGTCAGCCCGTTTGCCTCCCGGGGTGAAGGGCTCGCCATCGGCAAGCCACCGGCCAAATCACCAGGCACATCATTTACTGCACGCCCGCGCGGGGCGCAGTCCACCGCATCCGTTCCTCCTGCGGATCTGCCCCCGCGCGGCAATTTGAATTCGCTATCCGCGCCACCGGCCCAGCCGGTCACGCCAGGCACGGCATTCGTCATCAAGAAATCGCAGCCTGCAAGCCCGGCCCGCCCGGCGAACACACCCGCACCGAGCACCAGCTCGTCATTGCCTCCTGCCCGTGGAGCTGCGCCGAAAGCTCCCATTGGTGCGATGCCGCTTGGCGGTTTTGCGCGTCCAACGGAAACGCCGGTTGTGCCAGCAAACGGCGCGAACGGATCCAATGGAATCACTCAACAGCCTTCCGCCCCGATCTCGATGCTTGCTGTCGGCGCTTCTGCGGCGACGCCGCCGAGCCCTGTCAGCCAACTCATTGTTTCCTTCTCAGAAGTCGAGTCTACCCTGCCAGATTCCGTCCGCCTTGAAGCGGCACAGTTGAATCTGGCCGAGGCCAAGCTCGCCTTGTCAAACGACCTCGTTGCGGAAGGTTTGAAGCGCGGAAAAGTAGAATTCACCTGGAAGCAGCTGCGCAGCGCGATTGTGCCGTCCGTAGCCCCGGGAGTTTCTGCCCATGATGGACTGGTTGTCGCTCTCCCATTGTCGGTGATCGCGCCCCTGTTCCTTTTGAATGCCAAACAGAGAGGCGTAGGTCAGAAGCGGGTGGTGGTAGATGAGAAGATTCCGAATCTCTTTTTCGGCTTTCCTCAAAGCGAAAATTCAGCGGTCGTGGCCGCTCCAGTTGCCCCTGTTGCTCCGGTCGTTGCGGCACCCGCAGTTCCCGAATTGTCCGCGCCTCGCGAAATTCCGGTGGTTTCCGCTCCCAAACCCGCCGAGACAAATTATTTCGTCTTCGATGATGTCAGCGATACGTCCCTGATGATAAATCCTGACAGCCGCCCGGGAGCGCAAGCCGCGGCTTCAGCTCCGGGCACCAATTTCACCCGCCGCAAAGCCACACCTAACGAGGTCGTCACCAAAGCTTCGCTGCTTGAGGGCGTCTATGGCGCGTTGGTTGCCTTGCCCGATGGCCTGCCGGTCGCGGCCAAGCTCGATCCATCTCAGAACGGCGAAGCCATCGCCGCACTTATACCGCAGATGTATTCGAAGCTCAGCGGATGCACGAAGGAACTTCGCATGGGCGAATTGAATAATCTGAATTTCACAGTCGGCAACGTGCCTTGGAAGATTTTCCGCGTGAACGGGATCTTCTTCGCCGCATTCGGCACAGCGGGCGAGCCGCTGCCGACGGCTCACCTCACTGAACTCGCCCGCGAACTCGATTACAAGAAAGCGCAATAATCCTATGGCCATAATCAATCAGGCAACCCGGGAACTGCAGGTCAAGATCGTCTATTACGGCCCCGCGATGGGCGGTAAGACGACGAACCTCGTGCAAGTTCACGACCACGTCCAAACCGCCGCCGGTAACAAGGGCAAGCTCGTTTCGCTCGCGACCAGTTCCGACCGCACCTTGTTCTTCGACTTCCTCCCCATTGAGGCGATGAGCATCAAGGGCTTTAAAACCAAGTTCCAGCTCTACACCGTGCCGGGCCAGGTGATCTACAACACCACGCGCCAGCTCGTGCTGCGCGGGGTGGACGGCATCGTGTTTGTGGCTGACTCGCAATACGAGAAGATGGCCGAGAACGTTGAGAGCTTCCAAAACCTTCAGGACAACTTGAAGAGTCTCAAGCTCAACATCGACGACATCCCCTACGTGCTGCAATACAACAAACGCGACCTCCCGAACGTGGCGCCGGTGGAATACATGGACTACCTGCTCAACAACCGTGACGTGCAGGTGCCGTCCTTTACCGGCTGTGCGAACAAGTGCGAAGGCGTGTTCGAATCCTTGAACATGATCACGCGCATGTTGCTCCACAAGTTCGTCAACCAGAGCCAGCCGCAATACGCGTAAACTCTATGGGCACACTGCCCCAACTCATCGAGGAGGATATAGCCCAAATCGATGCCACGCTGAAGGAATTGCTCGTCAAGAGCGAGGCCAGCACAGCACTCGTGGCAGACAAGGGCGGGTTCCTCATCACGAGCAAGAGCCTCGACCAGGATTTCGACCTGACGAGCATTGCCGCGCTCGCCTCGGGCGCGTTCATGGCCAGCCAAAGCATCGCCGGCATGGTTGGCGAAACCGGTTTCAACAACACTTTCCAGCAGGGCGAGAATTTCGGCATCTACATCCAGGATGTGGATGAGAATTGCCTCCTGCTGGTCCTCTTTCCCGCCGGTGTAGGCGTCGGTGCGGTGAAATATTTCGCCAGCGCCGCCTCCCCGCGGATCGCGAGCCAGATGCAAATCGCTCAGGAACGCGATCCTTCGGCGGGTCTTGATTTGTCCATCCTTAATTGCGCCGATCCCAGCGGCTTCTTCAAGAAGCGGGAGTAGATTTGGTCTGGTTGGTTGCTCATGGGTTCAACGGGCGGCTTCACGGTCGCCCGTTGTTTTTTCATTCCTAGACGTCGATCACGGGTCCGGAGGCTTGCGGCGGCTTGGGCGCTTCGGTTTGAGCGGGCGGACTTGCGGTTGGCGGTTCGGCTTTGTTCGTCTGGGCGCGCTTGTGCAAAAGGAGCACCGCTCCCACGCAACCTGTCCAAGTCGGCAACATATCGATCACCGGGATGAACTCGACCACGAAAGTCGGCAGGAGCAGCGGATGAAACCCGAGCAGCAGCACGGTCAAGATCATGGCGATCACATCCACCGCTTCCACGAACCCGACTGCGGCCAATGGACCGCCGATTAACGTTCCTCCGAGCTGCAATCCATCCGCGACCACGGCGATGGTGAGTGCAAGGAAGATGCGTAACCCCGTCAACGGCCGGGCGCGAAGCGGATTATTCACGCGCGCAACATTCCGACAAAACGGGCGGGATGCAACGGCGAAAATAAAAAAGGCAGGCGTTGGCGCCTGCCTTGAAAAACGGGTCAAAATTGGTTCAGCCGAGCCGGTTATGCGAGCCGTCGCAGTAGGGAAGATTCTTCGAATGTTTGCATCCACACCATGCAACAGTCTTTGCTTCGGTCAGATCGATTTTGAGTGGAGAGAATCCGGTGCCTTTGTGCGATCCGTCACAGAACGGCTGACCTTTTGAATGGCCACACGTGCAGAAAAACCTTGTGCCCGCCGCTTCTTTAAGCACGAAAGGGGCGCGCTGCGAAATTTTGGGTTCAGCCATGGCAGGGCGGGTTAAGGCTTCTTTGACTTCTCCGCGTCATCGGGACCAGGTTTCTTACGGTCCACGAGCCACCACACAACGGCGGCGGGAATCAAGACGATGGCGGTGCCAATCGGCATGCAACAAATGCTCCAGAACTTATCCATAACGGGGGCGAAGTGTGCGCGACCAAGGCGGGAAGTAAAGCGCTTTTCAGGACCTGCCGTCCCAACCGGCTACGGATAGGCCAGACGGAAGAAGACGTTGGTGGCGCCCGACCCCAGCGGCAAGTTGAACAGGTTGGTTGAGGCTGAGCCAATGACCGTGAACCACGCGCCGCTCGCGGTCAGGCTGACGGCATTCGATTCGAGCCGGCAGCCGAGGTAATTCGACGGCCACGCGAGAGTGAGCGTGTTGCCGGCAATGGAACTGGTCAAGGTCGTGGGCGTGGTCGGCGGCGGCAGTTGATTGACGGTTGCGAGCCGGGAAATCTCGGCGTCGCTGAGCGCGTAGTTGTAGAGCAGGAGTTCATCGAGGCGGCCGTTAAAAGTCGGGTCGGTTTCAAATTGGCTCTCGCCGAGATAATTC
Organism: Verrucomicrobiota bacterium; assembly: GCA_041181065.1. Lineage (GTDB taxonomy): Bacteria > Verrucomicrobiota > Verrucomicrobiia > Limisphaerales > DSYF01 > DSYF01. The sequence continues at coordinate 9,428 of JBEGQI010000369.1, read as the reverse complement.
AGCGCCGGGTTGATGGCGGCGGGCGGAATCGTGATGGCAGCGGACGCGGCGAGGATGCCGTTGATGTAAAGTTTTGCGGTGGTGCCGTTGTAAGTGAGCGCCACATGCCGCCACTGGCCGACGGGGAGCGCGGCTGTTTCCACCATCTGCTCGCTCCAATAATTGTTCGTGGTGATGGCAAAGCGCAACGTGCCGCCGCCGCTGCTCGGCGTAAGGAACAGGTAGTCCGTCGTGCCGTTGCCGAAGTCGAAGATGCGTTGCCACGCGCTGCCGCCGTCCCAATTCACCCACACGGCAACGCTGAAGTGGGTCACACCGGCGAACATGTTCGCAGGCAGCATCGTGGATTGGTTGGTGCCAATGAGGTCCAGCGCTGAGCCAAATTTACCGGCAACAATGGTAGGCGAACCGTTGGTCAGGATCGGATGGTTCGCGTTGCTGGAGGTGTCGGTGAGATTTCCGTCGAACGAGTAGCGCGCGATCAGCGATGCGTTGCCGGTCGGCTTCGCGCCGACGAACGCGGAACTGGCGGAAGTGTTCAATGACCGGTCCACCGCCTTGACGATGTAGAAATAATTTTGCGGCAGGTTGGCAGATTTGTCCGTGAACGTGTTGGTGGTCAGGCCGCGCGCCACGATCTCGAACGGGCCGGCGGCATTCGTTGCGCGGAGCACGGAGTAGCCGCCGAGGTCGGATTCGCTGTTGGTATTCCAGCTCAATTGAACCGAGCGCGCGTTCGCCACGGCGCTGAGTCCCGTCGGCGCGGCGGGCGCCACAAATTCCACGGCGGCATTCGTCGGGATGAAACGCCATTCGTGGTCCAGCGTGCCGTTGTCGTCCCATTGCAGGATCGTGGCGCCGTTCACGGTGGACGCGCCGTTCACGCCGACGACCTTGTTGCTCCAGCGGCTGCGGATCTTGAAGTAACCGTTCGTGGTGTATTGCAGATACCATTGCTCGACGGCGTTCGTGCCGCCATTCCACTGCTGGACTGCGGCGCCGTTGATGTAAGAGAAACCATTCAGGTCCATTGTCACGCCGCTGTGCGCGGCCTTGAGAGTGAAGTAGCTGTAGTCGCCGCCGAAGGAGTTCGGCAACGGATTCACGTCCCACTGCTGATTGAGCCCGTTGGTGTAGGCGTTCTGCGTGAGTTGCACGCCGTTGGCGGTGCTGCTGCCGGGAACTTGCAGGACTTTGCCGCTGTTCCGATTCACGATGAGGTAACGACCGTTGATCGCCGGTGGAACATCCGCGCCCCACGTGATGTTCACGACCTTCTCGGCATTTTTATGGGCGGCGGACCAATAAACATTGTCCCCTGTGGTGGTCACGGTGTAGTCGCGGCGCGGGCCATCGCCATCGTAGAACACATCGCGGTCCTTGGCGAAGAAGCGATAGGTCGTCGGCATGGATTGACGTTCCGATTCGCCCACGAACGCCTGCACTGCGCCGTTCGTTCCGCGATACACGGATGCCGCTGTCCAGTTGCCGCGATGTTCTGCGTAGGCGAGCCGCTGGCCGTCGCTGGCCTTCACGAATTCACCGCGCGCCCGCTCCGCCGTGCCCCACCAGATGCCGACGTCCATGCCATATTCGGCGCCGACCATCGCTTCCATGACGTTGTGCAACTCATCGTTCACGCCGAGATCGCCGTTCGCCTGCACGGTTTGGTGGAATGCGGCATAATTATCGAAGCCGCCGGCGAGCTGATGCGTGCAGCCGGCTTCCAAGTAGCCCCAACCGTTCAGTGTATCATACCAGGTGGCGGCGTTATCCGGGTTGAGCGTGCTGGCGCCGTAAACACTGACGCCGCCGAAGTTCGTCCCGTAGGTGTTGCGCAACTGCCAGCAAACGTCGCCGAGGCGCGTCACGCTGCCCTGCGGAAAGCTGTCGTCAGGCTCGTTGTAGGGCGACACCGCTAGAACAGTGCGACCGGCATTGACACAACGCGATTTCGTCGCGTTGATCAACGTAGCCCATGCGACCGGTTCAATGCGTCCGTCGCCGCCAATGAAACTTGCGTCATACGTCGGCGAATCGTTGTTCAGGTAAAGCGCCGCATGCGCGTCCGTGTAGGCATTCACGATGGCCATGCGGTCGTTGAATTCGGTCAACGCCGACGCCCCCAGATCGCCGTTCGTCAACGGCCAGTCGCCCGTGAACGAGAAGCGGATGACGTCTACCTGCGGCGTCCCCATGAAGAGCGCGCCGCGCCGGACATTGTCTGCGCTGAGCCACGCGGTATCGAGGCCCCAAGTTGGGATCGACTTGGTCACGCCCACATCTGTCGGGCTGAAGAGCAACGTGCGGTCCTGCGCGCGGGCGGCGCATCCGAACAGGACGCAGCAGGCGACGGCGACGATGATGGGCGGCTTGCGAAACATGTGCATGCGGACCGTGCAGAGGGGCGCGCCGGAAGGTCAGTTCGGCGACGGTCCAATTCAACGGGCTCAACTAGAATAGCGTGGAACCGGTCCGTTTCCCGTCAACTATTTTGCGTTGCACGCCCGGTATTTTCTCGAGGCAGCTTCAACTTTCCATCTTCCCTTGCGGGCAAGTTCGCGTATCCTTCGCGGCCCTATGAATTTTATCGTCACTGCGGGTCCCACGATTGAAAAGCTCGACATGGTTCGGCGCCTCACGAATTTCTCCACCGGTCGCACCGGCACCGAGATGGCGAACTTCCTCGCCGGGCGCGGTCATCAAGTCACGCTGCTCGTCGGCGAGCAGGCCACCTGGAACGGCAACCGCCGCGCCCAGAAGGTCATCACGTTCAGCACCACGACCGATCTTCAAGACAAGTTGAAGTCGCTGTCCAAGAATCCGGTGAATGCCGTCTTCCACATGGCGGCCGTTGGCGATTTCATGTTCGGCAAAGTTTGGAAGCGCGATGCGAACGGCCAGATGGAAGAAGTCGCCTCGGACAAGTTCTCCACGCGCGACGGCACCTTGCTCGCGGAACTCGTCCCCACACCGAAATTGATCGCGCAGCTCGGCGATCTGTTCCCCAAGTCGCAAGTCGTCGGCTGGAAGTATGAAGTCGAAGGCAAACGCGAGGACGCACTCGTTGCTGCCCAGTTGCTCCTGGACGAGGCCAAGATCAGCGCCTGCGTCGCGAACGGCCCCGCCTACGGCGACGGCTTCGGCATGGTGTCACCGACGGGGCAGCGTCACTTCGCGGGTTCCGCCGGCCTTTTCTCCGCGCTCGAAGATTTCGTCGCGCGCAAGTCGGCGAAGGCGTAAGCCGAACGCGGGTTTCACATCCGCGTTTCAATTCCCAACCCATCTCGCGCAACCGGCGGTTCGCGTGTCCGCAATCTTGCTGGCGCGAAACGCCGTTTGTATCGTGCCGCCGTGCCTGCGCCCAAATCCGAATCCGACCCGAACCTGCCGCCGCTGGCGCAGCCGGTGACGATGCTTTGGGGTGTGGGGCCGGAGCGCGCGGTGCAATTCACGCGGCTCGGGATTCACACCGTCGAGGATTTGCTCCTGCATCGCCCGCGACGTTACGAGGACCGGCGAAAGTTTCTTCCCATTCGCGAACTGCAGATTGGTCAGCCGGCGACCGTGCGCGGAAAAGTCGTCGCGGCGGGCATCAAACGTTGGAAGGGCGGTTCTCGGACGATGTTTGAGTGCATCCTCGACGACGGCACGGCGCGACTGCATTGCCGCTGGTGGCAGGGCTATCCGTGGATGGAGGAGTATTACACGGTTGGCCGCGAGTTCCTCGTGTTCGGCAAAGCGGAAACGCTGCGCCCGCGCACATTCGATCATCCGGAGACCGAGCCGCTCGAAACCGGCGAGGAGGAATTCATCCACGTCAATCGCATCGTGCCCATCCACCCGCTCACCGAAGGGCTCACGGCTCGCGTGATGCGCGGAATCGTCTGGCGTGCGCTGGAGCGGTTTGAGCGCGACGTGACGGACAAGTTTGTAGTTCCGCCTTTAGCCGGCGCTGCGTCCCAACCGCCTAAAGGCGGGACTACCAGCCTGCCCGAGCGCGCGAATGCCGTCCGCATGTTGCATTTTCCAAACGAGCTGGACGACGTCGAGATCGCGCGGCGACGGCTGGCGCTGGACGAGTTCATCGAGTTGCAACGCGGCGTGATTGCGCGCCGCCGGAAATTCGAGGCGCAGGCGAAGGCGCTGGCGTGCGGTGGCGACAACCGGCTCATCAAACCTTTCCTCGCGCAACTCGGCTTCAAGCTGACCGAGGCGCAGACGCGGGTTTTGCGCGAGATCCGTGAAGACCTGCGCGGCGCGCATCCGATGCGGCGATTGCTGCAAGGCGACGTCGGTTCGGGCAAGACCGCCGTGGCGGCGTGCGCGGCCTTGATGACGTTGGAGAGCGGGTTCAGCGTGGGGTTGATGGCGCCGACGGAGATCCTCGCCGAGCAACATTTCCGGAATTTCACGAAGTGGCTTGAACCGCTCGGGGTGAGGGTGAGTCTGCAAACGGGCAGCTCTAAAGCCACCGCGGACGGAGCACGCAGCCCGGATGGCGCAGCCCTTACGATCGGCACGCATGCGTTGCTCACGTCCGGCTTCGACATCCCAAACCTCGGCCTCGTCATCGTGGACGAGCAGCACAAGTTCGGCACGGCACAGCGCGAGGCGCTCGTGCGCAAGGGACGTTATCCCCATCTGCTCGTGATGACCGCCACGCCCATCCCGCGCACGCTCGGCCTGACGCTTTACGGCGACCTCGACGTTTCGACGATTGATGCGTTGCCCACGGGGCGGGGGCGCATCCGCACGTTCATCCGGATGGCCGATGCATTGCCGAAAGTGTGGGAATTCGTCCGCGAGAAACTGCAGGCGGGGCGACAGGCTTACGTCGTTTATCCGCGCGTCGAGGAAACGGACGCGGGCAAAGTGAAGGCCGTGGTGCAGGAGTTTGAGAAGGTGAAGATGGCGCTCGCGCCGTTCAATGTCGGCTTGTTGCACGGTCGGCTGGCGGCGCGCGAAAAGGAAGCGGTGATGAGCGCGTTCCGCGCGGACCAGACGCGCGTGCTGCTGTCCACGTCGCTCATCGAGGTCGGGGTCGATGTGCCGAACGCGACCGTGATGCTCATCGAGAACGCAGAGCAATTTGGCCTGGCGCAATTACACCAACTGCGCGGACGCATCGGTCGTGGCGCGCACGAGTCTTTCTGCATCCTCGTCTCCAACGCTGACGGCGCGGAGGCGCGCGAACGGTTGCGCGTGTTGGAGGAAAGCACGGACGGCTTCAAGATCGCCGAGGCGGATCTGAAACTGCGCGGCCCCGGCGAATTGTTGGGTCAGCAGCAGAGCGGGGCGGCGCGCTTTCGCTTCGGCGACCTCGCGACGGATCTGGAGTTGATCAAGCAGGCGCGAGACATCGCGGTGAAGCTTTAGTCGTGAGGGCGGTTGATTCGCCGGTCACGAAAACAAAAAACGCGGAGGGTTCGCCTCCGCGTTTTGTTTTTGGCTGAAATGGTTCAGGTGAACTTGATCGGCGCCGACTGCGGCAACTCGTGCGCGCACGGCTGGTTCGTCGGGGCGTCGGGCTGGATGGAATTCTCGGTGACCAAACCCTTCGACAGCATGTAGGCTTCGACTTCCTCGCCGCTGATGTCAGGCAGCATGTGGCCGTCGATCTCGACGCAGGGGCTCAGCATCTGGCCGCTCTTCATGATCATTTCCTGCCGTTGCAGCGGATTGTTGATGATGTCGCGGTCCTCATAGTTGAGGTTGTATTTCCGCATGATGGCGCGCACGCCGTTGCTCCAGCCGCAACTGGGTTTCAAGTAAGCGATGATTTTCGGTTGGCTCATAAAACAATCGGTCAATCCGCCGCCAATGTGCCAGAGGTTCGCCAACGCGCAACCCTGTCTTGATGTGGCTCGCGGCCTGGCCCGGGGCGCGTTAGGCTGCGGTCGTGCGAGTGCTGATTGCGCCAGACAAGTTCAAGGGAACGCTCACCGCCAGCGAGGCGGCGGCGTGCATTGCGCGTGGCTGGGCGCGGGTGCGACCGGCGGATGAACTGGTCCTGCGCCCGATCTCCGACGGCGGTGACGGCTTCGGGGCTGTGCTTGCGGAATTGCGCGGGGCGAAACGGGTGCGGACGGTGGCCGTGGATGCTGCCGGGCGACGCTGCGTCGCGACTTGGTGGTGGGAGGCGTGCAGCCGGACGGCCATCATCGAATCCGCCCGCGTCATCGGGCTCGCGATGCTGCCGCGCGGTCGATTTCATCCGTTCCAACTCGATACCCGCGGGCTCGGCATGGTTTTGCGGGCGGCTCAACGGCGCGGGGCGAAACAATGCCTCGTCGGCATCGGCGGCAGCGCAACCAATGACGGCGGCTTCGGGCTGGCGCGAGCGTTGGGCTGGCGTTTTCTGGATCGGCGCGGCGACGAAATCTCATCTTGGACGGAGCTCCCCAAACTTGTTCGCATCGAGCCGCCCGCGCATCGCGATTGGCCGACGCGCCTCGTCGTGGCGGTGGACGTGCAGAATCCGCTGCTCGGTCGGCGTGGTTGCACGCGCGTTTACGGTCCGCAAAAGGGATTGCGCCCGCAGGATTTTCCGGCGGCAGAAGAGGCGCTACGCACTTTGGCCCGGGTGGTGCGCGCTCAGTTCGGGCGCGACATCGCCAGCGAAACGGGTGCCGGTGCAGCGGGCGGATTGGGGTTTGGGCTGGTGGCGTTTGCGGGTGCGCGGCGCGTGGCGGGGTTTGAATTAGTTGCGCGTGAGTCCGGGCTGGTGGCGCAGTTGCGTCGGACTGATTTGGTCATCACGGGCGAAGGCCGACTGGATCGCTCGACGCTGATGGGTAAAGGGGTAGGGGAACTGGCGGCGTGGTGCCGGCGGTTGCGCGTTCCGTGCGTCGGATTGGGCGGGGCACTCGACGATGAAAAGCTTCTGCGCGGAAAATTTTCTCAGGTCGCGGCACTCACCAGACTGACTTCGCCCGCAGAAGCCGAGGCGCGGGCGAGGCGTTGGTTGCCGCAATTGGCAGCCCAGGTGGCTCGACAATTTTAGCAGCGCGAACTTGCGGCGAACCCCCCGCTGACTATCGTTGGCGCGCATGAATCTGGAAGATCATCAAGGTGACATCGTGCGCAAGGCGCGCGAGATGGCGGGCGTGAGCGAGGCGGCGGCGGCACAGGCGGCTGGCTTGAGCGCGTCGGATTACGCAGCGTTCGAAGCAACGGGCTCCGCGCCGAAGCAACCTAACCTCGCCGCGCTGGCGGGGTTGACGGGATTGAATGCCGCCAAGCTGGCGAAGGTCGCCGGGGGTTGGCTGCCGTCGGCCAAAGACCTTTCGCTCTGGCGCGAGTTGCGCGTCATCACCAGCAGCAACGGTCGCTACTCCGTGAATTGTTTTTTGATCTGGGATGAAGTGACTCGCGACGCGGCGTTGTTCGACACGGGCTTCGACTTGGCGGCCATCGAGCGCGAAGTGGCGGCGAATGAATTGCAACTGCGTCACCTCTTCATCACGCACAGCCATCCTGATCACGTCGCCTGCCTCAGTGGGTTGCGCGAGAAATTTCCGAAAGCCATCCTGCATACTGATGCCAAGGACGCGTTGCCGCAGCACAAGAACCGGCGCAACGATTGCATCCATCTCGGCAGCCTGCGCATCACCAACCGCTTCACTCCGGGGCATGCCGACGACGGCGTGACCTATGTCATTGGCAACTGGCCGGAAGACGCGGCGCATGTGGCTGTGGTCGGTGACACTATGTTCGCTGGCTCCGCGGGCGGCGTGGAAGGTTCGTGGGCCACCGCGCGGCAGATCATCGTTGAGCAGATCCTCGCATTGCCGGCGGATACATTGCTCTGTCCCGGACATGGTCCGTTGACGACGGTCGCGGAAGAGAAGGCGAACAACCCATTCTTTGGTTGAGCCGCGCGGTAGGGAGGGGAGCCCTAGAATCCGGCCAGTAAAGCATTGATTTCACGGCAGGTTGCTGGCAGAAATTGCCGCGCTTAACGATTCTCTGTGGCAAAAGAAGAACCAATTGAATTGACTGGCTCAGTGACGCAGGTGCTTCCCGGCACCATGTTTCGCGTCGCGCTGCCGAACGGGCACGAAGTCCTCGCTCACATTTCCGGCAAGATGCGCAAGCATTTCATACGCATCAGCGTCGGCGACCGTGTGAACGTCGAGATGTCCCCCTACGACCTCGGCAAGGCACGCATCACCTTCCGCCACTCAGATAATCGTCCGTCGCCGCACCGCTGATTCTGTTGGACTGTCCCGTTTCTGGCCTGGCCTCTGCCAGAATCCGTCCGTTCTTGCCTGCCGCCCAATTCGCTATAATGGGAATCTGACTGTAGCAACATCTCGTTTCTTCCCGGTTAAATTGGTGGATTTTATTTCGATGCTGTTGATTTTCTGGCGGGCACGGTCCATAGCGCTGAATCCGCAAACTCGCGAAAGCCTATTCTCACTTCTTGTGCGGCGTTCACTTTTTGATCTTCTGCTCCAAAACCCCGCTGGCATCGTCGATGCTTTTCGAAAGCAGCACTTAGCAGATGAATGCAACGACAGTCAGGCTGGGTTTTGAAAATCAGGTCGCTCCTCATGCGACCGGAAACGGGGCGGGTGGCTTGATGCGGGCGAAAATGGTGCCGCACTTCGTTCAAAATCATTCCATCCTTTACCCTTGAGTTTGTCATCGTGAAATTTCTCCGCTGGCTTTCGTTACTTCTGTTTTTGGTCGTTCATTGCGCGACGAAGGTTGCCGGTGGGAACATGGTGTTGGATGTGGCGCCCGGATTGGGGGAACTTCAACTTAAACCCGACTCCAGCAGCGGTGGATTCTTCGACCGGTTTGAATTTGCTCTCGATCGGCGTATGGACGAAGTCTTCGCAGATCGGTTGCACGCGTTGAAGCTCATCGAATGGTCCGTCCTGAATCCTACAGCTTCCGCGGAATGGCTTCAGGACCGCATGAATTCTGCCGCTGGCTCGGCGCTGACCAAGTCCTTCGAATATGGCCTGCGCGACGCAGCCACGACCCTGCCGTTGCTGGGCTGGTTGCAGACGCGCGGCTCGATCCTGGGCAGCCTTTTCGCTGATTCAGTCGATGCAGTTGAGGAAGAGTCGGTCTCCACCTACGATATTTCGTATCGTGCGACCGAACGTTCTTGGTGGCGGACTCTGGCCGAGGGACGCAGTTTGCGATTCGGCGTGCGGCCGCTCCGGACCAATCCTTACGCGTTCTTAAGCTCCCGGATACGTGAGGCTGGCCAGACCTTGCTGCTCGTCCACTTCCGATACTACTTTCAGAATTTTTCCGATCACCGGTTTGAAATCGCCACCTCAATTCCCTTGCCGGGCCACATGACCCTGGACCTGGGGACATATTATCAATTCGGCAGCCACGAAACCGAGAGACGCGCGGTCATGAAAGTCTTCAAGCAGATCAGCCGGAATGGCATCGCCCACATC
>JBEGQI010000368.1:0-3169 GCA_041181065.1 Verrucomicrobiota bacterium | reverse complement strand
GACTTCGCCGAACACGGCCACAAATTGGTCAGGGGCGCGCACAGTCACATGGAATGTTGCGGGAACCGCGAGCGCTCCGATTAACGCTGCCGGGGTGGATATCTACATGTCCACCAACGGCGGATTGAGCTTCCCATTTTTGCTGGCCAGTAATGCGGCCAATTCAGGATCTGCTGTTGTGGTGCTGCCCAATGTTACTTCGAGCCAAGCCCGCATCAAAGTGCAAGGCACGGGCAACATCTTCTTCGACATATCCGACGTGAATTTTTCAGTCACGCCGGGAGGCAATGTTCCAGCCGTGCAACTCGTCGGGACCGCCTTGGCAGCCGAGTCTTGCTTGCCTACGAATAATGCTATTGATCCATATGAAACAGTATCGGTGAATTGGATTCTTTCGAATGTCGGCACTGCACCTACTACGAATCTGGTTGCGACGCTGCTTACGTCCAATGGCGTTTATTATCCTAGCGTGCCGGTAAACCTTGGAGCCATTGCTTCAGGTGCTTCGGTCACCCAAGCTCTTTCCTTTACTGCTGTCGGATCATGCGGTGGTTCTGTTACCGGACTTTTGAAATTGTCGGACGGCACTGCGGATTTCGGAACTTGGGGCAAAGTTTTTATTTTGGGTGTGGGTTCTGCCACGGTTTCGACTCAGGTGTTTCAGAACGTGAGCGCCATGTCGATTCCCACTGGCGGGGCGTCATCGCCTTATCCGTCTGCCATCACGGTTTCTGGGGTTACAAATCCGGTGGCAAAGGTCATCGTCAAGTTGAATGGCCTAAGTCACACCTACCCTGATGACATTGATGGTTTGGTGGCCAACCCGAGTTCGCAGGCCACGCTGTTGTTCAGTGGTTGTGGCGGGGCAAACTCCATTTCTGGTGTTACCCTGACGTTCGATGATTCGGCTGCTGGTAAATTGCCGGTCTCGACTAATTTGCAAACAATCGTGTCCGGCACTTATCAGACTTCTGCCTATTATGCTGATACGCTTCCCTTGCCAGCACCTGCAGGCCCCTACAACTCAACATTGAATGCTCTCGGGGGGAACCCGAACGGGAATTGGGGATTGTATTTCTACGATTGGGCCACGCCTGATGGTGGCAGCCTCTCCGGCGGTTGGAGTGTGACTTTTGTTACTTCCAATTCGACCTATGCGTGCTGTTCTTCATACCCGCAGCCGACGTTCACGAGCACGACCGTTTCGAACAAGGCCATTTTCTTCAGTTGGACCACGCTGCCCGGTTTGCAATATCAGGTGCAAGTGCGCACCAACTTGACATCAGGCACTTGGCAAAACTTCGGGCCACCGTTTGCGGGAACGGGCGATTTGTTGACGACGAACAACCTAACCACTTCCGATCCGATCCGTTTTTATCGTGTCTCCGCTGGGCCGTGAGTCGGTTTGAGCGTGATGACATCAATCCGCTTGGGGTCGGCTATGCCCAGTTCGAGTAGTGCGGCGTTCTTGTAAAGCTCCCAATTCCCGGGAAGGTTCACTTGCGAGCGCGCTTTGCGCAATTGTTCCAAGTCTTGCAGAGCAAGAACATCCAGCGCCACCGGGTCGCGGCTCAGGCGGATTTCATTCTGCTCGGTAGAGTAGTGCAGCAAGCCACGATCCTCGCCTTCGTATTGGCAGATGAGTGCGTCGGAGACGTTTAGCACAACGTGGTCGCTTAGCACTGGTAAGGCGAACAATTCTGGCACTGCGGTGGCCAGCCGTTCCGGACTGTTCTCGAAACGGCCCAGATTGTCCGTGCAGCCCATCGCCAGGCTATAAAGATTTCCCGCGACCCCGGCATTGTTATGGTTCAACAGTGGAGCCACGTTGATGATCTTCGTCATCTGCTGGCTCACAAGTTTTGACACAAACGATTTGCGCCCGATGCCATCGCCCTTGCGACCGAATTCCATGTCGCCGTAGATCAGGGTTCCCATCAGCGCGGTGTCGTAAAAAGTCTTTTCGTCGTAGCCGACATCCACCGCGCCGGCGATTCGCACGCCAAACTGGGTCGCCAATTCGCCAAATCCAGCGCGTTGCAAATCCTCCAGCCGCCGATCCCAGATGATGATGTGATTGGTTGCGAACCCCGCAGCGAGCAATCCTTTGACGACGGCGGCGACGACTTGCGGCCGTGTTCCTGTGTCGGAGCCCGGTGCGGTGTAAACCTTGATTCCCACTACCTCATTGGTGCCAAGAAAGCTTAACCACGCTGCAGAAACATTCACCTGGCCGCTGAGATTTGTCAGGCCGCGGTTTAACATGGCTTCGACCACGGCTTCATCCGGTTTGAATGAACTCGTTGCCTGAGGATCGATGACTGCAACCACCCGTGCGTGGGGCAGGGCGTGGGGCGCGGCGATGCTCTCCACGGCGGACGCGACGAGGGGAAGCATCAACGTCGCGACGATCCCGGCGGCGATGGTCTGGCGAAAGTGTTGCATTTTTGGTGCGTTTCTTGACACGTCAGGACGCGAATGTTACCACGCCCGCCCATGTGGACAAAAAAAAATCTGGGCGCGTGCATTCCGTGTTTTGCTGCGGGGTTGACGTTACTGCTCGCCGCTTGCAAACCAGCCGGGCCAAAGGCGTTTGAAGACGGTCAGCGCTTGCTCGAAAAGGGACGTCCTGCAGAGGCGGCCGAGCGTTTGCAGGTCGCCGCCGAGATTTTTCGGACCAATGCAACTGTTTGGAATTACCTTGGCATCGCCCGGCATCAGGCTGGCCAGTCCAGCAATGCCGTTGCGGCCTACAATCGCGCGCTCAGCATCAACCCGGATCTCATGGAGGCACGTTTGAATCTGGGCATGCTCTATCTGGAAGTGGGGCAGGCTGGTGAGGCACGCTCCGCGTTCACCACTTACACCCTGAGCCGACCTCACGCGCCCGAGGGCTTCGAGCGGCTCGCTGAATCCGAGATGCGCATGCGTGACTTGCCCCAGGCCGAACTGCATATCCGTAAGGCGCTACAATTGGATGACAAATCAGCTGATTCTTGGAACACGCTTGGATTGATTCAGATTCAGCGGAGTCGCTCCCGGGAGGCGGCGGCCAGCTTCGGTGTCGCGCTAGTTCGGCAACCTGACCACCCGGCGGCAATGCTCAACCTAGCCATCGCCACGCAACAGCTGGGGGACAAGGCGGGGGCGTTGAAATTATATCGAAAGT
>JBEGQI010000367.1:0-2996 GCA_041181065.1 Verrucomicrobiota bacterium | reverse complement strand
GTAGACGGCGTCGTCAGCATCAAGAAGAAGGTGATGAACCTGATTCGCCCGGAGAAGAAGACGCACAAGGAAGTCATCATCAACGCGGAGACGCTGGAAACGCGCGTCGCGGTGCTGGAAGAGGGCAAGCTGGAGGAGTTCAACATCGAGCGCACGACCGAGGAACGCCTCGTCGGCAGCATCTTCAAGGGCCGCGTGCGCAACTTGGAAGACGGCCTCAAAGCGATGTTCGTAGACATCGGCTTCGAGAAGAATGCGTTCCTGCACTACTGGGACATCGTGCCCAACCAATTCGACAGCGGTGTGGAAATCGTCGAGCGCGACGGTCGCAACAAACGCGATAAGCCGAAGATTACGCAGAAGGATGTGCCGCGGCTTTATCCGCCCGGCAGCGACATCATCGTGCAAGTCACCAAAGGTCCCATCGGCACCAAGGGGCCCCGCGTCACGACCAACGTCGTGCTGCCCGGGCGCTATCTCGTGCTTTTGCCCGGCTCCGACCAGAGCGGTATCTCGCGCAAGATCGAGAACCCGCAGGAACGTTCGCGCCTAAAGAAGATTCTCCGCGAACTTGCCATCCCGGACGGCATGGGCGTCATCATGCGCACCGTCGGCGAAGGGCAGCAGAAGCGTTACTTCGTGCGCGACCTCGCCTTGTTGCTGGAGGAATGGAACCTCATTCAAGAACGCATCAAGAAGCAGGGCATGGCCACGTGCGTGTTCCAAGAGCCTGACCTCGTGGACCGCACTGTGCGCGACTTCCTCACCGAAGGCGTTGAACGCATCGTGGTGGACCATCCCAAAGCCTACGACCGGATGCGCGAGATGATCTCCAAGATCTCGAAGCGCTCCGCGGACAAGATCAAGCTCTACAACGAGCCGCAGCCGATCTTTGACCGCTTCGGCATTTCAAAGCAGTTGGAGAACGCATTCTCCCGCACGGTGCATCTGAAGAGCGGCGCTTACATCGTCGTGGACGAAACCGAAGCGCTGGTCGCCATCGACGTGAACACGGGCCGGGCGAAGGGCAGCAAGAATCAGGACGAGGCCATCTACAAGGTGAACCTTGAAGCGGCTGATGAAATCTGCCGCCAGCTCCGCCTGCGCAACATGGGCGGCCTCATCGTGCTCGACTTCATCGACATGAAATCGCGCAAGGATCAGCAGAATGTTTACAACCGCGTGCGCGACCAGTTGCGCCGCGACAAGGCCAAGACGCACATCCTGCCCATCTCGCAACTCGGCTTGATGGAGATGACGCGCCAACGTCACAGCGAGAGCGTGCATCAGGCGGTCTATGACGATTGCCCGTATTGCAAAGGCCGCGGCAAGGTGAAGAGCTCACTCACAATGAGCGTGGAGATCCAGCGCAAGCTGGTGGAGATCCTCAAGAAGCGTGGCCGCGACGAAAGCGACTTCCAGTTGCGCATCGTGGTGAACCCGGTCGTGCTCGAACGTCTCCGCAAGGAAGACGAGAAGCACCTCATCGAGCTGGAAAAGCGTTACTTCGGCAAGCTGTCCTTCCGCGCCGAACCGGCGATGCACGCGGAACAGTTCAAGATCGTCAACGTCACGACGAACGAAGAACTCGCGAGCGTGGGCAGTTAAGCCTCCAGAAAGATCACTACGCGCCCGGCAGCAAAAACTGCCGGGCGTTTTCTTTTGTTACTTCGAAGGGAGTTGACCCGCCGCAAGCCTTGTCCCTGTTGAGCCCATTCGCAGGCCGGTCTTCAGCCATTGCAGCGGCGCGGCATCACGGCGCACTTCCTTGAGCATGCCGGCCAGCATTGCGTCCCCTGCCCCGACCGTGTTGCGCACGCGGGTCTTGGGTGGCAAGGCCGTCATGAACTGTTCCGCGGCGACATTCACGAGCAAGGCCTGTTTGGCACCGCGTGACACACACACCCATCCTCCGGACCGGGAAGACATTGCGGCCGCAGCGCGAACCACCTTGCGCGGCACACCCTTGAGAGTCGGACATTTCAAAACTTTGGACACATCACTCGCCTGAAACCAAGCCAACAACTCGTGCTCATTCGGCTTCACCAGAAATGGTTTCGCGCTCAACGCCGCCGCCAAGGCCGGGCCATCGCAATCGAGCAGCACAGATACGCCTTGGCGCCGCGCCAGCCGGATGAGTTCAACGTAGGCCCCATGCGCCAGACCGCGCGGCAAACTTCCGGAAAGAACGAGGAAGTCAGTTCCCGGCAGCGCCTTGACGATATAACTTTTGAAGGCGCGCCACTGCGAAGGATTGAACTTGGGACCGGAAGGATTGAAGCGCATCTGCCCCTGGGCATCCGTGGTCACGATGACATTGACGCGAGTTGATTGGTTGCGACCGAGTTCAAAGATACGCGTGTCGATGCCTTCACGGGAGAGCAAGGTCGCAAGTTCGTCGCCAGTTGCCCCGCCCAGCGGAAGGAGCAACTGCGGCCCACAGCCATGAAACGTCAGCCAGCGCGCCACGTTGACGCCCTTACCGCCGGCCCAACGACGTTCGGATTGAACGTCGTTCTTCTCCTCCCAGCGCACCGCCGCAACGCGCCACTCGGCGTCGATGGAAGGATTCAACGCAACGACAAGCGGGCGCTTCACGGCTGGGAGATGCGATAGAATCGGATCCCACCCAATGGAGCCGTCACAATCCCATCGTCATTGAAGATAAAGATGCCGTTTACGCTGGTAACAGGCGCAGCCACTTGCACCCAATTCGGCGGAAAGAGCGTGTCAGTCCACTCGACGTGGAAGGTCGAGCTGATCGGCGCATACCAAGTGAGTTGCGGTCCGCCGGGCGTCAACTGCACGCTGCTGATGTTGACGCTGGTCGGCGCGACGGGCCCAAGGGCGACACCTTCGATCACCCGGAAGAAACGCATCGAGCCGGTCATCTGCGTGCACCAGGTCGACGTATAATCGACCGCATTGACGTAGGCCTCGTCACCCCAAATCAAAGGCGCGAATAGCGGCGTGCTTTGAACGATGTAGTGAGCGCC
>JBEGQI010000366.1:0-2721 GCA_041181065.1 Verrucomicrobiota bacterium | reverse complement strand
GATAACGCAGCCATCGGCGTCAGCCCGAGCTCGGCGCCCCATTGCAGCGCGACGAGGACTGACTCCGGCTTCTCCATGCCGCGAGGCGCGAAGCCGCTGCTCACGATTGCCTTTGCAAATCGGAACGCGTCCTCGAGTGATGTCAGTTGCACGCCGGAAGCTCCGAAGGAGATCGGCGAGGAGACGGTCGGCTTTGCGACCGCGAGTTCGGTTTTGTCGGTTTCGGTATTCATGTTGTTCGTTGTCCTGTTGTTGTGTTGTGCCGGTCGGTCGCTGGGGAGCGGCCGGCCGGCGTTAAATCAGAAGGGAACCTCTTCGCTGATTGGCTCCGGCTGAAGTACGGGAGCGGGCGTCGGGATGGTCCCGCGGCGTTGGTGAACGAGAGTCCGCGCCGCCTCGCGCAGCGCAACGTCTGCCGGCCGCGGAGCGAATGGCGTCCCGTCCTGCTTAAGCTTCGGCGGCTGTTCCTTTGCGTACCACTCAACGCTCTTCGCGCCGAGATCCGCAAGCGCCCGGCCGGTGTTTTTCCCGAAGTGAACCTGCACCGCGCCCGCGTTCTCGACCGGCGTGATCGGGAGCGGGATCTCCTCGGACATGGCAGCCGGAGCCGCGGAAGGCGTCGCCGCGGCAGGCGCCCTCGTTTGCGTAAGCGCCGAGCGGATCGCTCGGACCTCGAGCATGAGCTCGGTGAATTGTTCGTTGGTCATAGCGGAAGTCCGATGGTTGTCGTGCAACGCTGACGAATCAGCTTAACGTATTCTGGGTTGAGCTCGCAAAGGATGGCAGACCGGCCCAGTTCAAGGGCAACCTGCCCCGTTGTCCCGCTGCCGCCGAACGGGTCCAGCACAACGTCGCCAGCTTTGGTTCCAGCCAAGATGCAGAGCCTCGGAAGTTCGACGGGAAAGGTCGCGAAGTGAGCGCCCTTGAATGGTTGCGTGTTGATCGTCCAAACTGTTCTGCGGTTTCGAGACTCACAGTCTCCAACCGCTTTCATCGGTCCATTCGTTTTGCCCGGCACGCGATCGCTGCCGAGTTGGTTATCAATGTTGGGTTGAGTCAGGCGTTTTACGGATGATTCAGCGACAGGCTCGGCAATCGCCTCGTTGTCGTAGAAATACTTCTCCGACCTCGAGAGCAGGAAAACATATTCGTGCGCCTTGGTGCATCTATCCTGCACGCTTTCCGGCATGGGGTTTGGCTTGTGCCAGATGATGTCCTGCCGCAGATACCAACCATCTGCCTGCAAGGCGAACGCCACCCGCCACGGGATTCCGATCAAATCCTTATGCTTGATGGCCGTGCCACGAAACGTTGATGCCATCCGATTCTTTGCGCTGCCCTTCGGCACTAGCGTTCCCGTGTCATCGCCCCGCGTGCTGTCAGGAGTGGCTTTGCCATCGCGGAATGAAGCGTAGCTGTCTCCGAGATTCAGCCACAACGTGCCATCCTTCCTTAGCACACGCCGCACTTCACGAAAAACTCCCACGATCTTGGCAACGTACTCATCCGGCGTCGCCTCTAGCCCGATTTGCCCGTCATGCCCGTAATCACGCAGCCCGAAATAAGGCGGCGAAGTGACGCAGCATTGCACTGATTCCGTTTCAAGATTCCGCATCGAGGCGACACAATCGCCTTCCAAGATTTTAAGCGTGCTCATTTCGCAGCCCCCATTTGACGGCGAACATTTGCGGCGTAAACGTCGGTAGCGCTTAGCTTGCGGCGCCAGTTAGGACCAGCGTTGTGCAGCCTGGCCAAGACCTCCACGGCGCCGGCGCGCCAGGCTTCCGGCTCGTAACGCTTCATGTAGGCCGACGCTACTTTGATCGCAAACGGCAGATCTACGACCTGCTCATAAGCGCCACCCACGCGAGAATCCGCGAAGTAAGCGCGGGAGATCTGCAGCGGTCCGAGGCTGCGGCCATTGTCGCCGACGATTGCGCCGACGCGGCCGGATGTCTCGACCTGGTGAAGAGCGGCCCAGAAAGCGGCGGGCGGCTCGGCTTGAAGCGCGCTAGTGAGCGCCAGGACGGCGAGAAAGCGTTTCATGACGCCACCTCCGCCTGGACGGTTTCCAGCATGTCGCGCACTTCGGCGCTTTTGTAGCTGAGCAGCGCAAGTTCGAAGTTCGGGTGATAGCGGCCGAGCTTCTTCCAGACGCGATGGCTGGCGTTTTGCACGCACACGCCAACGTGGCCGCTGCTGCGATAGGTGATGATTGCGCTGACTTTGCCGCAAGCGACCTCGAAGTAGGTCGCGAAGTCCGTCTGGGTCTTGTTGAGGATCGTCGTTGTCATTGTCGTTGGTTTTGGTCTCGGGCTTGATTGCCTCCGACGTCCACGACAAAGAACGATCCCGCGCCCGACGTAAAGCCGAAAAGAGAAAAATCTTTTAGTGACCCGGCAAGCGGCCAAGGCTCAACGACTTACGGAAGACGAAAAACGGCGGGTCAAATGTCGATTGCGTCGATAAATGCGTCCTCACCGAAATCGGAGATGACCGGCTCCGCCTTTGCCGCTCGGTAGAATTGAGCGATGACGTCTGGGTCGATCGAGGTGCGGGAGAAGTACGCGTCGCAGATGTCTCCCGTCACGCGGAGCTTCGCGATCCACGGAGAAAGCGGCTCAAGCCCTCCGTGCGCTGCGGCGGCGTTTAGGTAGACCGCAAAAAGCCCGACACCTTCTCGCGTGATCCGGTCGACGCGATAGGAGACAAGGCGAACGT
>JBEGQI010000365.1:0-6431 GCA_041181065.1 Verrucomicrobiota bacterium | reverse complement strand
GCCGTCGTCCGGACCAATGAATACTGCGGATGGTCCGAGCCGGCTTGGGCTGAGTTGGTGAACACCGCGTAAGCGTTGAAGTAGTTGCTGTATTCTACGAACGGCTCCTGACCTGTGTAGCTGCCACCGCCAAACATGGCATTCAACGCATTCGTGCAGTCGTTCAGGAACAAGTTTGTCTGCGTGCTCGTGTAGCCCTCCGACAGGAATACGATGCACAAACGGTTGGAAGCATTGCCGGTGGTGCGCAACGAATAGAATGTGGCCGCACTTGAAGACAGCAGCGACAACAGCAACCCCATCGCCCCCCAACTGCAAACAGACTGTCGCAAGCTGCGCATGACTATTGGAACCAAAGTCGAAAGAATCGCGTGTCGTTCGTGGTGCTGATGGGGACGGTGAACCATGTCCCATTGCTCGTCACCGCCGGCGTGTTGGTGACACCGAACCACACGACAGGTGAAGTCAGGTTTGTCGCCTGCATCAACTGCCACGCGCCCCCGAACGAATTGGTCGCCAGCCAGGAAATGCTAGTGGA
Source organism: Verrucomicrobiota bacterium (assembly GCA_041181065.1). GTDB lineage: Bacteria > Verrucomicrobiota > Verrucomicrobiia > Limisphaerales > DSYF01 > DSYF01. The sequence goes on along the minus strand of JBEGQI010000365.1, from coordinate 5,893 downwards.
GTCACCAGCGGGGGCTTGGATCGTCAAGGTGGGTGCACCGCCGATTGCAATCGAAGGTGAAAACTCTGAGGTGCTGTTGGCCGGATCTGTGGCGGTGGCGGAAACAACCCAGCCTGCTGGTGCGCCCATGGGTAGGGTCAGCGCAAACGAGTTGCTACACAAAATCGCACTGGGAACCGTCACCGCTCCCAGATATGCCTTGCCCTCACCGTAGCCGGAACCGTCCGGAGCCGGGCTGGCGTAGAATTGCAGCATGTAAGCCTGTGCCAGCGTGCTGTCGAGCGAGCCGCGCAAGTGCGTTGTGAATCCGTCGCTAACACAAGATTGAAGAATGGGGTAGTTCTGCTTGCCATTCACGCCGGAGTCCAAGTCGCAAGCATCGTTCGCCGTGGAAATGCTCCCGCTGAGACTGATCCCGAGGAAACCGTTTGAGTAAATGGAATTCCCAAGGATGACGTTCCCAACTCCGTTGCGAAGGCGGATGCCAGAACGTTGGGCGTCAGTGCTGTTACCGGAGTTTGCAATGACATTCCAAGCGGATGGGGAGACCCCGCCTATCACGCAGTTGGTTGCCAAATCCACATCGATATTGTGGCCACGATTGCCCAAAGGCGAAACACCGTCCGCTTTCACACCGATTTGATTGCCCTGAATCGTGGTGCCTGGCGCATTCGCCGCCGCGATGCCGGTGAACGCGTTTACAAAACCATTTCCGCTGATGACATTTCCCGCCCCTAGAGCTGTTCCGCCGACCGTGTTGTTTCTGGGAAACTCGTTGGGAAATGATACTTGTCCGATGACGATCCCGTCTTTCTGATTACCTAAACCGTTCATCCCCGTTATGTCGGTTCCGATGTAATTTCCAAGGATTGTGTTGTTCGATGCGCCAGTTCCAGTAATCCAAATTCCAGTGTTGTTGCTCGAAATCACATTCCGCGCCGTTGCCAAAGTGCCGCCGATTACATTGAGCGGCGCCTTGTCAATCGTGATGCCGTAATACGCTGCGCCGTTGCCCAACCCCACCATTCCGGTCGCGTCCGTGCCGATGAGGTTGCCGAGAATCTGGTTTCCTGTCGCTCCTGATGACTGCAGATAAACTCCGTGAACGGCATTGCCCGAGATCACATTCCCCGCGCCGGCCGTGCTGCCCCCGATTTGGTTGGCCGGGGCATTAATGATCCAGATTCCAGCGCCACCATTTCCCAAGCGGTTCGTGCCTGTCAGGTCCACACCGATGTAATTTCCCTCCACCCGATTGCTCCGGGCGGCGACATCGAAGATTTGAATCCCATCGGCGAGGTTTCCCGAAATAACATTCCGCGCGCCTGCGATGGCTCCGCCCACCAAGTTGTTGGTCGCTCCGGACATGGTGATGCCACGCTCGCGGTTCGCAACAGCTACCGTCCCGGATATGGATGTCCCGATGAGATTTCCCTGAACTGTATTGTTCTGAGCGCCCGTATTGAGATCCAGCCCGCTCTTTCCGTTACCAGAAATTACGTTGCCTTGACCTGCGTCGGGGCCGCCGACGAGATTGTATCGGGCACCGCTCAGCAAACGAACGCCCCATTGCGCGTTGGATATCGAGGCCGTGCCCACCGCGTTAAGCCCGATGTAATTGCCCTGAATGAGATTGTTAGTCGAGGTCACTCCCTCAATTGTCACGCCACTCTCGCCATTGCCAGAAATCACATTGCGCGCCCCAACCGATGGGCCGCCAACGGTTGTAAATTGGGCAAGGCTGACGCGCACACCTTGCTTCGAGTTCCCTATTGCCGCCGTGCCGCCCGCATTGAGGCCAATAATGTTCCCAACAATGACATTGCCGACTGAGTTGGGTGAACCGTCAATCCAAACACCGTCGTTGGTGTTTCCGGAAATCAAATTTCCCTCATACGGATTGGTCCCGCCGATAAGATTATAGGACGAAGCACCGATGTGGATGCCGCCGACGAGATTGGGCTGTCCGCTGCCTCCCGTTTGATCAGTGCCGATGAAACAACCTTGGATGGTGTTGGTCCCGCCAGCTGCGGCAAGTGCCTCGATGCCATATTTTGGGAAGTTTCTGATAACCAGCCCACGCACCACGTTGCCACCCGAACTCAACGTCAGTCCGTTTCCCGAGAGCACAGCAATCCCATTCAGCGAAACAATAGGTTTGTTGGAGTAACCGGGTTGGGTGGTAGCGTCTATGGTGGCCGTCTCAAAAATCGGTGGAAGGAGACTTGCAAGGCCGATAGTGAAAGGCGGAGTCCCCGGAATATTAAAGTCGATCAGGTCCGCACCGGGAGTTGCGTTGGCGTCGGTGATGGCTTGGCGAATCGTCCCCGGGCCAGCGTCGGCAAGATTGGTAACGGTAAAGGTAGCGCTGAAGACCGGTCCAACGGTCATCAAAAACAACGCCGCCCAAAGGCGGCGCACTCCAAGTTCAATTTTCATCCGAACCACAGACATGCAAATTGCTGATTGAGTCATTGTAACACTCTAAAAACCTGTTGCAAGTCGAGGAAACGGACTTTTCCATCCGATGATCGAAGTTGGAATCTGGTTGAGACAACCCCTTTTTACGTTTGACCGGGAATATACCGGCCAGCTAGCGTTCGCGCCTTAATTTCTACAAAAACTATGCTCGGCTCGATTCGCAAACATTCTACTTGGCTTTGGGGTATCATCATCGGCGCCATGGCCATCTCGCTGGTCGTCTGGACAGGTAATCGCAACACTGGCCATCAAGATTCCAACAGGGGGTTGGACTCCGTTCTCGGCAAGGAAGTCACCCAAGCGGAACTCATCCAGGCCGACAATGAAACTCGTCTCCAGTATTTCTTTACCCGGCGTGAATGGCTGCCCGCCAATTTGGATTTGGACCGTCAGCGCCAAGCCTACATACGCATTTTCAAAGCGCGGAAGGCTGAATCCTTGGGCATCCACATCTCGGATTCAGACGTAGCACGTTTGGCGGCCATGAATTTACAGCAATTTGGCATCCCAAAAGACCCGAGCGTTTCGATGGCCACGGTATTTGAACAGCAAGTGCTCGCGAAAGGCGGACTCACCATCGAGGATTTTGACCGGTTGTTGCGTCATGATCTGGCCGAACGTCAGCTCATGAGCGCTTTGGGCATCAGTGGCCAGCTCGTCACGACAAACGAAGCGCGCATGATGTATGAGCATGAAAATCAGGAGTTCGAAGCCCAAGCTGCCTTCTTCAGTGCCTCAAACTTCCTTTCATCTGTGACGGTCTCTCCTGCTGCCTTGGCGGAATTCTACACGAACCAAATGCCTCGCTATCGCACCCCTGAGCGCATTCAGGTCAGCTTTGTCACCTTTGCAGGCACAAATCACTGGACTGCAGCTGGCGCGGACTTGGCCGGCATGAGCAACCAACTCGCCGTGGCAAAAGTGGTCCAAAAATATGGCCTCAATCCCAACTTGGCCAACATGCCCAGCTTGGATGCGCTGCTCGATGCGGAATACAAGCGTAAGACCAATTTTTACACGGGCGTTTCCGAGGACAAGGCGAAGGCGACCATCAAATCTGAGATCCAGCACATGCTCGCCATGAGCGTCGCCCGCCGCCAAGCCAGCGAGTTTGCCGATCCGCTCCTTAGCGCGAAAGAGATTAAAGCCGAATCGCTGGTGGAAGCCGCACGCGCAAATGGATTGACCGTGAGCGTCTCCAGCCCGTTCGATGCGACCGCAGGACCAGTGGAGATCGATAAGTCCGAGAACCTTGCCCGCGCGCTCTTTTCCATGCCCAAAGAAGAGCCGATTTCGCAGCCGATTGTCGCCGACAACGCTGTATTTGTGGCCGCCTTGAATAACCGTCTTCCCAGCGAAAATCCACCATACGAAACAATCAAGGCCCGGGTGGAAAGTGACTTCAAACTGTATCAGGCTTATCTGGCTGCGACCAGCGCCTGTCGGGCGTTCGCCAGCAGCGTGACCAATGAATTGGCACAGGGCAAAACGTTCGCCGCCGCCGCAACCAAGGCAAAAGGCAAGCCCGTCCTGCTACCGCCATTCTCGCTGAACACCACCAATGCTCTGGCGGATGTCGAGGAACACATGCCGCGCCAGCAATTCCTCAACCTCGCCACTAGTATCCCCGTCGGCGGCGTCAGCCCCTTCCTTTCGACGAGCGACGGGGCCGCCGTGATTTACGTCAGCCGCCAACCGCCGCTCGACAACAAAAAGACCGAGGCTGAATTGCCCGCCTTCCTCGCCATGATGCGCCAGGCCCGGCAACAAGAGGCATTCCAGCAATGGTTCAACATCGAGGCATCGCGCGAACTGGGAAGCCTGCCGATTTTCCGACGCCCGTCGGAAATGGGTAACGCCGACAACTGACGCGTTAGCGTCGCGGCCCATGTCCGCAGGTGACATCATCAAACTCTCCTCGCGCACCACACGCGAGTTCTGGGAAATCCCCATCCTGTTCGAGGATGAACATCTGCTTGCTTTAGATAAGCCAAGCGGCCTGCTCACTTCACCCGATCGCTACGACCGCGAGCGACCGAACTTGATGAAACTCCTCCACGCGGGGATTGCCGAGGGTAAGCCGTGGGCATTGGAACACAACCGCAGTTATCTCTCAAACGCCCACCGACTCGACTTCGAAACCAGCGGCATCATCTTGCTCGCGAAAAGCAAACCTGTCTTGGTGAAGCTTGCCGACATGTTCGGCTCCAATAAACCGCTGAAGCATTATGTTGCACTGATCAGCGGCACTCCGGTTGAAGACAAGTTCGAGGTGGATGTGAAGATTGCACCACACCCTGCCAAGCCGGGCTTGATGCATGTGGACCGTCGATATGGTAAGAAATCGTTAACAAGGTTTGAGGTGTTGGAAAAGTTCCGTAATCACTCCTTGCTTCGTTGTGAGCCGGTCACAGGCCGCACGCATCAAATCCGCGTCCACCTGCTTTCTGCCCGCCTGCCAATAGTTGGTGACAAGCTTTATCGCGGCTCTCCCCTTAAGCTATCCCGACTCAAGCGTCGCTACACCCTGAAAGAGGGCGAAGAAGAAAGGCCTTTGATTGCGAGGGTCGCCCTGCATGCCGAGGAACTCACATTGCCCCACCCGATAACCGACGAAACCGTTGTTATCAAATCTCCGTGGCCGAAGGACTTCACCATCGCGGTCAAATACTTGCGTCGTTACTCCGGTCTTTGATTTGGCCCAACACACTTGCGGCACAGCTTGACCCGCGCGGCTTTTAAGAAGATTATCTCTTGGTCGCAATGATGGGGGCGCACCGGTTTCGACCTGGGAGAGGCGCCAGAGGCGGCATGCCGAGGACGATGCGTTGGCCTCGTAAATCACTCGCATCAAACATTAGTTGCTAACGAAGAATTAGCTCTCGCGGCCTAAGGCCCCGACGTTCACCGGTGGACACCTGCTACGCCGGATGAACGCAACAGCAGGCATGGATTGGACGTGGAGTCAGGCGGGCGCCCATCCGAGAATTGACTGCGGACTAGATCGCTGGATTCGTGTCGGAAGGTTATCTGGCGGTTGAAATTTTCTTTCGACTAAGCATGTAGTCGCGGCTGGTAATTCTGCTAGGGACGCGGGTTCAATTCCCGCCGCCTCCACCATTTGGAAAATCACGCCGATCCTCTTCAGTTCAGCATGCTCCTCAAATAACGGACCAGCGCCTGCCTATCTCAATAGTTCCTCAACGAAAACCTGAAACCAGCCCTGGAAGAGTATACATTTACCGTGCGCACGCTTGCTCGGTCCGCTTTCGGTCCTTTGGCCAAGGTGTCGGTCCAGGTTCAGAACATAGGTAACGGGAATGGTTCAATACATGGGTAACACTTTACAGGTGTGCATGACGTTTTTGAACGTTGTGGATGCCGTGGAAAGAGACTCAAAAGATGGACCAAA
>JBEGQI010000364.1:0-36862 GCA_041181065.1 Verrucomicrobiota bacterium | reverse complement strand
CACCTCGGGGGCACCACACCGATCACCATTGGCAATTCTAGCAGCTCAATCACGTTCGCTTTCAACGGCATTCTCAACGCGGGCTCCGGCACGTTGAGTTTTGCCAAAGGCGGCACCGGCACGGCGACGGGTGTTGCGGCGGGAACGAAAAATGAATTGGTGCTGAATGCTGCCAGCGGAAATCTCGCGTTCACGGCGCCCATCTACGATGGCAGCCTCGCGTCGCAAGTCACCGTGGAAAGTTCTCCGGCCAATGCTGTCATCTTCAGCGGCGCGAACGGTTACAGCGGCGATACTGTCATCACCACGGGCACGCTCCAACTCGGAGCCGCGAACGTGATTCCCGATGGCAGCGGCAAAGGCAACGTCACCGTGAACGGCACGCTCGACCTGAACACATTCAGCGACACGATCAACGGTCTCAGCGGCACGGGCATCATCGACACGGTTGCCGGCGGCACGCCGACCTTGACCGTCGGGAACAACAATGTGAGCAGCACGTTCAGCGGCGTGCTCCGGAACAGCGGCGGCACGTTGTCGCTCACGAAGACCGGCTCCGGCACATTGACGCTGACTTCGAGCAGCAGTTACACCGGCACCACGACCATCGGCACCGGCGGCGGCGCGTCCGTGTTGCGCGCCGCGGCGACCCAAGCGTTGGGCGTCGGCGGCACGATTGCTTTTGACGCTACCGGCAACGCCAGCCCGGCGCGCTTGGAACTCATCGGCGACATCACGATCGGCAACCCCATCAATTTCGCCGGGCGCAACAATACGAATGTGGGAATCGAAAACATCAGCGGTAACAACACGCTAACCGGTCCGATCACGCTCGCGATCGGCGGCGGCACCTATCTCATCCAATCGGACGCAGGCACACTCACGCTCGGGTCGCCGGGCAACACTGCCATCACCAGCACGGGTTCGAAGACCGTCACATTACAAGGCAGCGCCAACGGAATCGTCTCGGGCGACATCGTCAATGGTGCGGGCGTCGCGGTGTTCAAGACGGGGTTGGGCACGTGGACGTTGGCGGGCAACAACAGCTACGCCAACGGCACCGCCATCGGCGCGGGCAAGTTACTCGTGAACGGAACGCTCGGCGGCACTATCACGGTCAGCAACGGCGCGACTCTTGGCGGCAGCGGCGTCCTCAACGGCACCGTGTTGCTCCAACCGGGCAGCGTCCTTTCGCCCGGCAACTCCATCGGCACCTTGACCTTCAACAACGACCTCGACCTAGCGAGCACGACGTTGTTGGAAATCAGCAAGGCTCCACTGGCGAACGATCAAATCGTTGTGAACGGCGCGATCACTTACGACGGCACGCTGACCGTGGTGAATCTCGGCGGCAGCCTGACAGCGGGCGATGCCTTCCGACTGTTCAATGCCGCGAGCGTGTCTGGCAACTTTGCCACCCTGAACTTGCCGGCATTGAATCCCGGCCTCGCATGGGATTTCAATGAGTCGAGCGGCTGGCTCACCATCGTGCCCACCGTCGCGACGAATCCAACAAATCTGCTCACGTCCATCGTCGGTGGAAACCTGACACTCGCCTGGCCTGCGGACCACCTCGGCTGGCGGTTGCAGGTGCAGACGAATGCCCAAAGCGTGGGCCTGTTCACGAACTGGTTCGACGTCGTGGGCTCGACAGCCACCAACGCGGTCGATTTACCCATCGGCAAGAATAGCGGCAGCGTGTTTTACCGGCTGATCTACCCGTGAGGGATCAGTTCGCACTTCTTACACTTCCGTGTAACTGGCGGGATTCGGGAGGGAGTGCCAGCATTTGGTGAACAGCTGCACCATCGGAAATTGGGTAACGTTTAAGTCAGGACATCGACTGGCGCAGTTGAAACCATTTAAGATTATGACAATACAAACCACGCGGTTACGTGCCGCCTTCACCTTGATCGAGCTGCTCGTCGTCATCGCCATCATTGCGATCCTTGCAGCGATGCTCCTTCCCGCTTTGTCGCGCGCGAAGGAAAAGGCGAAGCGAACGCAGTGCATGAACAACCTTAAGCAAATCGGCGTGGCTTGTTTCATCTACGCGGGCGACAACAGCGACCGGGTCATCGAATCCGGCAAGGCGAACGGCGCCACGACGCCAAACCATCCTTACCTCATCGATACCGCCGCCAACATCGACAACTGGCGGTCAGTCGGCTTCACGATCAACCAAACTGGAACCGGCACCGCCTCGGCAAATTCTTGGAGTTGCCCCAATCGTCCCGGGTTGCCCGATCTCAACACTGCGGTGAACCAGCTCACGCTGGGCTACATGTATTTCGGCGGATTCAAGGTTTGGAACAACAACATCGTTCCGAACGTCGAGGCCGCGAGCGTCATCAAGCTCGCCGAAGCCAAATCGAGCTGGATGCTCGCAGGGGATTTGATGATGCGCATGAACGGCGCGTGGAGCGACCCATCAAACCCCGCCGCGCCGAGCGGCGATTCGAATCTGCCCGCGCACAATCCCCGCGCCGCCAAACCCGACGGCGGCAATGAAGTGTTTGCCGACGGTTCCGCCCGCTGGGTCAAGGCCAAGCAAATGATGCTCATCCACACTTTTAGCGGTGCCAAAACGCGCGACTTCTTTTTCTATCAGGACGACCTCGGAGCGTTGGAGAGCCGCCGTGGCAATCTCACCACGATCCAGTAATTATTCGGGCGAGCTTGTTCCTGCTCCTGCGTCGGGCATCATGGCCCGGCGCATTTCCGCTCTGTAGCCATGAAAAGACTTATCGCCCTCACTGTTCTCGCCACTTGTTTTGGTGCGGTTGCTGCGGAGTCCAAACTCGAAGCCGACTGGAACAATCCGCCGCTCGATGCCCGCGTCCGCGCCTACTGGTGGTGGATCAATGGCAACGTGGACAAGGCCGCCATCACGCGCGATCTCGAACAGATGAAGGCCAAGGGTTTCGGGGGCGCGCTTATCTGCGACGCCGATGGTTCCAGTCAGGACGGCAACGCCCGCGCTCCGCATGGTCCCACGTTCTTCTCGCCCGAGTGGCGCGAACTCTACAAGCACACGCTCCGCGAAGCCGACCGGCTCGGTTTGGAGATGAGCTTGAACATCCAGAGCGGCTGGAATCTCGGCGGGCCGATGGTGAAGCCGGAGGACGCGCCGAAGAAACTTTCGTGGTCGGAGAAGCGCATCGTCGGTGGCACCAACGTTTCGCTGAAACTCGGCGATCCAACGCGCCGCGATAATTTCTATCGCGACCTGTTCGTGCTCGCGTGGCCTGTTCGTCCGGTCGCCAAAGAGCGCAAGCCCCTCCAAAACCAACGCGAGAAGGCGTTGCTCGAACCACTCAAACCTTTTTCCGCCCCCGACAGCACGCCGCTCTTTCAGGAATTTCCCGCCACGCCCGGCGAAGATGATGCCCGTGCCAGCGACGTGGTTGACCTGACAAAAAATCTCTCCCCCGACGGCACGTTGAACTGGAACGCGCCCGCCGGTGAGTGGCAGGTCATCCGCTTCGGCTTCACGTTGAACGATCATTGCCGCGTCTCGACGTGCAGCGAAGGTTGGGACGGTTATGCAATCGATCCATTTGACGACGGCGCGCTCACCCGCTACTGGGATGCGGTCGTTGAACCGCTCATCGCTGATGCCGGGCCGCTCGCGGGCAAGGCGTTGAAGTATCTGCACACCGACAGTTGGGAAGTGGAAGTCGCCAACTGGACGCCGCATCTGCGAGAGGAATTTCAGAAGCGCCGCGGTTACGACCCGCTGCCGTGGCTCCCGGTCATCGCCGGCAAGATCGTCAACAGTCGTCACGAGGCGAATCGCTTCCTGCACGATTTCCGCCGCACGATGGGCGATCTCGCCATTGATCATCACTTCAAGCTGTTCAAGGAACGCGCGCATGAGCATGGCCTGCAGATTCATCCCGAGAGCGGCGGTCCGCACGCGGTGCCCATCGACGCCCAGCAATGCCTCGGCTTCAACGATGCGCCGATGAGCGAATTCTGGGCATGGTCTTGGAAGCATCGCATCGGCGACGAGAACCGTTTCTTCGTCAAGCAACCCGCAAGCGCCGCGCACACTTACGGTCGCAAGCTCGTCCTCGCCGAGGGCTTCACCACCATCGGGCCACACTGGCAGGAAACGATCTGGGACAACTTGAAACCGTCGTTCGACCACGCGCTGACCGAAGGTTTGAACCTGCTCGTGTGGCACGCGTTCGTCTGCTCGCCCGCGAGCGAAGGCATCCCCGGCCAGCAATACTTCGCCGGCACGCACCTGAATCCGAACGTGACGTGGTGGGAAAAATCGAAACCGTTCTTCGACTACATCAACCGCTGCCAGGCGATGCTCCAGCAAGGCATTCCCGTCGCCGACGTGGCCTACTACTACGGTGACGGTGTGCCGAACTTCGCGCGCCTCCGCAAATCCGACCCCGCCAAGCTCGGCCCCGGCTACGATTACGACGTCGTCACCGAGGAAGTCATCCTGAACCGTATGAGAGTGAAGGACGGCAAACTCGTCCTGCCCGACGGCGTCAGCTATCGCGTGCTCGTGCTGGCGGATCGCGACGTGGTTTCGCTGCCCGTGCTGCGGAAGCTGGATGAATTTGTTGGGGCCGGGGCAACCATCGTCGGCCCGAAGCCAAAAGCGGCGACGGGATTAAAGGGCTATCCCAAGAGTGATGCTGAAGTGAAGAAGCTCGCGGATAAGCTGTGGGACGCTGGTCTCATCAGCACCAAGAACGTTCGCGAGGTGCTGGCTGCGAAGGATGTGAAGCCGGACTTTGAGAGCGACTCTGCACCACTCGACTATATCCATCGGCGGGTGGGGGAGTCTGAAATCTACTTCGTGGCCAATCGCTCAACGAATGCCGTTTCCGCTAGTTGCACCTTCCGACTCAGCAGTCTGGCTCCAGAGTTGTGGAACGCTATTACTGGCGAGCACCGATTTGCCGCGGCTTACACTCAAGCCGACGGTCGCACCACGTTGCCCATGGATTTTAGCTCTTGCGGATCCTGGTTCATATTGTTCCGGGAACCGTCCTCAAATCATACGGCGACCACGAATCAGAACGCGACTTCGATTGGCTTGCTGACAGAGCTGGGCGGAGATTGGCTGGTTTCATTTGACCCAAAATGGATGCGACCGTGGGGCGGCCCCTCGTCAGTGCAATTTTTGCCCCTCGAAGATTGGACCCAGCGTTCTGAGCCCGCTATCAAGTTCTACTCGGGAACTGCGACTTACACGAAGACCTTCGATATGCCCAAAACCTTTGCGATGGGTGCACGGTGGGGATTGAGTTCAACCAATCTGTTCCTCGACTTGGGGAACGTGCGTGAAATGGCTGAAATTAAACTGAACGGCAAATCTCTTGGAGTTGTTTGGTGTCCTCCATTCCGGGTAAACGTGTCAGAGGCCCTCAGACTCAAAGATAACAAGCTGGAAATCGAAGTGGTAAACTTCTGGCCCAACCGCATCATCGGCGACGCCAGCCTCCCGAAAGAGCAACGCCTCACGCGCACCAACATCCGCAAGCTCGCGAAGGATACGCCACTGATGCCGTCGGGCCTGCTCGGGCCGGTGCGAATCTTGGAACAGCGTTAGAACTGCTCCAGCACGCGGTAGAATTTTTGCGGCGCGTTGGTGAGGGTGTCCTGAAAGATGATCGACCCATTCGTGACCGACAAAGCATTGGTTATGGAGAACCAATTTACGAGGTTCGTGCTGGCGAGAACCGTGAAGCTCGCGAGATCGTTCGTCGTCAGCAAAGCGCCCCCGTCGTTGTCGGTGAACATGAGCTGTACCTTGTTCCCGGGCAAAACCGCTGGCTGACTTAACCGCTCAGGCACGATGATCCGCAGAATGGCATTGGTGCTTTGCACGTTGGTGAATCCATTGCTGACGAAGACGGAATAGGTCGCGGAATCGGAGCGGTGCAGGTTAGTCAGTATGAGTGTTGATCCATTGCCGTTGGGTGCGTTCGTCCCGTTTCGCTTCCATTGATATGATAAGTTAGGAGTGCCCACCGCCCCAACCGACAAGTTCACATTGGTCGGGCCTACCACCGTCAAGTTGGGCGGTTGGGACATGAGCGCGAGCGGCACACTGTAGATGTGCAGATTTCCACCGGCGGCAAAGCCAAGCGTCGGACTCAGGAAGCGGATGCGGTTGATGAACCAAGTGTTGGTATAACCCGCCGGTTCCCAACTCACGCCACCGTTAGTCGTATGGAGAAAGCTGCTTTCATACGGAACGCTCGAGGCGCCCCCGATCCATCCTTCATTGGTGCTGACGAAAGCGAGGCCTTGCAGATAAAAATGCAGGCCGTTCGTGTTCAACTTCACGGTGACTTCGGGAATGCCGTTGGAAACCCAGGTTTCACCGCCGTCGGTGGTCTTGTAGAAAACGATGTTTGTGCGCGTGGACAAATTCTGTTGCAGCGCGACATACCCGATCTGCGGAGAAGGGAAGGAAATTTTCCAGAAGTAGCAGTCTTGAATCGAAGTGGTGACCTGCACCTGCCAGCTCGCGCCGCCGTTGGTGGTGCGCGCGATGCGTCCGTAGTAAGGCGGCGATGCGTATTGGTTTGTGTCCATGCCGACGACCCAGCCGTTATTTGTATCTTTGAAATACACGTCCATGATGCCGTTCATCACGTTGGAGGCGGTGAGATTTTGCATCGTCCAGTTGCTACCGCCGTCGGAGCTCTTGATGACGAAGGCCGGTCCGCGCACGCGGCCCGCTCCGTAGATGGTGTTTGAGTTCAACACGTGGAACGTGCAAAGCCCCTTCATCCCTGCTTCGGCAAAGCCCGGCACGTTCGTCCACGTCACGCCGCCGTCGGTGGTTTTATACATAACGTTGGTGTTCGAGACATTCCCGTCATACGAACCGACGCCGAGATTGCCGGCGAATCCGACCATCGGATTGAGGAAGGCGATGGAGCGGAAGTGCGTTCCTGGCATCGTCAGGTTCGTCGTCCACGTCACACCGCCATTCGTCGTGCGATAGATGTTGTTGTTGTGCGTGGCCCAGCCGTTGGTCGGGTCGGTGAAATAGATGTCGTCGTGGCGCGTGCCGCTGGAACCGGGAGAGTTGGGGAGCTGCGTCCAGACGGGCGTTTGGGCTTCGGCTAGGAGCGTTGCGCCCAACAACAGCAGGCAGGTAAAACACTTCATGATTTGACTCCGGGAAAGTAGCTCAAACGATGCCCGTGACAAATGGAACTTTGGTTTACGTCTGACTGGACTGTGCGCGCCGCGGTGTGAATACTCGCGCCGTTTCATCTCATGTCATCGAAACGCAAGACATCGTCCGACCAGCCGGAGCTGCCCATCGAGAAGCCGCCCGGCGCTCCAGCCGTGCCGGCTGCTGACCAGCCCGCCAAATCCAAATCCGCCAATGGCAACGGCAATGGCGACCACATAGTCGCTGAGGAAGCGCCCGCGATCGCGCATCGTCCGTTCGACCCCGCGAAGATCGAGCAGCCGCTCCATCGCCGCATCAATACCGGCTTCCTCGAATACGCCTCCTACGTCATCCGCGACCGCGCCATCCCCGCGCTGGCCGACGGTTTGAAGCCGGTGCAACGCCGCATCCTGTGGGCGCTGCATCGCACGGACGACGGCCGTTTCACCAAGGTCGCCAACGTCGTCGGCGACACGATGAAGTTTCATCCGCACGGCGACGCGTCCATCGGCGACGCGCTCGTGGTGCTGGCCAACAAGCGTTACCTCATCGAGGGCCAGGGTAACTTCGGCAACATCTTCTCCGGCGACCCGGCGGCGGCTCCGCGTTACATCGAATGCCGTCTCACCGAACTCGCACGCACGGAATTGTTCAACGACGAGATCACCGAGTTCGTCCCGAGCTATGACGGCCGCAACAAGGAACCCGTCGCGTTCCCGTCGAAGTTGCCGCTGACGTTGATGCTCGGCACGGAAGGCATCGCGGTCGGTTTGTCGTCGAAGATCCTGCCGCACAATTTCCCCGAGCTGCTCGAAGCACAGATCGCCATCCTGAAGAAGCAGCCGTTCAAGTGCCTGCCCGATTTCCAGACCGGCGGCTTGATGGATGCGCGTGATTATCAGGACGGCAAGGGCAGCGTGAAGGTGCGCGCCAAGATCAAGGAGAAGGACGAATCCACCGTCGTCATCAAGGAGATCCCGCCCGGCACCACCACCGAGTCGCTCATCGCGTCCATCGAAGCCGCAGTGGACAAAGGCAAGTTGAAGGTGAAATCCATCAACGACTTCACGTCCGAGGACGTCGAGATCGAGATCAAGGCGCCCAGCGGCGTCAGCGCGGAAAAACTGATGGACGCGTTGTATGCGTTCACCGATTGCGAAGTCACCATCGCGAGCCGCATCATCGTCATCAAAGAAAACCGCCCGGTGGAATTGACCGTGAGCGAAGTGCTCAAGGAGAACACCGCACAGCTCGTGGACATCCTGCGCCGCGAACTGGAGTTGCGGAAAAAGAAGCTCGAGGACGAACTGCACTTCCGCACGTTGGAACGCATCTTCATCGAGGAACGCATCTACAAGAAGATCGAGGCGTGCAAAACCAACGACGCCGTCATCGCCGCGGTTTACGAGGGCTTCAAGCCGTTCAAGCGCCAGATGCACCGCGATCTCACCGATCCCGATGTCGAGCGCTTGTTGCAAGTCCGCATCCGCCGCATCTCGCTCTTCGATATCAACCAGCACCGCGAGGAGATGGAGAAGACCAAGGCGGACCTCGCCGAGACCGAGAAGCATCTCAAGAACGTCACCAAATACGCCATCGGCCATCTCGAAGCATTGCTGGAGAAATACGGCCCGATCTATCCGCGCCTCACCACCAAGTCAGCGCGCCACGAGGAAGTAGACGTGAAGGCCGTCGCGTTCAAAGCCTTCAAGGTCAGCTACGATCGCGAGAGCGGTTATGTCGGCTACAAGGTCAACGGCGAGGAGTTCAAGATGGAGTGCACGAAGTTCGACAAGATGCTCCTCGTGTTCAAGGACGGCACCTACAAGGTCAGCGAGCTGACGGAGAAATTGTTCGTCGGTCAGGAGCTGTTCTATTGCGGGTTGCCGGACCGCGAACGCGTGTTCACGTGCGCCTACACCGACCGTCAGGCGAGCTACCTCAAGCGCTTCACGTTCGGCGGCACCATCCTGAACAAGGCCTACTCGTGCATCCCGGACAAGTCACGCATCCTGTATTTCGCGCCCGACACGCCGAAGATTCTCTACGTCCGCTACAAACCCGCGCCGCACCAGAAGATTAACCAGCAGACCTGCGACCCGAACGAGATCGAGGTCAAGGGGCCGAAGACGCGCGGCCGTCAGCTCTCGATCAAGGACATCAGCTCCGTGACGCCCGAGCCCACGCGCGGTTGGGATGAAAGCGCGACCACGACGAAGATCCTGTTTACGTAAGGCGACGCGCGAATTGGAGGCAGTCCTACTTCGCCGTCCGAACGGATCGCACACTCCAGTCGTAGAAAAGATACTGACGAGAGGCGGGGGATTTGCCGCTATGCACTGGGAACGCCGGCACATAACTCAAGTAGGTCGCACTCACAATGCCGAGACTGGTCACGAATTGTTGATCGCAGTCTGTCATCGCCCATGACTCCGACGTGCGTTTGATGCTCGAAACCTTTTTCACCCTGTCGGGGTCGCTAGCGCTGTTAGGCCGCCCAAAGGGATATGTCACCTTGTCGGTGTTCGCTGGAGGATCATTGTAGATTGTGGATTGTGAGAAGTAACTTACAGGAACCTTGTTTTGGTTTGGCACAGGAGTCATGTTGGGGAGCACCTTGATCTGTGCCGGGCATTGGGCCACAGCAGCCGTGCGCACCAAAGAGGAGGACTCCGGGTATCCGAGGTAGGTGGCAATAAAGCCTGCCAAGGAACCACCGTTGCGGTCACCGGCTGAGTCGATTGCGGTGTAGGTAAAGAACATCCCCGTCCAGCACGGCCCCGGCAGGTAATCTTCATTGTCCATCGTGTAAAGCGAGATGGCCGTGCCGATCTGCTTTAAGTTGCTGGTGCAGTTGATCTGCATGGCCTTCTGCTTGGCCTTGCCCAAAGCTGGCAACAACATCGCCGCGAGGATTGCGATGATCGCAATGACCACCAACAATTCAATGAGGGTGAAGGCGTGGTCGCGCTCGCCGAACATTAGTGGCTTCCGATTCATGGTTTCTGGTTTTTCGCTAAACAAGGTTCCACATCCACCGCAAGCGACGGAGTAGAAAATTGTGATATGTCTTGCGGATTTGTAACGCAATCGCCGTCACTCACCCGGCTGGCGTCGCGCCATTGCGCTTGGCGCGATCGCGGAATAGCAGCACAAACGCGACAAGGATGAACGCCGCGAACGCAGCCGGTTTACCCCAAAGCGGCTTCCATTCGATGGCCGTCAGCTCCGCTTTGCGCGCGGCGGCCTGTTCGGTTTCTAACTGCTTCAGTTCCGCCTTAAGGGTCACCCGTTCAGCTTCAGATGCGACCTCGATACGTTTTGCCATCGCACCAATCTCCTCGCCTTTGGCCTTCACGATGGCCGCTTGCGCCTTCGATACATCCGTGGTGTGGCTCGCTTCGATGCGTCCGGCGACCTGCGCCCCGATGGTCATGCCCAAGCCGAGCGTGAACAGCACCAGCATCCCCTGCGCCTGCGCCCGCACCTGTTTCGGTGCGATCTGATCGGTATAAATCTGGCCCGTCACGAAAAAGAAGTCGTAACAGATGCCGTGCAGCAGGATTCCCGCGATGATCATCCAGCGCACCTCATCCGGCGCGCCGACAGCGAACAGCGCATAACGCGTCACCCAAGCCAGCATGCCCACGGCAAGCATCCACTTGACCCCAAGTCGTGCAAAAAACAGCGGCATCACGAGCATGAAGAAAATCTCCGACATCTGGCCATATGACATCGTTTGCCCGATCGGCAGCCCGGACATCTCCACGACACGACTGGCGATCTGATAGTAGAAGGCAAGCGGGATGCAGATGAGCGTCGAGGCGAGCATGAACGTCAGGTAAGACCGATCCTTCAGCAGCACCCACGCATCCAAGCCCAGAATCTGCCGCGCCGAAACCGGTCCGCTTTCCAACGGCGGTGTGTGTGGCAGCATGAAACTGAACAAGCCCAATGCCACCGACGCCGCGCTCGTCAGATAAAACATGTTTACCGTCTTATCCCAACCCACTTGCGTCAGCGCCAAACCCGCCGCAATCCAACCAATGGTGCCCAGCACGCGGATGCCGGGGAATTCCTTCTCGGGATTGGTCATGTTGCGCATGGCCAACGTGTTCGTCAGCGCCAGCGTCGGGAAATACGTCAGCATGTAACCGAAGAAGACGAGGTTGATGGCGTTTGGCGAAGGTGACGCCCCACGCATCTGCGTTGTCGCGAAGAACATCAGCGCCGCGCCAAGCAGGTGCATGACTCCAAGCACGCGCTGCGCCGCGAAAAAACGATCCGCGATCATGCCTACGAAAAACGGCGAGATCATCCCGGCGATCGGCCCTACCGAATACGTCCAGCCAAAATCGGACGCGGTGAAGCCGATGGTGCTCAGATAATTCGGCCCGGTGACATACCACGATCCCCAGATGAAGAACTGGAGAAACATCATGACGGAGAACAGCAGTCGGTTTTTGGCGCTCATAGCTTTGTCAGATCTGATTGAGTTCAGTTTCCCGTTTCAAAGTTTCACGACCTGTCCGGTGCGGATAGATTTTTCTTCCGCCTCGCAAATCTCCAGCGCGGTCAACCCATCTAGGCCCGTGACGGTTTGCGGCGGACGGCGATTCGCGACGCAGTCCACGAAGTAACGTAACTCCCCGGTGTAACCGTCACCGGATGCCAGCTTCACGACGCGTGTCCCCTGCCCTTCCTCGCTGATCATCAACGCATCCGCGCCGCGAGTAAGATCAAAGTCGAGCGTCGCGCGTTCGCAATGGACCGTGAAGGCCATATTGAATCCGGACTTCAACAGCCAGCTGCCCTCCGCGTAAACCGCCGGGCCATCCGCGTAATGATATTGCGTCACCACGTGCACGACGGAGCTATTAGCGCCGGAAACGCCGGTGGCGAACACGCTCGCAGGCCGACCGAACAGAAAATTCACAAAGTCCGTGTCATGGATGTGGAGATCGTAGAGCGCACCGCCGAGATCATTGCCCGCGGAATAGGTGCCGGCCTTGCTCCACGCAGGCATCTCCGACACGCGACGGAAACGCGCCGCCTGAACCTTCCCGTAAGTCTGTGCACTGACGATCTCTTTCAACTCCGCCCAGCCCGGCCAGAAGCGCATGCACATCGCGGGCATCAGGTAGCCGGGCGATGTCTTCGCCACTTGCAAGATCTCTTGCGCGGACGCCGCCGTGCGCGCCAGTGGCTTCTCGCAGATGCAATGCTTGCCCGCCTTCAACACCGCGATGGCCTGTTCCGGGTGCAACGGCGTCGGCGTGCACAAGTCCACCAGTTGCACGTCCGGATCGGCCAGCAGCTGCTCCAGCTTGCGATACACCTTCACCCCCGCTCCCAAGTCGATGTCGTCCGATTTTTTGATGTTGCCGGCAACACCCGCCAGAACGCCGTTGACCGGCACCCGCACCGCGTCGCAAACAGCGACAATTCGCGCCGCAGGATTTTCCAGATGCGCACGCAGATGCGTCACCCCCATGAAACCGAGACCGACCACGGCCACATTGACTTTGACAGGATTGGATTGAGTCATGCGTTGGGAAAAAGATTCTCCATCATCGTCCTGGCCGCGCGGATATCCGCCACACGTTGGCTGCCCGCCTCGCGCTCGATGGCCAGATTCACGCTGGGCGCCACCTGTTTGAGCGTCGCGAAGAACGCGCGCCAATCCACCTCGCCCGTGCCGGCCACAACCTCCTCACCCCACGTGCCCGGAACTTTCGTCCGCCGCGCGTCCTTGATGTGCACCTGCCGGATGAACGGCCCCAACACCCGCAACGCATCCACCGGATCGCCCTTGTCGTAAAGCAACATGTTCGC
This sequence comes from Verrucomicrobiota bacterium, assembly GCA_041181065.1. GTDB lineage: Bacteria > Verrucomicrobiota > Verrucomicrobiia > Limisphaerales > DSYF01 > DSYF01. The sequence continues at coordinate 23,862 of JBEGQI010000364.1, read as the reverse complement.
CGGATCAAAATTCACCCCTACGTTCGGGTGAGCCAGCTTTTGCAACAGATGCACCAGCTCCGCCGCCGTCTCCTGCCCTGTCTCCAGACAAACGCAGATATTCCGCTCGCCAAAAATATCCGCCACCACCGCGAGCCGCTGCGCCATCTTCAAAAATGCCGGATCCAATTCCTCATGCGGCACGAAGCCCGCGTGAAAACTCACCAACTTCAACCCCAGCTGCTGCGCCAGCACCGTATAAGCTTTGAAGTGCTCCACGTTCTCCGCCCACGTCGCGTCCGGGGCGACGCCTCCCGTGCGCCGGATGCTTTCCAACGTGGAATAATCCTCCCCCACGCACAGGCACATGCCGGAGACGACCGTGATGCCATGCTTGCGCAATAAATTTCCCGTGTCGCCCCAGACCGTGGGCGATGCGCGCAACGGTTCCAGGTTCAACTGAACCAGCGCGAGGCCGATCGCCTGCAACTTCGCCACCAGATCATGCGGGTCCGTGGGTTGAAGTGACCACGAACAGACGGCCAAGCGTTCAGCGACGGTTGCGGAATGCATGGCCAAACAAAAAACTATTTCCCCACGCAATGCAACATCCACGGCAGGAATACCCACGACATATCCATGTCGAAAAACATGCCCCCGTGAACCGCCAACAACGCCCGACGCGTCGCCATCCACGGAACTCCACCATCAACCAAGCTCAACGACTCCTCATTCCGACCAATCGCCTTGAGAACACACCAAGCAAAGCGCCCCGAGCGACTCGTGGGATGATGGCAGGCCGGATACGGATGGTGAACCGGCCGATACGGATAAACCAAGGCTCAAGTTCGATCGTGAATGCGCCGAGGAGGACAGTGAAAGGTCCAATCAGGACAATCAGCCGCCCAAGTTGGACAGTGAACGATCCGGGTTGAATGGTTGATGCTCCGAGTTGGACAGTAAATGGTCCCGGCAGGACAGTGAATGGGCGGATCCGCATAGTTAGAGGTCCGTGTAGGACAGTGAATCGTCCGTGCAGGGCAGTTGGTGTTCCGATCCTCACCATGGGGGGAACAATCCGATACATTACGAGGCAATGCTCATCTTGAAATCACCTGAGCCAAATGTCCCGCGAAGGAGCGAAGGGGACGAAGAATACCCCAACAGCCTCAACTTCGCTGCCTTCGCCCCTTCGTGGGACAATGCAAACGGAGACACTACCGAAAAAATGGACTCCTGAAAACCAGCGGAGGGTTGTCTATCCGCCCGTCCTTCCAACTTGACACGGCGCGATGCGTGTCGGAGTTTATTTCGTCAATTGGCGAAATGTATGAAGGATTTCATGAACATCACAAAAGCCCTGGCGGATGAAACCCGCGTGCGCATGTTGATGGCCCTGCGCGATGGCGAATTATGCGTCTGCCAGATCACCGAACTGTTCGGTCTCGCGCCATCCACCATTTCCAAACACCTGTCCATCCTGCATCAGGCCGGACTGGTGGCGTCCCGCAAAGCAGAGCGCTGGGTTTATTACCGATTGTCGGGCAAGGATGCTGCGGCCACGGTGCGGGCGAGTTTTACCTGGGTGAACAAGGCTATTGAAAACAATGGTCGCATTCAGGCCGACACCAAAAAGCTAAAGCAAATCCTCAAAATTGACCCGGCTGAATTATGTCAACGTCAATGCTCAAAGTGAAACCCACTGTTCTGATTCTCTGCACCGGCAATTCCTGCCGCAGTCATCTGGCCGAAGGCCTCCTGCGGGCGGCGGCGGGTGATTTTCTCAACGTGCAAAGCGCCGGATCGAAACCGGCTGGATATGTGCATCCGCTGGGCATTCAAGTGATGAAGGAGATCGGGATTGATATTTCCGGGCATCATTCCAAGTCCATGAATGAGTTTCTCAACCAACCAGTGGAAACGGTCATCACCGTTTGCGGCAACGCGGATCAAGCGTGTCCGGCTTATCCTGGTCAATTGAACCGGCATCATTGGGGCTTTTATGACCCGGCTCACGCGACGGGCACGGACGAGGAAAAGCTGGCGGTGTTCCGCCAGGTGCGCGACCAGATCAAGATGGTTTTTGAGGCGTATGCTGATGGACGCCGTGACCAGATGAAGGCGAAAGCCGTTTAATCTATGAAACTCTCCACGCAAATTCTACATGTGTATGACCCCGCGATGTGCTGCTCCACCGGCGTGTGCGGGCCGGAAGTTGACACCAAGCTGGTGCAATTCGCCGCTGATCTCGACTGGCTGAAAACGCAGGACGTCATTGTGCAGCGGCACAACCTTTCACAGAACCCGGCGGCCTTTGTGGAAAACGAGTTGGTGAAGACTGCCCTGACGGAAAGGGGTGAAGCGGCGTTGCCGGTGATTTTGCTCAATGGCAAAGTGGCGACGACGGGACGTTATCCCGACCGCGCCGAACTGGCTGGCTGGTTCAAACTAAAAGTCAAAGCACGGGCAGCTACCGCAAAGTCGGATTGCTGCGGTGATGGTGGCTGCTGCTAAATATATGGACATTGCCTCCGAGCAATCGTTTGCCCGCTTTCTGGAGGCACCGAATCGCTTCCTGTTTTTCACGGGTAAGGGCGGCGTGGGCAAGACATCGCTGGCGTGCGCCTCGGCGATTGCCTTGGCAGATCAAGGCAAACGTGTTTTGCTCGTCAGCACCGACCCCGCCTCGAATCTGGATGAAGTGTTGGGTGTCAGTCTGACTTCCACACCCACGGCCATTACAAGTGTGCCGCGACTGGCCGCGTTGAACATTGACCCGGCGGCAGCGGCGGCAGCTTACCGGGAAAAACTGGTTGGCCCGTATCGGGGGAAACTGCCGGACACCATTTTGCGGGGCATGGAAGAGCAGCTATCAGGTGCTTGCACGATGGAGATTGCGGCCTTTGACGAATTTTCCCGACTGCTCGGCCAACCGGAAGCCACGACGGACTTTGACCACGTCATTTTTGATACGGCACCAACAGGACACACGCTACGCTTGCTGTCGCTGCCCGGCGCTTGGACTGGATTTCTGGCGAGCAGCACGACGGGTAATTCGTGCCTCGGTCCGCTTGCAGGTTTGGAGCAGCAACGCGGAATTTACGAACATGCCGTGGCTTCACTGGCAGATGGCAAGCGCACGACGTTAGTGCTGGTGAGCCGGGCACAAAAGGCCGCGCTAGCGGAAGCAGAACGCACCAGTCATGAACTAGCCGCTATCGGCGTTCGTAACCAGCGGCTCGTTTTGAATGGGCTGTTTCAAGCCTCCGGTCCAGACCCGGTCGCCGTCGCTCTCCAAAAGCGGGGAACGGATGCATTGACTTCAGCGGAGAAGTTTTTGACGCAAATACAAATATTTAAAGTTCCGTTGCGTTCGCAAAATCTGGTGGGCATCCCGGCGCTACGGGCGTTGGTGACCGCGAACTATCTTCACGCAAGTAGCCAACCGGATGGCGTTGCCAGCGTGGTCTTACCGGCCACGGAATCACTGACTGAATTGGTAGATCGCATTGCCAAATCTGGTCGGGGCGTGGTGATGACGATGGGCAAAGGTGGCGTGGGTAAAACCACCATCGCGGCAGCCGTCGCCTCAGAACTAGCCAGGCGTGGTTTCGAAGTCCATTTGAGCACCACCGATCCCGCCGCCCATATTGCGGCCGCAGCGGGCCAGATCAAGGGGATGCAGGTCAGACGAATTGATCCGCACGCCGAGACAAAAGCTTACGTCGAACAGGTGATGGCGACGGCTGGAAAAAATCTCGATGCCAATGGCCGCGCCTTATTGGAAGAAGATTTGCGTTCGCCCTGCACAGAGGAAATTGCCGTTTTCCGCGCGTTTGCTCGCACGGTGGCTGGTGGCAAAGACGCGTTTGTGGTGCTGGACACCGCGCCAACCGGCCACACGCTTTTGTTACTGGACGCCACGGAATCCTATCACCGTGAGATCGCACGTAAGGCGAGCGACATGCCGGAAGAAGTGCGCGAGCTGTTGCCGCGCTTGCGTGATGCTAACTATACCCGCGTGTTGATCGTCACGCTGCCCGAAGCCACGCCGGTTCACGAAGCGGCGATGCTGCAAGTGGACTTACGCCGCGCACAGATTGAACCGTTTGCCTGGGTCATCAACCAGAGCTTTGCCGGGAGTGGATCACAAGATCCGCTGCTCGTAACACGCGGACACGGCGAAGTTCAATACATCCGCGAAGTCGTCGAGAAACTTTCCAAGCGCACGGCGCTGGTGCCTTGGGTGACGGAAGAGCCAGCCGGCCCGGAACGCCTGCAACAATTTTTCTAACCCAACCCAAATAAATTGAGCCATGAAAAAACGTGTCTTGTTCGTTTGCATCCATAATAGCGCCCACAGCCAAATGGCCGAGGCGTTTCTAACCAAATCTGCCCGGATGAATTGAAGCACACAGTGCAGGAATGGAACCCGGCAAGCTGAATCCGGTCGTCGTCGAGGCGATGCTGGAAATCGGCATTGATATTTCGGGCAGTCCAACGAAGTCGGTATTCGACATGTTCAAGGCCGGCAAAATGTTTGCCTACGTCATCACGGTCTTCGGACATGATCTGTCAGGTCAGCCATCGCGGCAAACGGACGCATGGAGTGATGCCCGACGCCTTTACTTTTAGCTAAAATCCAACGGCTTTTGACCGCGCGCCGAGAGCACCTGAACAGTGAGGACCATTGAGAATCACTTGAGCATGGGTGACTCAACCTTTGTGCGCCCTGAGGCAGTTCCACCAGACTGCCAGCGCACCCAAGCCGAATAAACTGAGCGCGCTGGGCTCAGGCACGGTGAATTGGAAATTGTCCACCCGCCCAACCCCTTGTAGTAATAGTTCACCCGTCTGGCCGGCATAGGCCGCTATGTTGCCACTGTAGATCGTGTAGTTCGGCGTCGTGCCCAACACCGAAAGACTGATCGGGTTGCCAGCGAAGCTGAGAAAGTCAAACGAGCTTTCCCCGTAGAATGTTACCATCTGAACCCCGAGTGGAATCTGACCCGTTTGGCCGATGGCGACCGGTGCATGAGTTACTGAGTTGGGTTGCAGACGCACCACGTAGTTTCCCTGAAATGGAGGAGAGGAACTTGCCCCATCATGGATACTCACCGCAGCCGAACCGAGTGTTATGGCATCGTAGAGCATTAATGTTGGCCCTAGATAGTTGCCGTAGATCGTCCAGCCGGGGATGGCGGAAGCTGTATAAACAAGCGACGCGTTACTAGGGTCGTGAACTAGCACCGCATCTTCAAAATCTAAATTCACGAAGCCCTGGCTCCGCACTAAACCGCCAATACAAAGGAAGAGACCGGCGCAAAATGAAAAGATGCATTTAGTGATGTTCATAGGAGCACATATTTAATCTGGCCTTGCCTGTTCGGCATCCCGCCAAAGCGTCCGATGCAAGCATGACAGGAATCATCATCAAGAAACGGCGACCTCCCACCCCGCACGGTGAATTCGTGCGGGGCTTTTTGTCGGCGTCCCCTGCCCTCACCACTTGTGGCCAGCCACGGATTCGCGCCGCTTGGACAACGGCAACGGCTTCTCCGCCGCTTCGAGCAACGCGCGTGCACCACCCACGACCTTGTCCCAATCCAAGGCCGGCCCGGGATCGGTCTTGTTCTTCTGGATGTGAAAATGTCCGAGCACACCTTGATAGGTGTTGAGTTCGTCGTCGGGCAGTTTGCGGGTAAGCAACCGGCCCTGGGCGTCCGTCGGGTAGCGGCAGGTGATTTTGGGGAAGACTTTGCACAACGCGGCCGTGAGCTTGGTCAGCGCGGCATATTGTTCAGGCGTGAAGTCGTATTGCTCCAGGTCCTCGCCCTGCACATTGCCGCGCACAGGTTCAGGTCGCGCCGGGCGACCGACGAAATGCGTGGTGCGTATCCCGCCGTCGCCGAGGCGCTCGGGGAGCGTGATGATGGTTTCGCCATTCGTCGAGCGATACCACTGGTTGAACGGGTTCTTCCCGCCGACGGGATAAGCGCCCATGTTCGCGATCTCAATACCAACGGATCGGTCGTTGGAAGTCGTCGCATGCCAGGCCCGTTCCTTCAGGTCGAGCGTCTGATATATCGTGCCATCGAGGTCGAGCATGAAGTGAACACTCAAGTCGCGCCCGTCTTGCAGGACCTTGAAACAGGTGCGGCTCACGCCCGCGACGTCGAAGTGCAACACGAACTGGTCCACGACGCTTTGCAGGAGCGGGAGATCCCAACCGCCGCCACGCACCTGCTCCATCTGCTCCGGCGTCAGGCCTTTCTTGCGCAGGCTGTAACGGTTCGGCGTGGTGAGGTGGCTGTTCGTCGCCTCGCTGCTGCTCTTCCAGTCGGATTCTTCGATGGGCCCGAAACGTTTCTCGACGCGATAGGCGTCGTAGCCGCCCGGGTCAAGCCATAGCACGACCGGCGTGCCGGTGTGGAAGAACTGGCCGGCGGCGACAATCTCATCGCCGGTGCGGGGTTCGTGCGTGCCGGGGGCAAAGGTGATTGGCTTCGCCGGCGGGGTGGAGCGACAGCCGGTAAAAGCCGTTACCGTCAGGAGCAGAAGGCCAAGCCCTTTCCAGTTGCACATGTCATTCCTTTGGTTTGATGTCATTCAGTGGACTATTGAAAACCCAGGCCAAGCCGCGTTGTAACCGTTCGGGCACACGGTCGGAATGCTTGCCGGGCGGTTCGTAAAAGACGCAGCGCGAAAGGTTCGCATTCACCACTTCGAAGATCTTTCGTGCGCCAAGGTTGGCGTAGAACTGGTCCTGCGCGGCGCCTTCCAGATAAACAGCCACCCGCCGAGCGAACGCGTGTGGATTCTTCTCCACGAGCGTCAATGGGTCGTTGGCCAGCCAGCGCTGCCAGACTTCGTCGCGGAATTTTCCATCGGCATCGTAAAGCCATTCGAACGCACCGTTGGTGGAGCCGAGGCGCGGTGCATACGCAGCGGAGAGCGCGAGATGGTAGTTCAATTCGCCATCCTTCGGTGCCGCGTCGCCGGGACCGGCGAGGCGCTCGATTTCGGCGAGCTTCATGCCCGCAATGCCGGGCTCCTTTGCCGGTGGGAGATGACTGATGTTGAACGCCGAATCGGGGCTGAGTGCCACGACGGCGTCGAAAAGGTTTGTCCGGGCCATCGCGAGTCGCAGCGCGCCGAATCCACCGCTGCTGTGTCCCGCGATGATGCGTCGCATGCCCTGCGTCGGCGCGGGGTGCTTTGCCTCGACTTGCGCGACGATTTCATCGCAGATGTAATCCTCGTAGCGGCCCTGCGCGGGCGAGTTGAGATACTGGCTGCCGCCCCAGCGATTGCGCCCATCCACCACGACCAGCAACATCGGCGCGACTTCATCGGCGAGCGTCTGGGTAAATTTCTGCCACGCTGCCGGACTCGATATGAAGCGTTCGGAGGAATTTCCAAACCCCGGCAGGTAATAAACCATCGGCAGCCGTGCACCATTAGTCGCTTGCGCCGGAATGAACACGGCCACGGAACGTTTCGCGGGATCGTGCAGCGGATTCCCTTCGAGGGCCCGGCTATTGAAGGTGACTACTTCCAGCTTGGCGTCCGCAAGCGCATCAAACACCACAAAGGCTGCCAAGAGTGCGACAGCCGTTCGCAAGTGCCAGCGCACTGGTGGGTTCATCGACGCAGGGGAGGAAGGCTCGCGGCGGCCACGGCCTGTTCGACACGACGGGTGCTGCTATCGGGCGTGCGCAATTGCACCTTGCCTGCCAGTTCGGGAAAGTCGCGCTTCAAGACCGATTGCGCCTTGCGAACAGCGATTTGCCCGCCTTTGCCGCTCGCAAGCTGGCCAAGGATGAGCGCGTCATCGAAGTCATAGAAATCCGCCCAGTGCGCGACCGCGTAGCCGAGATACACACCGATGGTCTCGAAAATTTTCGTGGCCCGCACATCGCCTTTGTCAGCCATCTCCTGCACTTCGGCCACACGTTCGGTCAGACTCAGGTGCCGCGGCAGAATGATGCCTGCGGCGGGCATGAGTTTGTTCACCGCTTGCTGCGAGAAATACATCATGCCCGTGCCACGGTCCCCAGACCACGCATCGGCGGGCGCCTCGGGATTGTAATCGACCGGGACGAACGCGAGTTCGTTCAGCCAGCCCCGCACGCGGCCTTCGCGATCCATGTAACCCGCCGCTTCGCTGACATCCATCGCCACTCACAGCATGCCGCGGCTGCCGAGAGACAGCGCGCCCGCAAGGGTCGCAACGTCACCGTCGTTCATCACGACGACCGGCACCTGCCATTCGCGTTCAATCCGCTTAAAGATGTCACCCGCCTTCGGCAGCAGCTTGCGCGGCACGGCACGGAATAGCGACGTCACACACAAGCGGTTGTCCACGATGATGCCCGTAGAACTCACACCAATGGCGTCCACGCGCTTCAGATGCGACGCGGCACGATGCAGCGCGCCGGAGATGAGATGGTAATGGTAGTCGGGATTGGCCTGGCGCTTGGGGTCCCACGCCGCTTCTTCAAGATACGCAACCTTGCCATTGGCGACGGCGGAAACCTTGTAGCGCGTCGAACTCAAATCAAAGCCGACGCGGTAGCCGCGCCGATGACTGCCCGCCGGCAAATCCATTTCCTTCTCGGCAGGCACTTTCTCCGGCGAGGTGTGGATGACTTGGAACCGGCTGTTGTAGGTCTGCGTCATCATCTGCCAGTCGAAGCTCCGCGCCCCACGGGGCGCGTAAATGCGCCGGACGGCTTCGCTCACCGGTTTGGGTCCGCCGACGTGCAGGCGCGCACCACCGCGTGACCAGAGGAGAAACTTCACCAACCTTTCGACATAGCGGGTGGTGACGACATCCGCATCAGGCAACACGAGGGTTTCATGGCGCGAGACGAGACCGTTCTCGCGCTCCAAGCCAAGCACCAATGGGACAGCGCGACAGGTGTTGCGGGCTGCCGCAAGGTAGTTTCGGTTGAACAGCATGGCGGGCTGGAAAGACGGGTCCAGCGGTGCGGTCGTGAAACTTTGGTCTTGGCGTGCCATATCTCCTGTCAAATTGATACTAGAGATTAACCGCGCTCTACGACAACCAGAAAGATTAAAGATGTCCCGTTTATTGGAGTATTGTAACATTCCAAGAATGGAATCCGCGGTGCAACCCGACTGGTGGCCCTCTGCCCAGTTGCGACACCCCCCGCTACGGGAGGTGTTCGTTTGCGGTTCCCATTTGAACCCTCCGGCTTACAGCCATGTCGTGAATTTCCCGCGCCTGGAAATCCCGCTGTCCGGCATCTATGAGAATGAAATCGAACGCGGCGGCCAGATTGAACGTGTCCGGCTTCGCCCCGGCACGGCACTCTTTGCGGCGGCAAACTGCTGGAACCTGCCCGAATGGAAACCGGGCCTCCAATTGCTCAGCCTGTCGTTCGGCAAAGCACAACTCAGCATCAGTCTGGTCACGGCGCGCCAACGCTCCTATCCGCAGGTGGACACCAAGAAATACGCCATCCCGCGCCCGCTGACGGGCCCCGTCCAACACTTGCTGGAAGCCCTCCATGCGATGCAAGAACTGGGCGTTGAACCTGACGCCATGACAGCCGCCGTCCGGGCGCTGGTGCTATCCGTGGAAAACTTGTTGCGTCAGCCCGTGGACAAGCCAACCAGTCAGGCGCACAAGCTTCTGGAAGAAATCCGGACCTTTCTCCAAAGCCATTATCAATACGAGATCACCCGCGACTCCGTGGCGCGGCAGTTCAATATCTCGCCGAACCATCTTTCACGCCTCTTTCAAACGCATGGGCGCATGACTTTCAGCGGTTACCTCACGCACGTCCGCATCGACCGCGCGAAACATCTGCTGAAGAGCTACAGCCTCAAGCTTGACGACGTAGCGGCACGTTGTGGCTACAACGACACACCGTATTTCTGCCACGTGTTCAAACGACTGACAAAGCAGACGCCGGCTGAATTTCGTTTGAAGAATCCTTCGCCCGGTCCGAAGCCGGCTCCTGAATAGGAAACAGGGTCAACGATTCGCGGAGAGCCTCGTCACTGCCCAGTCGATCTTGAGCGCCATTTCCGGAATCCGCTGCGAGTAGCTGATGGGGCTGATGGCATCGGCGTAGGGGCCACGTTTGCGATTGGCAAACACCTCGTCCGTGTAGCGGTAGCCTGCATTACTGAAGAACGCGATCACGTAGCGGCGAAACGGCTTGCCAGGCAGCGAGGTCACGATGCCGGCGTCGGAAGCGTAATTGTAGGTCAGTCCCGATTTGTGTGCGTAGGTCACCTCGGCCTTTGCATTGCTCGCGCGCACGTCCACCCCAAAGTTGATGCCATCGGCCATCACAATGCCGTTCGATGGATTGATCCAGCGCGGAGCGATCTGCGATGGAATTCCGGGCCTTACATTGGGCACACCAACGAGGTTGGCCGTGGACAAAGCCTCATTCAGACCCTGCTCCAACAGAATTTTCTTCAAATACGTTCGCGCTGAATCGGAAAGCCACTTTGTCGTCACCGGTTTGCCATCAGGTGTGCGCCACAATTCACCCGCGGGCCCGTCGATGAGCCACAGTAGCCGCGCCGTGTCGAACGCCGTCATATGGATGCGGTCGGTCTGCCAGCCGTAACCGTCCGAAGCGCGCGTGCCGTTGATTTGCAACGTGCCAAGCCCCAGTTCGCGAAACTCGCGGTTCAATACATCGATGTGTGCGTGCTTGTGAAGCATCTGAAGAAGCGCGTGCGTGCAATGGTTGTCCGAGACCGTGATCATCGGATCGATCCAGTCACGGATGGCGCGCGTTTCAGCCTTCTTTTCGGGCGCGGTGTAGGTGAACTGCGAATCAAGCGTGATGTCGCCCGCATCCACCATTCGCATGGTGTGGAAGGCCACGAGCAGCTTGAACAATGATGCGGGATACGGCGCCATGAACTGGTAAGGCGCATTGGTCCGACCGGGCACAATGTCATCGTCGTCGGTCAATGGCGGATGATCGGTCCAGCCCTTCTTGGTCAACGGTGCGTCAGAGCCGGGCTTGAATGTTCCGCCGTTCCAGCGCTCGATGTCCCAACGGCGGAACCGCACTGTGGCCGCACCTGAGCTCACATCTACCGGCACGATGAGGCCGTCGGGATAATCGCGCGACAACAGGATATTCGCACTGGCCACTGCTCGCCCTAACTCATCGAGCTGGATCACGGCCACGTCCACATTCGGCATATGCGCCACGCGTCTGGCGGAACCTGGTGCTACGTCGCGATCTTCATTCGCGGGGCCGAAATCAAGCACTCGCTCAAAGTGCGCCTCGCGCACCGCGTCAAGCACAGCTTCTTCGAGAGGTGAGGCGGCCATGGCGGAAAGAGTTGCCGCTCCTATGAATGTGGCAAGGAGGAAGTTCAATCGGATCACGCGAATGCCTTTTCCTCCAATTCCATTATTGCCCAGCGTCAATGCAGAACCAACGGCCATGGGCGCGGAAGTCAGGAATGAAAGGCGATTGCGGGTCATGGTGGTGAGTTGATGGAAATAGTGCTAAGCCACCTGACGCAATTTGAGAAGCAAAGAATTCAAACCGCGCCACAGCCGCTGAATCCTTGACCTCCCCCACCCTTTCGCGCCACGTTGCGCGCCATGAGTTCCACTGTGACCCCCTCCGCTGTGCCGATGCCGGAAACCCAACGTCTCGTGTCCCTCGATGTGCTGCGTGGGTTCGACATGTTCTGGATTTTGGGAGCTGATGCCTTCGTAGGAGCGCTGAACAGACTCAGCCATTCGCGCATCACCGGATTTCTTGCCGACCAGCTCGACCACGCCGAGTGGGAAGGCTTCCGCTTTTATGACCTCATCTTTCCGCTGTTCGTCTTCATCATGGGCGTCTCGACCGTCTTCTCGCTCACGAAGATCATCGCCCAGGAAGGCCGCGTGGCAGCGACAAAGCGCGTGCTCCTCCGCGGCGTGCTGCTGTTTCTCATCGGCATCATCTATTCACAAGGCTTCACCAATCCTTGGCCGGACATGCGTTTGATGGGCGTGCTCAACCGCATTGCGCTCTGCTATCTGTTCGGCGGACTGCTGTTCATCTGGTTCAATCCGCGTGCGCTCATCGGCTTCGCTGCCGCCATTCTCATTGGCTACTGGACGATGTTGAATTATCTCCCAATACGCGACATCAAGCTGGAGAAAAGCAATCTTGCGACACTTGCTGAAACTGCGGGCGATACCAAGCTCGCCGCCCAATTCCGTGCCGCCGGTAACGCCTCGCCGGTAAATCCTTCCGCAACCAACAACAGCCCCGTCTGGATCGCAACTCAACGGATGTATTCGGAGACGACAAACCTCGTCACCGGCAAATTCGAAATGGGCTACAACGTCGTTAACCACTTCGACTTTGAACATCTGCCCGCGCGCAAGTATGACATCTTCTGGGATCCGGAAGGCTTGCTCAGCACGATCCCCGCGATTGCCACCGGCTTATTCGGCATCTTCGCTGGGTTGTTCATCCGCCACCAATCCGTGCCCAACACGAACAAGGCGATTTGGTTGCTCGGCATTGGTGCGTTGAGCGTGGCGACCGGATTCCTCTGGGGCACGCAATTCCCCGTCATCAAAAAGCTTTGGACCTCCTCCTACGTGCTCGTCGCCGGTGGTTACAGCGCGATGTTGCTCGGCGCGTTCTACTGGATCGTAGATGTGAAGCAATGGCGAGGCTGGTGCGGACCGTTCCTTTGGATCGGCATGAATCCGATCACGCTCTATCTCGCCAGCAACTTCATGGGCGGCGGCGGCTTTCAAAAACTGGCCACGCGCATCTGCGGCGGCAGCGTGAAATTCTTCCTCAACGCACACATCGCCACGGGATTCGGCGACGTCGTGGTGTGCGTGGTCGGCGTGCTCTTGTTCATCGGCTTCGCCCGCTTCCTTTACCAACGGAAGATTTTCCTCCGCCTGTAAATCAGCCGGCTGGACAAAGTTTGCCGTCCACCAGCCGCGTGAGGCGCAACGGATTGGCCTCTTGCAATTCCAATGGCAACGCCGCGTCGGGAAAATTCTGGTAGCTGACTGGACGCAGAAAACGCTCGATGGCCCGAGTGCCCACCGAAGTAGAACGCCCATCCGACGTCGCCGGATACGGGCCGCCATGCGTCATCGCGTGGGCGACCTCGACGCCCGTGGGGAAGCCGTTGAATACAACCCGCCCCGACTTTTCAGTGAGAATCTCGATCAAGCAATCGAAGGACATGTCCAGCTTCGCGGGCGAGGCGTGAATCGTCGTGGTCAACTGTCCCTCCAGCGACTCCGCCGCCGCGATCATTTCGCCGGGCGAAGCGCAAAGCACAACCAGCGTGGACGGGCCGAACACTTCGCCCATCAACCCGTGATTCGCGCGATACGTTGCCGAATCCGTCACAAACAAACTTGCCGAGGCTTGTGCAGCTCCCTGAGCTTCAGCGCCGCCGACACATCGCACGCCATGAGTCTTCGTGAACGCCTCGACCCCCGCGCGATACGCCGCGCACAGACCGGCCGTCAACATCGTGCCTGGTGCCGTCGCGGCCATGAGACTCTCCAGCTTCGCGATGAACTTCTTCGCGCCTTCGCCATCTTCAACGAACACGAGACCCGGGTTCGTGCAAAACTGTCCAACGCCCAGCGTAACCGACGCATGCAGGCCAGCTGCGAACTCTTCCGCGCGTTCCTCCAGCGCGCAGCCGAGTATGAACACAGGATTCACGCTGCCCATCTCGGCATAAACCGGAATCGGTTCGCGCCGCGCCGCCGCAAGATCCATGAGCGCGCGTCCGCCACTCCGCGAACCCGTGAAGCCCACGGCCTTCACGGCTGGATGCTTCACGAGCGCCGTGCCCACTTCATGGCCTGCGTCAAACAGCAGCGAGAAAATCCCCGGCTGCGCTCCCGACTCGCGTGCGGCTTGTTGGATCAATAGCCCGACCAGCTCTGAAGTTCCCGGATGCGCCGGATGCACTTTCACGATCACCGGGCAACCCGCCGCCAGTGCCGAAGCCGTGTCGCCGCCTGCAACGGAGTAGGCAAGCGGAAAATTGCTCGCGCCGAACACCACCACGGGCCCGACCGGTCGCATCATTGAGCGCAGATCCGGCTTTGGTTGCGGCTTACGGTTTGGGTCCCCGTGGTCAATCCGCGCGCCCACGCACATTCCGGTCGCCGCCGCCTGACCGTAGAAGCGCAGTTGGAAACACGTCCGCGCCAGTTCGCCTTGCAGCCGCGCAGGCGGCAGGGCCGTTTCAAGATTTGCACGTTCCACGATGGCCGTTGCGTTTGCCTCCAGCAGTTCCGCGATGCGATTGAGCAAAGTCGCCCGTTTCGCCGCCCGCTTCTGCTCTGGAAACGATGCGAAGATGTCCGACATGCGGCCAGCGAGCTTTGCCGCCGATTCCACGTCGGAGGACGATGCGGAATGAAATTCCACCGGTAACACTTCGCCCGTCACGGGATTCACGCCGGAAAAAATTTTACCACCGCGCGAACCGCGACCGTGGCCGATGATCGAGAGTCCTTCAAGTTTCATGCTTCAATAAATCCCAACTACGGATGAATACGGACTTTAGTCCACGCCCCCATTGCCCGGTCCGAATCCGTGTTCATCAGTTTCCATCCGTGATTGAATCAAACTTTCGGGCGATTCTTCAGCGCGACCTTCAACGTGTCGAGCGCTGCTTTGCGTTCGGCGCCAGCCAGCGTGAGACGCGGACCGCGCACGCGCTCGTTGCCCATGCCAACTTCCTGCTGCACGAGCTTGATGAGTTGCACGAACTTGTTGACCGTGTCCATGCGCAGCAACGGCAGGAACCACTTGTAGAGTTCGTCTGCCTTCTTCGTCTGGCCACGCATCGAGTAGTTATAAAGCGCCACTGACTCGCGTGGGAACGCGTTCACGAGGCCAGCGATCCAGCCCGTCGCTCCGGCGCGCACGCCTTCAACGATGGCGTCATCTACACCGACGAGAATTTCGATGCGGTCGCCGCAAAGCGCCTTGATGGCGGTGACGCGCCGCACGTCGGAGCTCGATTCCTTCACCGCGTGCAGGGTCTTGTGCTCCTTCGCGAGCTCGGCGATCTGTGCCGGGAGGAAATCCGTTTTGTAGGAGATCGGGTTGTTGTAGAGCATGCACGAAAGCTTCGTCGCGCGGATGACCGCCGAGACGTGCGCCTTCATCTCGCGCCAGTCGCTCGAATACACGTAGGGCGGCAACACCATCAAGCCGCGGCAACCCACCTGCTCGGCGGCTTTCGCGAGATCGACCGCTTCCTCCGTGCTCAACGCCGCGATGCCCGCGACGACCGGCGTCTTCGGTCCGAGCGCGCGAACGAGCGTCTGCAGTATCTCCACCTTTTCACCGAACGCGAGTGTCGCGCTCTCGCCCAGCGAGCCCAACGCCACGATGCCGGTGCAGCCGTTCTTCACGAGCCATTGGCTGTGCTTCGCGATGAACGCGTGGTCCACGTCGAGGTTGGGTTGAAATGCGGTCGTCATGGCGGGCAGGACGCCGCGCCAGTTCATGGTTGGTTGCTTCATAAAAATCAGTTGTAACGGTCAGGCGCCAGCAGGTTGATGTCCCACGCAGGTTTTTCGCCGGATAAAATTTCCGCGATGAGCTTGCCCGTGATAGGGCCGAGGCTCAAACCCATCATGGCGTGGCCGGTGGCGACGGAGAGATTCGCAAAGCTCTTCGCACGTCCAACGTAAGGCATGCCGTCGGGCGAACATGGCCGCAGCCCGGGCCAAGGCTGGATGCCCGCGAAGTCCGCCGGCGTGAAATCCGGGAAGTAGCGGCAGAACGAATCCACGATGCCGCGCACGCGGACGGGATTGATGTCCTCGTTGATGCCGGCCAGTTCCATTGTGCCACCGACGCGCAACGCGCCGCCCATCGGCGTCACCGCACAACGCGCCTCGGAAAGAATAGAACAGAGCTGGGGCAATTGCCGCGGCTTGGCCAGCGTGAGGCTGTAGCCTTTGCCCGCTTGCATTGGCAGGCGCAAGCCGAGATCACGCGCGAAACTGTCCGTCCACACGCCGCCGCAGAGCACGATTTCATCGCCACCAAAATCTCCTTTGCAGGTCTCGACGGCAGCGATGCGTTGACCCGCGCGCTTGAAGCCCGAAATGGTCGCGTTGAAAACGAATTCAACGCCCAGCTTCTTGCATTCCGCTTCCATCGCCGCGAGGAAGCGGTCCGGCGTGATGTGGCAATCTTTTGGAAACAGCACCGCGCCCGCGATGTCCATGCGCGCACCGGGATCGAGCGCAGCCGCTTGTTTAGCGTCGAGCACTTGCGCTGGAACGCCAAGCGCGTTGGCCCGCGCAGCGAACTTGGCTTCGTCATCGAGCCCGTGCTGCGTTTTGCAGAGCATCAACAGGCCGCGTTGCACGAGTCCAAAATCCACGCCGGGCGTGCGCGCGAATTCTTCGAAGCATTTACGGCTCGCGAAACTGAGGTCGCGCAGGAGCGGAGCGCAGCGTTGAACGTGCTGCGGATTGGCCGCACGCCAGAACTTGAGCCCCCATCCGATCAAGTCGCCGTCGAGCCGTGGCTTGATGTAGAACGGCGACGCCGGGTTCCACATCCACTTCAGACCGAGCGCGACCATGCCCGGCGCGGCGAGCGGCACGAAGTGGCTCGGCACGATCATGCCCGCATTGCCGGAAGAACAGCTGTTGCGGTCAGGGCCGTTGCGTTCCAGCACGGTGACCTTGAAGCCGCGCCGCGCCGCGTAGTAGGCCGCGCACAGCCCGATCACGCCGCCGCCGATGATGACAACGCGTTTGCTCATGTGGTGATGCCCCAGCAAAACGGGTCGCGCTCGTCGAGCACCTGAGTGATCTCGGCGTTCACGAACGCCGTGCCCGTGATAATGGGAGAGACTTTGCCCGCGGCTTTATCAAGCCACTGGAACGAACCTTTGAACGTGCTGCCGATGATGCTTTCCTGCACCCACTCGGCGCCCTCAGCGAGTTTGCCGTCGGCGGCGAGACACGCGAGCTTCGCGCTTGTGCCCGTGCCGCACGGCGAGCGGTCGTAGGCTTTGCCAGGACAAAGAACGAAGTTGCGCGAGTGCGCGCCTGCCATTGCGGGCGGGCCAAAAAGTTCAACGTGATCCACTTCGGGGAAACCCTGCGCATTCACCGCCTGCCGCACGCGCCAGGTGAAATCCGTCAGACGCTCGACGTTCGCCAGCGTGAGTTCGAGCCCGTGCTTCTCGACGAGAAAAAACCAATTGCCGCCCCACGCCACATCGCCCGTCACGGGCCCGATGCCGGGCACATCGACGGTGACCGCTTTCTTCGCGCGCCAGCTCGGGACGTTCGCCACAGAGACTTCGCCATTCGGATGCAGCGTCGCAGTCACGACGCCCACGGGCGTTTCGATACGATGCACGCCGGGCTGGATGCGACCGAGGTGCGCAAGCGTGACGACGAGCCCGATGGTTCCGTGGCCACACATGTTGAGGTAGCCGACGTTGTTGAAGAAGATGACGCCCGCCGCGCAGGTTTTGTCCACGGGTTCGACCAGCAACGCGCCGACGACAACGTCCGAGCCGCGCGGCTCATTGACCACAGCAGAACGGAACCGGTCGAAGTCGCGCTGGAAGCGTTCGCGCCGATCGGCCAAGGAGCCGTGGCCAAGTTCCGGCCCGCCCGCGACGACGACACGCGTGGGTTCGCCGCCCGTGTGGGAGTCGATGACCGTCACCCGCGTTTTGGCTGCGCTGCTCATGTGACCAGTCTGCTCCATCGCGCCGCCAATGTCTTGTCCGATACCGGATGGCCCGCTAGGTTTTCGGCACAACGCTGCATGAAACTAGGCGATTCATCCACCCAACTGCTCGCCGGCCTCGCCGAACCATTCACCGGCGAAGGCTTGTTCGACGCATTGCCCGATGTCGTGTTCTTCATCAAGAACCGTCGCGGCGAATACATGGTGGTGAATCAAACGCTGGTGGAGCGGTGCGGCTTGCGCGACAAACGCGAGCTGCTCGGGCGTCGCGCCGATGAAGTTTTTCCCGCACCGCTTGGCGCCAATTACCTCGCGCAGGATGAGCGCGTCGTGCGTAGCGGCGAAGCAATCTTGAACCAGCTGGAGTTGCATTTCTTCCCGACCGGCGGACGCGGCTGGTGCGTGACGAACAAGCTGCCGTTGCGTGATCGCGCCGGCGACGTGGTCGGGGTCGCGGGCATCTCGCGCGATTTACAGGCCGCGAACGAACGCAGCGACGACTACACCCAAGTCGCGCAAGCCCTGCGCCAGATCCAATCGCACTTCGACGAGCCGTTGAAGGTGAAAGACCTTGCACGCCAGGCGGGGCTTTCCGAATACCAATTCGAGCAGCGCGTTCGAAAAATTTTCCAGATCACGCCAGGACAATTGCTGCAAAAGGTCCGGATGGACAACGCGGTTCGCCTGCTGCGCGAGACCGACAAGGCGGTTGCCGCAGTGGCGCAGCAATGCGGCTACTCCGACCAAAGCGCCTTCACGCGTCAGTTCCGGCAGACCACCGGCTATTCGCCTATGGAGTATCGGCGGTCGCTGCGCGGTTGACTAAAAGCTTTTGCCGAAGGCGAAATCGCATTAAATCACCGCCATGAACTTCATCCTCGAACACATCGCCCTGCCCGCCCGTGACATCAACGCTCTGCGCGAATGGTATGTGGCGAAGCTCGGCGCCACGGTCTTTGCGCCGAACGGAGCGGAGCCGCCATTCTTCATCAAGCTGCCCGGCGCGACGACGACCTTCGAGGTTTACGCGGCGACGGGTTCCGTGCCGCAGACGAGCGACAACGGCGTCGCGGGCTGGCGCCATCTGGCGTTGCGCGTGGATTCCATCGAGGCAGCGCGGAAAGAACTGGAAGCACGCGGTGTAGTCTTCAATGACCCGATCAAGCCCGCCGCCGGCGGTGGGCGCGTGTTGTTCTTCAAGGATTGCGAGGGCAACCTGCTGCATCTCGTGGATCGCCCGAAGGATTCGGTGTTCGCGTAAGCCGAAGGGAGCAAACCCACGTCGGCTACTACAATTTACCCCGCAGCGTCCGCCAGATGGCGGCGAACGCGGTGGTGAAATCTTCGGGACGCTCCGCCATCCACTGCTCGATCTGCTCCCGCGTGAACCAGCCGCCGGTTTCGACCTCATCCGTGTTCAACGTGAAAGGGCCTTCGCCATTGCAGCGATAGACCCAGACGAATTCCTGGTCTGTTTCGCGGCTGGCTTCGAGGCGCAGGATGCGTTGCAATGGTGCGGTGGGTTTCCAGCCGAGTTCCTCGCCCAACTCGCGCACAGCGGCGGTATCGTAATCTTCGCCGCTGTCCACATGGCCGGAACACGCCGCGCCCCAACGACTCGGCTCGCGGTCCTTGGTCTTGGAGCGCTTCTGGAGAAATAGCTCGCCACGCGCGTTGAACACGTGGATATGCACCGCGCGATGCAGCAGCCCGCGCGCATGAACCACGCTCCGTCGCTCGCGCCCGATCACTTCATCACGCTCATTGACGATGTCGAAGATGTCTTCAGTCATGTCGTTTCGTAGCGGCGGCTCGGAAGAACGCCGCCAACTGATTTTATAGGTGCGGCGCTCTACCGAGTCGCCGCTTCATTTGCGCAAAGTTGTTTGGTCAACTCCACAAACTGCTTCAATGTCACCGCCTCGGCGCGGATTTGCGGGGAGAGATTGAGTTCGCCCATCGCGCGGAGGAGTTTTTCCTCGGGCCAGTCAGCGCGGAGGAGCTTTGCCATCATCTTGCGGCGTTGGCTGAAGGCTTGTTTCACGATGCGCACAAAAATCTTTGTCTGTGCGGGCGTGAGCAATGGCTGCGAACGGCGCACGAGCGTAAGGCATGCGGAATCCACGTTGGGCTGCGGGAAGAAGCAGCCCGCCGAGATGCGGAACATTGCGCGCGGCTCGTAGTTCAACTGCACGAGCAACGTGAGCAGGCCGTAATCTTCATCATTGGCCTGCGCTTTGAGCCGCTTGGCGACTTCGAGTTGCAGCGTGGCGACCATCCGCTCCGGCCCGTGCTCGGCAAGCGCCAGTTCGACGAGAATGGGTGAGGCCACGGAGTAAGGCATGTTCGAAACGAGCTTCCACCCGCGCCAATCGCGCGGCGTCGTTTCGAGATACTTCAACGCATCGGCGTGGAGGAGTTGAAGGTTTGTAGTTCCGGCTTTAGCCGGTCCAGAGTCTTCACCCGCAGCTGGGGACCGGCTAAAGCCGGGACTACAAGCGGGGTCATCCGCGCTACCTTGCGCTTGAAAGCGCAGCCGCAAAATTTCGACGAGCCGCGCGTCCATCTCGATAGCGAGCACTTCCCCGGCTTGCGCGAGCAACAATTCCGTCAGCGGGCCGAGACCGGGGCCGACCTCCAGCACCTTGTCGGATTTCGTGAGTTCGCCTGCGGCGGCAATCTTCGCGATGACTTTCTCCTCGTGCAGAAAGTTTTGCCCGAGGGATTTCGTGAGTTGAATCCCCCGCTCGGACAACATCTGGCGCATCTCGGGAAGCTTCATGCGTTCAAAACCTCTTCCAGCGCCTTCACGGTTTCAGCCAGTTGCGCCTCGGTGATCGTCAGCGGCGGCGTGAAGCTGATGATGTTTGAGTGTTCGCCTTCGGGCAGGACGATGTAGCCGCGCTGGAGCAATCGCTTCATGGCGGTGATGGTTTCCGCGGTGGCGGGCGCGTTGTCGGCGCGACGCAGTTCATGCCCGGCCATCAAGCCAAGGCCGCGCGAAGAAACGCGGAGCGTGGCGTGCGGAACGTGGATTGATTCAAGCTGTGACAGAAGCGATGCGCCGAGCGTCGCGCTGCGTTCAAGCAGTTGCAGTCGTTCAATTTCGCCAATTTGCGCCAGCGCCATCGCGCAGCCGACGGGATGGCCAAGGAACGTGCTCGTGTGAATCGCCTCGCCTTCGGACGCGGGCCACGCGGCGTCCATCACGTCGGCGCGGCCTACGCAGGCCGAGAGCGGGAAGCCGCCAGTCAGCGCTTTGCCGAGACAGATGAGGTCGGGCACGACGTTGCTGTGCTCGCAGGCGAACCACTTCCCCGTGCGACCGAAGCCCGTGTAAATCTCGTCGAGCACGAGCAACGCTTTGTATTCGTCGCAGAGTTTGCGCAGCAGCGGCAGGAAGCCGGGCGGCGGGACGTTGATGCCGCCACGCGCCTGCACGGGCTCGACTAGGATTGCGCCAACCCAGCCGCGCGCGAAAAAGCGTCGGATCTGGAGTTCAACCACCGGCAGGTCGGATGCCTTCGTCGGGAAGTCCACCCAGTTGCCGAATTGTTTCAATTGCAAGCCGAACGGCCCGCGAAAATGTTCGCGATGCGTGGCGTTCAACGTGCCGTAGCCGAGTCCGTGATACGCGCCCTTGAAGGCGATGACACCGTATTTGCCGCCCGTTAGCATGGCGGTTTTGAGCGCGGCCTCGACGGCTTCGAAGCCGGAGTTGCAGAAGATCACCTTGGCGGTGATTGGGGCTGGGGTCTGGGATCTGGCGTTTGCGGTTTGGGTCCAACGCTCGAACGTGATTTGACTCAACTTCTGTGCGAGCTGCGCCTTGAGCCCGTGCGGATGAACGTCACCCATCGCGTGGAGCAACTTGGCCATCTGTTTCTGACCGGCAGCGACCACGGCGGGATTAGCGTGACCGGCGGTGGCAACACCGAACGCAGCCGTGAGGTCGAGGTATTGTTTGCCCTCCGCATCCCAAACATGCACGCCTTCGGCACGGTCCCACACGATGGGCCACGTGCCATCAGGGTCGAGAAACGTGACGTTCCGCGATTCGTAGCGGCGCAGCAGGTCGAGATTTTCGCGGGTTTTGCTCACTAGACTCCTCTTTGTTCCGGCGCCCAGATGATCTTGTGCAATTGCGCCTGGAAACGCACCGGCAGCGCGTCAGCAATGATGCGTTCGGCCAGTTGCTGGCGCGTGATGGGAGTGAGTCCCGCCGGCACAGGCTTCAGCACTTTGTCCTGTTGCTCGGGTCGCAACGGATGCACCCACGACATGAGCAGCGGGCAGATGGCTTCGAGCTTGTGCGTGGCAATTTGCTGTCTGGCCCATTCGTAATCTTCCACGGTGCCGATGACGAACTTGATCTCATCGGTGGCTTTGAGATGCGGGATGTTCTCGAACCGATTGCGCGCGACTTCCCCGCTGCTCGGGCATTTCAAATCCATGATGCGCCGCACGCGCGAATCCACACCGGAGATGTCGAGCGCGCCACTGGTCTCTACAAGCACAGTGAACCCGAGATCGCATAGCTGACGCATCAATGTAAGCGCGGCGGGTTGCAACAACGGTTCGCCGCCGGTCAGTTCAACGAGCGGCAAACGCGGAGCGCCGTTCGCGGCACTTGAAGCACTGTATTTGTCCGCCAGCCGCTGGACCTCGGTGACAACATCAGCCAGCGGACGCTTCTTCCCCTCAGTGAACGCATACGCCGTGTCGCAGTAGGAGCAGCGGAGGTTGCAGGCGGTGAGGCGCACGAAGACGCACGGCAGCCCGGCGAAAGTGCTTTCGCCCTGCAAGCTCAGGTAGATTTCATTGACGACCAGCGTGTCGGACACGAGCGCACTGTAGCGGCAGCCGTCGCGTTAGTGAACCTCGAAACAAGGCGGGCATTTACTTTTACCCAACATTGTGCGACAGAAGTGGCGTCACGCAGGCACCCCATTCGTTCACCCATGAAGTTGTTCAAGTCCCGCCTCCGTTTGTTCCAGCTCAGGTCCATCGTATTGCTGGGGCTGATCACAGTCGCCAGCCCTGCCGCCACGCTTGATTACATCGGCGTCCCGGTGCTGCGCGCGGCAACGACCAATCTCGACGGTGCGGGAATACGGGTGGCGCAGGTGGAGAGCCCGCAATTAGGCAACACCAACGCCTTCGAAGTGAACCCCGCCCATTCCTTGGTCAACCAGCGCAGCAATCTGATCAACTACTATTCCATTCACGGATCCGCGACCATATTTCCAAACAGCGTTGGTGATGAATCCGGACACGCAGATCTAGTGGCGCAATACTTCTTCGGCCAGCCCAACGGGGTGGCCACGAACGTGAGCGTTGTGGACAACTACGAAGCCAACCACTTCGTGAACACATTCATCCTGGCCCCGACCCAGCCCGCCATACCCGCGCCCATCGTCAACCAGAGCTACATCTTCGGCGACATCACGGTGGCGGAGCAAATCAGCTACGACACCACGTTCGACAACTACGCGGCGAAGCACGGGACGCTATTCATTTCCGGCGTGGGCAACGCCGAGTTCCAATACTACAACGGCCACGTGAACGTCCCCGCCTCCTGCTACAACGGCATCGGTGTCGGCGCCTACCTTGGCGTCTCAAGCATCGGCCCCACGGCTGACAACGGGCGTTGCAAACCCGACATCACTGCTCCAGGCGACGCGACGAGTTACTCAACGCCGCACGTTGCCGGCGCCGCGGCCGTGTTGCGACAGGCGGGCTTACGCGGCGACGGCGGGCCGGACACCAACTCCGCCGTGGACCTGCGGACCCTGAAAGCGCTGCTGCTGAACGGCGCGGTGAAACTCAACAACTGGACCAACACCCCCTCCTCCCCGCTCGACAAACGTTACGGCGCCGGAGTGCTGAATGTATTCAACTCCTACATGCAACTCGCCAGGGGCCGGCACACGAACATCGCCTCCGTCGCCGTGCCCAGCAGCACCGCACATCCCCCCACCGGCGCGACCGGCACGGTGAGTAGCTTGAGCGGCTGGGATTTTGGCACCCTGTCGAGTTCCGTTTCCAACGATCGGGTCAATCACTACTACTTCACCGTCACCAACGGCCTTAGCAACGTGCAGTTCACCGTGACCGCCACGCTGGTCTGGAACCGCCAGCA
>JBEGQI010000363.1:0-20416 GCA_041181065.1 Verrucomicrobiota bacterium | reverse complement strand
GCACGCGGCCAGATTTTCAACGGTGACGTTCACAGGAGCCTTTGTTCAATCCGCTGCGGCCTTTGGCGACGCGCCAAAACGCCCGGCAGCGAGCCGCGCAGAGTAGGTGATGCGGGCCGGCTACGCAAGCGCAGCCACACGGTTGTCAAAAGACAAGGCCCGGCGTGAGCCGGGCCTTGCGCGGTCAAAAGATGGGCCAAATTACTTCTTGGTCGCCGGCTTCGCTTCTTCGGCCGCCCGCGCTTCAGCGCGTTTGATGGCGTCCTGTTCCGCCGCCCGCTGGGCTTCGATGAGCTTCTTCAGATCTTTGTCGAGAATCTCCACGCCGGCTTCCTTGGCCACGCGTTCCATGAAGTCCGGCACCTGCTTCATGATGCCTTGGCGGCGCAACGCCCGCTTGATGTCGCCGGCAACTTCTTCGAGTGTGATTTTTTTGGCCGGCTTCTTTTCGATCGTCTTGATGATGTGGAAGCCGAACTGGGTGGGCACGATGTCGCTGATCTGGCCGGCGTCTTGGGAGAACGCCGCCGCTTCAAAATCCGGAACCATCTGGCCGCGCGGGAAGGTGTATTCTCCGCCCTTGTCCTTGGAGCCGGGGTCGTCGGAATATTCTTTCGCGAGCTTGGCGAAATCTTCGCCGGCCTTCGCGCGTTTCAGGATGTCCTCGGCCAGCTTGCGCTGCTCCTTCTTTTTCGCGTCCGACATCTCGCCGCCGTCCTTGTCCTTTGTGCCGATGAGAACATGCGCGGCGCGGACCAGCTCGGGCTGTTCAAACTGATTCGGGTTTTCGTCATAAAATGTCTTCACGTCGGCGTCAGAGACCTCGAACTTGAGTTCACGATTGAGCACCGCTTCGGCGGTTTCCTCCTCGGCGAGCTTGGCTTTCAGTTGTTCCAGCGTCATGCCCGCGACTTTCAATTGCCGGGCCAGTGCCTCTTCTCCGCCGGTGTTTTTGGTGATCGCTTCGAGCTTCTTCCCGGCGCTTTCAGTTCCAGCTGACTTGTCGGCATCCGTGGCACGCTTGGCAAGCAATTGCCGGCCAATGATGTTGTCCAGCACTTGCGCCTCGATCATCTGGAGGCGCTGCGGCGGAATGGGTTGCCCGCGTGCCGCCGCGGACGCTTTGATATTGGCCATCTCTTCATCCACCGCGGAGCGCATCACCTTCACGCCCTTGCCCTGCGCGATGACTTCATCCGGGAAGAGTTCGCTGAGCTTTGGCGCGGGCTTCGCTTCGGCGGCGGTGTTGGTGGAATCAGCTGCGATGCTCGCCGCACTGGTCAGGGCCAGCACGGAAGCCACGGCGACGGTTGTTTTAATAATCGACTTCATTATTCAGTTCAGAGTTTGACTACTTTGACGTTTGAAATGTTCGGGTCCTTCTCGATTTCGCTGAGCAATGCTGCGGGCGGGGCGCTGTCGAGATTGAACACGGTCAGCGCATGGCCGCCGGCGGTGTCGCGCGACAGGCTCATGCTGGCGATGTTGACGTTGTGCCGCGCCAGCAAGGTGCCGAGATGGCCAACGATGCCCGGGACGTCCTTGTTCGTGAGCAATAGCACATGGCCCACGGGAACGATCTCCGTGGGACGACTCAGCACGCGGACGATGCGCGGATTGTCCGGCGAACCAAAGAACGTGCCGCCGGCTGAGGCGACTTTTTCGTTGCCATTGAATGCCTGCACATGGACCCACTCGTTGAACGTGACTGGTTCGTTGGAGCGCTTCTCTTCAACCGTCAAGCCTACGCTCGCTGCAACGCTCCGGACGTTGACTTTGTTGATGTCCATCGATGGCGTGCGGGACAAAAAGCCAACCAGCACGGCGCGCGTGACCGGATCGATGTTCTGCAATTCCTGCGCCTTGCCACCGTAAGTGATGTAAAGCCGGTCCACCGCCGCCGGCGCAAGCTGGCCAATCAACAGGCCAAGTTTTTCACCGAGCGTGAGGTAAGGTTTCACCTGCTCATAGGTCTTTGCATCGAGAAACGGCAGGTTGACCGCGTTGCGGACTTCGCCCGTGAGCAGGTAGGAGGCGATGACCTCGGCGACTTCGATGCCGCACTTTTCCTGCGCTTCCTCAGTGCTGGCGCCCAAGTGCGGGGTGAGGATGAGATTGGGTTGCTTGCGATACGGATGATCTGCGGGCAAAGGTTCGACGGCGAACACGTCCAGCGCCGCCCCGGCCACCTTGTTCGATTCGAGCGCCGCGATGAGGTCGGATTCGTGGATGATCTCGCCGCGCGCGCAATTCACGATGCGCACCCCTGGCTTCATCTTCGCGAACGCCGCCGCATTCAACATCTCCTTCGTTTCCTTCGTCACCGGCATGTGGACGGTGATGAAATCCGCCACACGATAAACGGCATCCAGATCGCCAGCGTATTCAGCGCCGATGGCGCGGGCGCGGTCCTCGGTGAGATACGGGTCATACGCCACAACCTTCATACCGAAAGCGATCGCGCGCTTGGCGACTTCCGTGCCGATGCGGCCCATGCCGAGCACGCCCAGCGTCTTGCCGTGCAATTCCACGCCGTGCTTGCCGAGCTCCTTGCGGTCCCACTTGCCAGCAACCATGGTCGCATGCGCCTGTGGCACCCGACGTGCCAGCGAGAGTAACATGGTGAAACTCAATTCCGCCGTGGTGATCGTGTTACCGCCGGGGGTGTTCATCACCACCACGCCCTGCTTGGTGGCGGCTTCGATATCCACGTTGTCCACGCCGACCCCGGCGCGGCCAACCACGCGCAATTGTTTGGCGGCTTCGATGACCTTGCCTTTGACCTTCGTTTCGGAACGGACCACCAGCGCCACCGCATCCGTCAGCAACGGGAGCAGTTCCGCCTCAGTGGGCGGCTTGGGCAGCACGACGACATTGAATTCCGGACGGGCCTTGAGCAGGGCAATGCCTTTGGGTGAAATCGGGTCGCAGACCAAGATTTTCATAAATGGACGCGGAGTCTAGGTTAGCCGTAGAAACAGGTCAAACAATCCCACGGACTCCACCAGACAGGCACTTACGCCCTTTGGCCGATTGCCCCATCTGGCCATGCTCAGCGCGTCAGCTACCCCAAGCCATGCCCGGCCTTGACGGTTCCCGCCGCAAAAACTAGTCTAGCCGTCGGTTGGTGGTCGTAGCTCAATGGTAGAGTCCAAGCTTGTGGAGCTTGTTGTTGCGGGTTCGAATCCCGTCGGCCACCCCATCCTTCCCTAAAACTTTTCCCGCTGAAACCGTTCTCTGCATTGGCGTGCCCGCGTTCAAACGCTAACCTCCGCCCGCGCATGATAAATCCCGCGCAACAACCTGCCGCCAACGCCGCCACAGATGCGGCGGATTTGCGGCATTCGTGGCATCCGTTCACGCAGATGCGCGAGTATCTGGACAACCCGCGCTTGCATATCGCGCGCGCCAAGGGTTGCTGGTTGATTGATGCTGAGGGCAACCGCTACTTCGACGGCACCGCGTCGCTCTGGACGAACGTCCACGGCCACGGCGACGCCGACCTCGACGCCGCGCTCCGGGCACAACTCGACCAAGTCGCGCATACGACGCTCCTCGGCATCAATCATCCTCAAGCCGCCGCACTTGCCGAGGAACTCGCCACGCTCACCAACGGTCAGCTCAGCCGCTGTTTCTTCAGCGACAACGGCTCAAACGCAGTCGAGATCGCGCTCAAGCTTTCGTTCCAATACTGGCAGCTCACCGGCAAACCCGAGAAGCGCGGCGTCATTGGACTCACCGGGGCCTATCACGGTGACACGTTTGGCACCATGGCCGTTGGCGACAGCGGCGGCTTCCACGAACGCTTTGCGCCGTGGCTGTTTCCCACGAAGCACATCCCTGCGCCGATTCATGTGGAATGTGCGGGCAAAGTTGTTCGCTCCGACGCCTCACATTCGCTTGCTGCTCTCGATGCCTTGCTCGCCTCCGAAGCAGACCGCACGGCCTGCGTCATCTTGGAGCCGCGCGTTCAAGGTGCCGCCGGCATGGTGCAACAACCGCCCGGCTTCGTCGCCGCCGTCGCCGAACGCTGCCGCCATGCAGGCGTGCATCTGATCCTTGATGAAGTCTTTACCGGCTTCGGCCGCCTCGGCGCGCTGACGGCGTGCTCACTTGACCAAGTCACCCCCGACTTCCTCTGCCTCGCGAAAGGCTTGTCTGGCGGCTACGTCCCGCTCGCGGCCACGCTTACGAGGGAGGTCATCCACGATGCCTTCCTCGGCACATTCAGCCAGCAACGCGCCTTTTATCACGGCCATACTTTTTCCGGCAACCCGCTTGCCTGCGCCGTCGCTCGCGCCAGCTTGGCAAAACTGCGTCCGCTCCTCGCTTCCGGTCGCGTCGCCGAAACCATCGCCACGCTCGGCGTTGAAATGGAATCGCATTTCGTGGATCACCCGAACGTGGCCGAAGTGCGGCAGCTCGGATTGACTGGCGCCATTGACCTCGTCCCGCGCGACCGCGGCCACCGCTGGCCCGCGGATTTGCGCGTCGGATTTCAGGTCACGCTCGCCGCCCGGAAGCATGGGCTGGTCATCCGCCCGCTGGGCGACAGCATTTTGATCGTGCCGCCAATTGTTGCCACGCCCGACGAGGTGCGGCATCTTGCCCGCGCATTGCACGCCGCGCTGGATGAGGTTCTGCCCGGTCTCGAATCCGCCGCCGTGCCGCGACAATAAAACGACGTTCATGTCCTACACACTCGACCAAGTCCGCGAAATCTATTCGCTGCCGATCACCACGCTGATCTTCCGCGCGCAACAGGCGCATCACCGGCATCAGGACCCCGCCGGCATCCAGCTTTGCACGCTCAAGTCCATCAAGACCGGCGCGTGCCCCGAGGATTGCGCGTATTGCCCGCAGTCGGCGCATAACAACACCGGCCTCGAAGCCGAGCAGTTGATGGAAACCGGCGCCATCCTGACCGACGCGCAAAAGGCGAAGGCTGGCGGAGCGACGCGCTTCTGCATGGGCGCCGCGTGGAGCCGCGTTCGCGACGGCGCGCAGTTCGAAAGCGTGTTGAAGACCGTCTCCGGCGTGAAAGACCTCGGCCTCGAAGTCTGCTGCACGCTCGGCATGTTGACCGAACCGCAGGCGCAGAAACTCAAGGAAGCCGGCTGTGATGTTTACAACCACAACCTCGACAGCTCGCGCGAGTTCTATTCCAAGATCATCACCACACGCACCTACGACGAACGCCTTGAGACGCTCGCGAACGTCCGCAAGGCCGGCCTCGAAGTCTGCTCCGGTGGCATCCTCGGCATGGGCGAATCCGTGGACGACCGCCTCAAGATGCTCGTCGAACTCGCCAGCATGGACCCGCAGCCCGACTCCGTGCCCATCAATGCGCTCATCGCCGTCGAAGGCACGCCGCTGGCGAAGCAGCAGTTCGTGGACGCGTTCGAATTTGTCCGCACCATTGCCACCGCGCGCATCCTGATGCCGAAGGCGATGGTCCGCCTTTCCGCCGGCCGCACCGAGATGAGCGACGAGATGCAGGCGCTCTGCTACCTCGCCGGCGCGAACTCGATTTTCCTCGGCGACAAACTTCTCACCACGCCAAACCCCGACAAGAATGACGACTTTGCGTTGCTCCATCGCCTCGGCCTGCACGACCTGCATCCCGACGACGCCCGCAAAATCCATCGCGGCGAAGCGGCGTTGGAACCAGTGGAAGTCACCGAAACCGCTGGCGATACCTGGGGCCGGGCGTGCCGGGATCATCATTGAGTTTAACCACGAATGAACACTGATGGACACGGATGGAGAGAGGTCAAATAGGGCGCACTTCTAAGGACATGCCGTTCTATGCCGGTGACCAAGCCCAACTTTTGTTTGCGAGGACGAGCCGGAGAACTTCTTGTTTCGATCGATTCTCGCAGTTGGCATGTCCTCGATGAGCCAGACCTATTCCCAGATGGTGTGCATCTTCGGCGGGCATTTGGAGTCACCTGGGTGAGTGGAATGTTTCGGGAACCGCCGCATGGCATTCTTCAATACTTGCCCACGTCGCAATTCCGGCAGTCGTGTGAGACCGCATGGCAATCGTTGCTTCGCGATCGTGAGTTGCTTTCTTACTCGTATCAGTTTGAGTTTGAACGTGAGAAAGGAGTTCGTCACGGGGGCGGAATGGGAGGCGGCTTTCATGTGCGCGGGATGGTTGGCTCCATCAAGGCAACTCCGAAGGGGTATTGCACACTTCGGCTTAGAGCATTGAAGCCTGACTCACTTGGGCACTTCCCATTCGTCGAGGTGATTGACTTGCGCAAGGAGCGTAAGATCCAAACCGATGACGCAGGATATTTGAAGGTGCATAGGCGAGCCATGACGGTTGATTGGTATCGAGAGATGCCACGTATCTTCGAGTTTTGCGACCAGAACGGCACAGACAAGATTGAGGTTAGACTATATGACGGCGAACAAGTTGGATGATATCGCTCGGATTTTGAGAAGAGCCCTCCTGATTGAAGTCGGATCTCCGTGTTCATCTGTGTCCATCCGTGGTTAAAATGCGCTCCATCCTCATCACCGGCACGGACACAGGCATTGGCAAAACGCACTTGACCGGCCTCATCGCGCGGCTGCTCTCAAAGCAAGGCCGCGTGCAGGTGGTGAAGCCGGTGGAATCCGGTTGCGGCGCGGGCCGTCCCGCCGATGCGCCGCTCGCCGCCGGAACATGGGCGCAGCCGTTCACGCCATTCGCCCTGCCCAAACCGATGGCCCCGCTCGCCGCCGCTGCGAACGCGGGCGTTGAAATCACCCTCACCAAACTCGTCGCCGCCGTGCGCGCGTTGCCCAAGTGCGACTGGCGCGTGCTCGAAACCGCCGGCGGCATCGCCGTGCCCATCGATCCCTGCGGCTCCGACTGGGCCGACTTCGCCCGCGCGCTCCGCGTGGATCACGTCGTCTGCGTGGTGGACGACCGGCTGGGTGCCATCAATCAAGCGCGGCTCATCGCGAGTTACTGCCACACCAAAGGAATCCTGAGCGCCGGTCTCTGGCTCAACGCCGCCCACGCCAATCCCGACCCCGCCATCGCCAAGTCGAACCGTGCCGGCCTTGCCAATTGCGGTCTGTCGCTCTGGGGCGAAAGCGCCTTCGGCGACGCGAACGCGTTTCGCATACACGCCTGTCCGTTTGTTTAAACTTGAAAGCGTCGGAACGCCCGCCCCTGTCCGCATCCGCAAAGCTTCCGATGGAGCCGCTTCGCGCCGGCTGATACAGTTGCCGGACATGAGTTCACCCGAGCGCATCTCTGAACGCGCCGCCGAAGCGCTGAACGAGCGCAAGTCCGGCGGCTTGCTGCGTCAGCTCGAAGCGCGCCCGGCCCACCCGCGCTGGCTCAATCTTGCGGACAACGATTACCTCGGCCTCTCCCGCGATCCCGCTGTGATGTCTGCCGCCGCCGCGGCCGCTGTGAAATGGGGCGCCTCCGCCGGCGCGTCGCCGCTCATCACCGGTTACACCGAACTGCACGCCGAACTCGAACGCACGCTCGCCGGCTGGCACGGTTATCAGCACGGGCTCGTTTGGAACTCCGGTTTCGCCGCAAACTCCGCCGTGCTCGGCATGTTGCCCAAACGCGCCGACGTCGTGCTCGCAGATCGCTTGATCCATGCCAGCATGGTCGCGGGCATCGTGCGTTCCGGCGCGCGGCTGCGGCGCTTTCCACACAACGACCTCCACGCGTTGCAAGCGATGCTCGCCGAAGAGGCCGGTCGCGACGGCGCGGTGTTCGTCGTCACTGAAAGTGTTTACTCGATGGATGGCGACTGTCCCGATCTCGCGGCGCTGGCGCAATTGCGCGAGGAATATGAATTCTTCTGGGTGCTCGACGAAGCGCACGCCACCGGCTGGTTCGGCGAAAGCGGCGCGGGCGCGCTCGAAGCTCAAGGCGCATCCAGCGAACCCGATGTGGTCGTCAGCACGCTCGGCAAAGCGCTTGGGTCGCAAGGTGCCTACACACTTTTCCGCGACGGCACGCTCCGCGAATGGCTGCTGAACGAAGCCCCTGAGTTCGTTTACTCGACCTACCTCGCGCCGCCTGCTGCCGCCGCCGCGCTCGCGGCGCTGAAGCACATCCGCAAAATGGGCGCCGAGCGCGAGCAGCTGCACGCGCTCTCCCGTTCCTGGCGTGCCGCAATGCAAAGCGCGGGCGCAAAAGTTCCCGAAGGCGATTCGCCCATCGTGCCCGTGTTACTGGGCGCTGCCGAACGCGCGGTGAAAGTTCAACGCACCTTGCTCGAACGCGGCTTCCGCGTGTCGTGCATCCGCCCGCCGACGGTTCCCGACGGCACCGCGCGCTTGCGCGTCTCCCTGCGGCGCGGTCTGACGGATGCGCAGCGCGTTGCGTTCGCCGCCGCGTTGAAGGATGCTCTGGCATGCGCGTGACATGGATTGGCGGCTGGGGCGTGGCACCCGAATCATTGCGCCCACTGGCCGAAAAATATTTTCCCGAGTCGAAGCACGAGTTCCTTGCGCCCGTAGCCGCCGAGGTAACGAGGCGGTTCGATACCCACACCAAATCCGCCTCCTCACGTCGGCGGCTACACGAAGACGTGGATTTAACCATCGCCTGGTCACTCGGTGCGTGGCGTTTGCTGGAGGCGGCTTCGCGTGGCGTGGAGATTCCTGGGATGGTGCTGTTGCTCGCGCCGTTCGTGGCGTTTCCGTCCGAATCAAAACTCGGCGGCAAATGCAGCGCCACGCAGGTAAAGTTCCTTCGGCGTTGGCTGCAACGCGAGCCGCTCGCCGCACTCGCGGACTTTTACCAACGCGCAGTCTTAGGAGCACCGCCCACCGAATTGCCTTACCCGGCTTCTGATCTTCTCGAAGGCCTCGACCGCCTCGCGGAAGATGCGTCACCCGCGCTGTGTGCTTTTGCCGCGCGCGGCTTGCCGCGGAACTGGCAGGCGCTCATCGGCGATGACGATGCGCTGCTGGATGCTGAATCGGTGCGCGTTTCGCTGCCGGGCTGCGTGCGCGTGCGCGACGCGGGACATGCGATTGCAGATTTGCTCCGGGCCAGCCAAGCTTGAGCGATGCGCTTTGATGTCTGCGCCCACACCTACGACGAGCACGCGGGACCCCAACGGTTCTTCGCGGAGCGCGTGGCGCATTTCATCGGCGCGAAATCGACGGAGAACATTCTCGAACTCGGGGCCGGCACCGGAGCTTTGACACAAGCGCTGAAGGGATCCTTCGTTCTCGCCACCGACGCGTCACCGGCGATGATTGAACGCGGCAGTCAGTTCGTTCCGCTCGCGCACTGGTCGGTGCTCGACGCTTTCAGTGAACCGCTGCCCGTTGCCGGATTGCAAGTTTCCTCAGGCCTGTTGCACTGGGCGAATGACCCCTCCGCGATGCTCGCCACTTGGAAAACATTTCTCATGCCCGGCGGACGCATGGTGCACGCGGTGCCGTGCGAACCATGCCTGAAGGAGTGGCGCGCGCTGGTGCCGGAAAGTCCGGTGCCGTGGCGCGACGAAGCGGAGTGGCTCAAGATTTTTGAGCGCGCCGGCTTGCGCGTCACCCGCTCACAAAGTTGGACGCATCAGGCCGTGTGCAGTTCGGCGCTCGAAATGGTGCGCGGCTTTCATCGCACCGGTGTGACGGGCCGCGTGCGCGTCGGACCGGGGCGCTTGCGGCATGCGTTGCGGGAGTATGACGTGCAACATCGTGTCCCCGGAGGTGTGCAAGCGACTTGGGCTTGGCTGGCCATTGAAGCTTCGTGATTCGTTTTCGTGTCTTTCGCGTGTTCCGCAGTTAAACTTTTACACTCATGGCTGAACGCCTTCCCATTTACGAGATCGAGCAGGAACTGGTTGCGCGGTTGCGCACGCAGCGGCGGCTCATCATTTCCGCGCCCACCGGCTCCGGCAAATCCACGCAGGTGCCGCAGATGTTGCTCGACCACGGCTTGCTCGGTGCCGGTCAGGTCGTGGTGCTGCAACCGCGCCGGCTCGCGACGCGCATGTTGGCGGCGCGCGTGGCGTCGGAGCGGAAGGCCGAACTCGGTAGCGAGGTGGGTTATCAAATCCGGCTGGAGAATGTAACGAGCGAGGCGACGCGCATCCGCTTCGTGACGGAGGGCGTGTTGCTGCGGCAGATGGTGAACGACCGCACGTTGCGCGGCGTGTCGGCACTGGTGTTCGATGAATTCCACGAGCGGCATCTTTACGGTGACATCACGCTCGCGCAGGCGCTGGATTTGCAGGAAACCGCGCGGCCGGACCTGTTGATCATCGTGATGAGCGCCACACTGGATGCGGAGGCGTTGGTGAAGTATATGAGCGCTCGTAGTCCCGGCTTTAGCCGGTCGGGCGAACACGGTGAGTCGGGCAGGGAACCGGCTAAAGCCGGAACTACAAACCTCTGCTCCGTCATCCAATCGGAGGGCCGCACGTTTCCGGTGGATATCCAATACGCGGACTCGCCGAGCTACGCGGACAAACGGCCGGTGTGGGAGCAGGCGGCGGATGCGTTCATCCATTTCGTGCAATCGGGCGGGCAAGGCGATGTGCTGGTATTCATGCCGGGCGGCTTCGAGATTTCGCAGACTATTCAGACGATCCGTAATTGCGACGAATCGCGCGGCTGGGTGTTGTTGCCGTTGCATGGCGAACTTCCGCCCCGCGATCAGGACGCCGCCGTGTCACGCTACGAACAGCGCAAGGTCGTGGTCGCGACGAACGTGGCGGAAACGTCGCTGACGATCGATGGCGTGCGGTGCGTGATTGATAGCGGGCTGGCGCGCATGTCGCGTTACGATTCGCAACGCGGCATCAATACGCTGCTCATCGAGAAGATCAGCCGCGCATCATCGGACCAACGCGCGGGCCGCGCCGGACGCACGGCGCCAGGCGTGTGCTTGCGGCTGTGGTCGCAAGACGAACACGCACATCGCGCGGCGCAGGAATTGCCGGAGGTGAAGCGGCTCGATTTGTCGGAAGTGGTGCTGACGCTGAAGGCGTCGGGCGTGGAGGATCTCCGGAAGTTCCGCTGGCTGGAGCCGCCGGACGAACAGGCGCTCGCGCACGCGGAAGAATTGCTGACGGACTTGGGCGCGTTGCACGCAGTGGGACAGGCTTCTAGCCTGTCCGGTGAGACTCGCGAGCGCGCTGCAAACTCGGATACGTCCTTAACTTTGAATGCCCAACCGGACAGGCAAGATGCCTGTCCCATTACCGAGATCACGCCCATCGGCCGCAAGATGCTGGCGTTCCCGCTGCACCCGCGTTACGCGCGGATGCTGCTGGCGGCGCAGGATTTCGGCTGCGTGCAACAGGCGTGTCTCGTCGCGGCGCTGACGCAGGGGCGCGACTTGCTGCTGCGCAATGTGGACCGCGACACGGCGAACTACCGCGAGGATTTGTTGGGCGATCGTGCGGCGAGTGATTTCTTCATCCTGATGCGCGCGTGGAATTACGCGGCAAAGAACGAATTCCGCATCGATGCCTGCCGACGCATGGGCATCCACATGGTGACGGCCAAACAGGTCGGGCCGTTGTTCCAGCAGTTCCTCGATATCGCGAAGCGCGAGAAGCTGGATATCACGCCGCGCGAAGTGCCGGACGAGGCATTGCAGAAATGTCTGCTCATCGGCTTCAGCGATCGCGTGGGCCGACGACTCGATTCAGGGACGTTGCGCTGCGAACTCGTTCACGGACGGCGCGGCGTGTTGGCGCGCGAAAGCACAGTGCAGAAGGCGCAACTGTTCGTCGTCGCGGAGATTCGCGAAGTCGGCGGGCGTGATGGTGAAGTTAATACGATTCTATCCCAAGCCACAGCCATCGAGGAAAAGTGGCTGCACGAATTTTTCCCCGACGACATGCAACGCGATCTGCACACGCAGTTCGACGCGACGCAGAAGCGCGTGATGGCGGCGGAGTTGATCAAATTCCGCGGGCTCGCGTTGTCCGCGAAGCGCGTGGACCCGCCCCCGGCGGACGCGGCGGCGCGGTTGTTGACCGATGAAGTGATGGCGGGTCGCTTGAAGCTGACCGAGTGGGATGAGGGTGTTGACCAGTGGATCCAGCGGTTGGCGTTGCTGGCGCAGCATTGCCCGGAGCTGATGCTCACGCCGATCACGGAGGACGACCGGCGTTCCATCGTGGAGCAGGTCTGTCTTGGCGCGGTGGGCTACAAAGACATCAAGGACAAGCCGGTGAAGCCGGTGGTGCAAGGCTGGTTGAGCCATGCGCAGCGCGAGTTGCTGGACAAGCACGCGCCGGAGCGGCTGAACCTGTCGAACGGCAAGACGCCGAAAGTCACTTACGAACCAGGCCGCGCACCGTTCGTATCGATGCGCATCCAGGAACTCTACGACATCCTGCAGACGCCGAAGATCGCCATGGGTCGCGTGCCGGTGGTGGTGCACATCCTGACGCCGGGCTTCAAGCCGGTGCAGGTGACGCAGGACCTGGGCGGGTTCTGGCGCGAGCATTATCCGAAGCTGAAATCGGAATTGCAGCGGCGCTATCCGAAGCACGAGTGGCGGTGAAGTTATGACAGAGTCACAGCTCATCTTTTCCCTCAAGGTCAGTTCCGTCCTGAATGGCTTGGCTTATGTTGTCGCGCTATGTGTCTTTGCGATTTGTGTCGTCAGCTTTTTTCTCCGCGAAGTTCCCACCCATTTCATCAAGTTTTTTGACCGTGCCTGCATCGTGCTTGCGACAGTCGTTGCCCTTTCGATTTTGGTTTCGGCTGTGAGAGTGATTCCTGCCCTCTTCGATCCGTTCCAGCGGTTTGCATTTTGGAACCGCATCTCTGGTCCCTATGCGTGGGCGTTTTGGTTGATTACTATTCCGGCCTGTGTGGCTCCACAATTGTTCTGGTGGAAACGATTTCGCACTCCGATATCTGCGTGCATGATTTCCATCGTTGCGGCAAATCCGTTGGCGTTTGAATTGTTTGCACGATTGCTTGGTGTTCTCCGTCGCGCATCCCAGTCCTGAATTCCAATGAGCGACCGGCAGGCGGGTTCTGGCGCGAGCATTATCCGAAGCACACTTGGCAGTAAGATCAGAAATAGTTTCGCGCATCGGGCAACGAAGCTTGAGGCTGGCCGGGGCGGCGGGTTAGCTTCGCCACGCGATGCGTCTGCTTGATCGCCATCTGTTGAAGGAAATGTTGCTGCCGTTCGCGTTCTGCCTCGGCGGGCTCTTGATTTTCTGGAGCGCGGCGGAACTGGTGAGCGAGCTCCCAGATTTGCAGAAGGCGAAGTTGCGCGGGTTGGAGGTGGCGCAGTATTCGTTGTTCCAGCTGCCGCCCAAGATGGTTTTCCTGCTGCCGGTGTCGTTGATGCTGGGCCAACTTTACGCGCTGACGCAACACACGAAGCATAATGAGATCACCGCGATGCGCGCGGCAGGCATCAGTTTGTGGCGCATCGGCGTGCCGTATTTGGGGATCGGTTTCGCGCTGAGTTTGGCGTTGTTTGCCATCAATGAATTTGTCGCACCAGCGGCCGGGGCGGCGGCGGACGAATTGTTGTCGCGGCATGCGCCGGGCGCGGATGGAGCGCGGGCGAAGGCGGTGTCGAGCTTCTGCTTCTCAAATGATCGCGCGCGGCGGATGTGGAATGCGGATTTGTTTTATCCGGACGCGGGCGAGATGCGGCAGGTGTGGGTGACGGAGACGTTGCCGGATAATTCACGGGTGGTGACGCACGCGGAGCGGGCGGTGGCCACGAACGGCGGCTGGGGATTTTTCAAAGTGGATGAAGGACGGCGTGGTCCGGGTGCGGGGGCTTTTTTGGTGGGCAGTCTGGTGACGAATTATCTGTTCAAGGCGTCGTTCTCGGAGACGCCGGAGGAGATGCGCAGCTACTTGAAGGTATCGGGGGTGCTGTCTTTGTCCGGGCGCCGGCTGCGGCAGGCGGATGTGCCGATCGCAGATCTGCTGGATTATTTGCGGCTGCGGCAAACGTTGAATCAGGGTGAGGCGCGGTGGATTTACACGAAATTGCATGGGCGTTTGGCTGCGCCTTGGACGTGTCTGGTGGTGGTGCTGCTGGCGTTGCCGTTCGGCGCGATGACGGGGCGGCGCAATGTGTTCATGGGGGTGGCGGGAAGCATCTTTATTTTCTTCGCCTTCTTTGCGCTATCGTTGACAGCTCTGGCGATGGGGGCTGCAGGCTTGTTGCCGCCGTGGCTGGCGGGCTGGTTACCGAACCTGGTCTTCACGTCGCTGGGCGTCACGCTGATCTACCGTGTGCGGTGAGTTGTCATGAGTGACGCATTGAAATCACTACAAGCGCAACACGATCGGCTGGCGTTGTTGTATCAGATCAGTCAGACAATTCATTCGACGCTTGAACCCGAGGCGGCGTTGCAGCTGATCGTAAACGAGGCCGTGCGTGCGATGCGGGCTTCAAGCGGCTCGGTGGCATTGATCAATCCGACGACAGGAATGTTGGAGATTCAGGCGTCCGTTGGGTTGCCAGCGGGAGCGGGAGCGCTGCGATTGCGTGTGGGCGAGGGTGTGACCGGTTGGGTGGCGCGTGTGGGTAAGCCAGCGCGCGTGGGCAACGTTGCCGGGGACAAACGTTATATCTCAGTGAGCCCGGGCATCGTGTCGGAGTTGGCGGTGCCGTTGGAGGTCGAAGGTGAGGTGCGTGGGGTGGTGAATGTGGACTCGGATTGCGCGGACGCATTCTCGGAGGCGGATCAGGAATTATTGCAGGAGCTGGCCCGTCTGGCGGCGGGAGTGATCCGGAACACGTGGCTGTTTGAGCAGCTGCGGCACAAGGCATTGTTGTTCGAATCACTGACGTTGGTGAGTCGGGCGATCAATTCGGCGCTAAGTCTCGATGATGCATTGAGTGCGATTACGCGGGAGGCGTGCGAACTGATGCGGGCGAAGATGTGCTCGTTGATGCTGTTGGATGAGGCGCGTGAGTGGCTGGATGTGCGGGCGAGCCACGGCGCGGGCAAAGCTTACCTAGAAAAGCCGCGGTTGAGCGTGGCGGAGAGTTTTGTGGGCGTCGTGGTGCGGCGCCACAAGCCGCTGCAATTGGAGAATGTGCAGTCGGCGGGCCAGTATCAGAACGTGGACGTGGCTCGGCGTGAAGGGCTGGTTTCGTTGCTGAGTGTGCCGCTGCTGTTCGGCGGGCGGGCGATCGGGGCGTTGAATGTTTACAAGGGATGCCCACACAGTTTTTCGAACGAGGAGATCCGAACGTTGTCGATGTTCGCCGAGCTGTCGGCGATTGCGATCGAGAAGGCGCGACTTTACGAGCGGGTTGTGGATGTGGAGGAACAATTGCGCCAGAACGAAAAGCTGTCGGCGCTTGGCTTGCTGGCAGCAGAGGTGGCGCACGAAATCCGCAATCCACTCACAGTGATCAAGATGTTGTATCACTCGCTGGATTTAAAATTTCCGCCGAAGGATCCGCGAACCACCGATGTTCGTATTATCAGCGAGAAGATCGACCACCTGAACAAAATCGTGGAGCAGGTGCTGGCGCTCTCGCGCACGGCTGAGCCGCAGTTTGCACCGGTCGATATAAACCGGGTGGTCGAGGAGTTGCATTTGTTGCTGCGCCACAAATTAAAGAACGCCAGTGTGGAATGCGTCCGACAGCTACAGGGCGATCTGCCTTTGGTAGCGGCGGACTCCACCCAGCTGGAACAGATTTTTCTGAATTTGTCGCTCAATGCGGTGGAAGCCATGCCTGAAGGCGGCACACTGACAATTCAAACGCGCTCCGCAAAAGGTGGAGATTTGGCGGCGGATGCGTGGGTGGAAGTAGAGTTTCGCGATACAGGTCGCGGGATGTCGGCTGAGGCGAAGCGGGGGGCTTTCAGGTCGTTGCTGAAAACCACCAAACGCAAGGGGACAGGATTGGGTTTGGCGATTGTGGGGCGTATCGTTGAGGCACATCGGGGGGTTATATCGATTGAATCTGCCCCTCGTCGCGGCACGGCCATCATTGTCCGGCTTCCGGTTTCTTGAGGTCCATTCTTTGGGTTGGCTTCTGACCTTTTCCGGTTCCGAGCGGATGAAATAATTCCTAGGCAGCAATAAATCCCTTTCAGTTTGCACCGGGATTGCATCGTGGCAGACTCCCCGCGCTCTTGCTATGAGAACGACAAACGCCGATATCTGGAACCGTTACCCGGAATACTACCGCGAATACCCAACTCTCGGATTGGCCACGGACTTCTGTCGTATGGATTTTACACCGGAATTCATTCAAATGATGGAGCCAGCAGTCCAGCGAGCCCTAGATGCGATGGAAGCCTTGGATAAAGGTGCGATTGCAAACCCAGACGAGAACCGCATGGTTGGGCACTACTGGTTGAGAAATCCTAAACTTGCGCCCACCAAGGAGATTTCGGAGGAAATTGATTCTACGCGCTTGGCAATAAAAGACTTTGCTGCAGCTGTGCACAGTGGGAAAATTGCTGGTCTCGGCGGCAAGTTTGAAAATCTCCTGATTATCGGTATCGGAGGTTCAGCCTTAGGCCCTCAGTTTGTAGCTCATGCACTTGGCCATCCTAAGAGGGACAAAATGGCTCTACTGTTTTTGGACAACACTGATCCTGACGGCATGGATCGAGTTTTTGACGAAATAGGCGACGGTCTTTCCAGAACGCTGAGTATCGTCATTTCAAAGTCCGGCGGAACTAAGGAGACACGGAATGGCATGTTAGAAGCAGAAAATGCATACCGATTGAGAGGCCTCAGGTTTGAAGAACACGCTGTAGCGATAACGATGAGGGGTAGCGAACTAGACAAAAAAGCTGCTAAATGGATTGCGCGATTTCCAATGTGGGATTGGGTTGGTGGTAGAACGAGTGAATTGTCTGCTGTTGGTCTTTTGCCAGCTGCGCTACAAGGCATTGATTTGGATTTATGCTTGGCTGGGGCTGCCGCATGCGATCAAGTGAATCGCTCAAGATATACAATGGGTAACCCTGCAGCAATGCTCGCACTTGCGTGGCATTTTGCCGGTGGTGGTTGTGGCTCGAACAACTTGGTGGTTTTGCCTTATAAGGACCGCCTTGAGCTCTTTTCAAAATATCTTCAGCAGCTAATCATGGAGTCCCTTGGAAAAGAGCATGACCTTGAAGGTAATCGGGTGAGGCAGGGCTTGACCGTCTTTGGGAATAAGGGGGCAACTGATCAGCACTCCTACATACAGCAATTGCGAGACGGAATAGACAATTTCTTTGCTTTATTTGTTGAGGTTCTTTCTGATCGAGAGAGTGCTGGCATTCAAGTGGATCCTAATGTCACCTCTGGCGATTATCTAGAAGGGTTTTTACTTGGAACGCGGGAAGCTATTTATGAGAGCGGAAGAAAGTCTATTACATTGACGGTAAATAGGGTTACCCCTTTCGAGGTTGGAGTTTTGATAGCGCTTTTTGAGCGTGCTGTTGGAATTTACGCTGTGCTTGTAAATATCAATGCATACCACCAACCTGGGGTTCAGGCAGGTAAACTCGCGGCTGACTCGATTCTAAAGTTGCAGTTGATGGTCATCCAATTTCTCCATAAACACAAAGGCGCTTCTTATACGGCAATTGACATTGCTTCCAAATTGGGCCAACCCAACCAAGTTGAGCGAGTGTTTAAAATTTGTAAGCACCTATCTTTCAATAGAGAATCTGGAGTCAAGGAATTGCCTTCAACTTGTCCAACAGAGTGTTGGTTCACTATTCGCTGAATGTTTGTATATCCCAAGAAGTATGACGTAATTGTTGTTGGCGCTGGTCATGCCGGCGTTGAGGCTGCTCTAGCCGCAGCTCGATTAGGAGCTCAGACGCTGATGCTCACAATGAGTCTCGACACAATTGGTCAGATGTCGTGCAACCCAGCCATAGGTGGTCTTGGTAAGGGGCATTTGGTTCGTGAAATTGATGCGCTTGGTGGTGAAATGGGTTTCAACACGGATCTGACGGGAATCCAGTTCCGCATGTTGAACACGAAAAAGGGACCAGCAGTTTGGGCTCCTCGAGCCCAATGCGATAAAAAAGCGTATCAATTTCGGTTAAAATGGATTTGTGAACAACAAGAGAATCTGGACATTCAACAAGGCCAGACAGTTAACCTACACACTAACTATGGTTGTGTTTTTGGGGTAGAAACAAGTCTTGGAATTCGATATTTTGGCACAACGGTAGTCTTAACGACTGGAACTTTTCTCAAAGGTTTAATGCATATCGGCGCTTCGCAAAACAGCGGCGGTAGAGCTGGGGAGTCGGCAGCTTTGGGCTTGTCTGATAGTCTTCGTAAGGTCGGATTGAAACTTGGAAGGCTTAAAACTGGCACCCCTCCAAGGCTTCTCAAGCGCACAATTGACTTTTCAAAGACTCAGGAACAATTTGGGGATAGCCCAATACCATTTTTTACCCACTGGAAAGAAGAATTGTTCCATGTGGAACAACCAAATGCACTGGGTTCTTTGGAATTTCCAACGGGCTCTGTTTTGGAAAAGTCCAGAGGTCAAATGAAATGTCATTTGACACACACGACGCGTGCAACTGCTGACCTCATAAGGGCCAATCTCGACAAATCTCCATTGTATTCCGGGAAAATCACGGGAGTGGGTCCCCGCTACTGCCCTTCAATCGAAGACAAGATTGTAAAGTTTGCACAAAAAGAAAAGCACCAAGTCTTTTTGGAGCCCGAGGGAATTGCGACCGAGGAATACTATGTTAATGGCTTTTCAACATCTCTTCCATATGAAATACAAATTGAGCTAATCAAGACTGTAGTTGGGTGCGAAAATGCCAAAATCATTCGTCCTGCATATGCTGTAGAATATGACTTCGCATATCCGACCCAATTGAGCCACTCACTTGAAGTTAAATGCTGCCGCAATTTGTATCTCGCAGGTCAAATCAACGGAACATCCGGTTACGAGGAAGCCGCGGCACAAGGTTTAATTGCTGGGATTAACGCAACCAGAGCGGCTAAAGGCCAATCTCCAATTACACTTGGGCGTGATCAGGCATACATTGGGGTTCTAATTGATGATTTGATAACGAAGGGAGCAAACGAGCCCTATCGAATGTTTACGTCAAGAGCCGAGTATCGTTTAATGCTTCGCCAAGACAATGCTGATGCGCGCCTCTCGCCGATAGGCTATAAAATTGGTCTACTTTCTAAACAGAGGCAAAGCTATTTTGAGAAGAAACAAGAAAGCATCAAGAGTGAGATTCTCCGTCTAAGGTCAACGCGTGTTGGAAGTGACACCTTGGAGCAATTGTTGAGACGCCCTGAAATTTCCTACCGA
Source organism: Verrucomicrobiota bacterium (assembly GCA_041181065.1). GTDB lineage: Bacteria > Verrucomicrobiota > Verrucomicrobiia > Limisphaerales > DSYF01 > DSYF01. Next base: position 1,170 of record JBEGQI010000363.1, on the reverse strand, counting down.
GACTTACCAAGCAAAAACACCAATCTCTGCGACGAGGCTATTCACTATATTGAGACCGAAGTGAAATACGCTGGCTATATCGATCGTCAAAATGTTGATATAAAGAGATTTACAAATTTTGAATCAAAATTAATACCGACCGAATTCGACTATTCATCGGTCCTTGGATTAAGAACGGAGGCCCGTATTAAGCTGGCTGAATTACGTCCAGATAGTATCGGTCAGGCCTCACGAATAGCGGGGGTGACACCTTCTGATGTAAACCTTTTATTGGTTCACTTGAAGCGTGCTTCTGGCATTGCGGCAAATTCGGAATGCGCTGGGTGTGAGCAAGACGATGGTGGCTAGCGCATGACACTTTGTTGGCTGTTAGAATCCTAGCCTGGTGAGTTCCGATTGCAGGGCTGTTTGAAATTCCTGAATATCACTTTGCGACGGCTTGTAACCGCGCTGTTGCGGTGCCAATCCCAGCCGCCCCATCTGGTCCAGTGACCAATTTGCAATTTGTCCGTCAGTGAAAGTGACTTGCCCGCTAACAATCGTTCCTGGGCGAGCTATTTGATCTACTTGGATGGAAACACCTTCGGTTCGAAGGGGGGAATCAATCGGTTTGGCTTTTGTTGCATCAGGGGGGGCGTTTCTCAAGTCGGTGGTTATGGGGCTGGCAGTGACTAGTGTATCCTTTGGAACCAACTTCAAGTCATCGACAAGAAATCGAACCTCCATGTAAGTAAGCGAGGTTTTAAATTCTGCTCGAATTCTGCTTTGAATATCAGAGAGCTTGGCGCCCTCTTGTATCCACTGAGCAACTTTTTGCTTTTGGGTGTCGTCCAGTTTCATTTGTGGCAAATTGCCTGAACGCATTCTGAAGCGGGAGAGAAAAATAAAATCTCTACAATCCGACTAGGGTGGTAAGATAGGCCTGCACGATTGACAATTGAATCCAACGTTAAAGGGACAGCCTGTTTATTTCCTGCCGCGCAGTTCAAAACGAGTGAATCCCGCAGTGCCAAGGTTGAAATACGAACGTGCGAGCACCCTCGAAGACAGGCCCAGTCAAAACATCGGTAACACTTCTGGTTCAGAACATGGGTAACACATGTTTGGTTATGGGTTACACTTTTCCAGCTCACTTTGGCCAGCTTCAAGGCGGCCCAGCTGGGCCGCCTT
>JBEGQI010000362.1:0-7443 GCA_041181065.1 Verrucomicrobiota bacterium | reverse complement strand
TCTCGTCCCACTTCCGGCGCGGCGCGCCAGAGGACAGGCAAGTTGAAGCGTGCTCACGCGCCACGGCGATGTCCGTCTCCCTGCCCGTTTGCACGAGCAGGCTTGCGGCAAATTCGACGACAAGCTGGCGTAAATCGTCCGGACCTTTGCCATCGAGGCAGGCGACCGACTCTTTCACTTCCAACCAATTACCGGCGGCGCGGCCCAGTGGCGTGCTCATATCCGTGAGCAAGGCCCGCGTGTTGGTGCCGCACTGGTTGCCCAACGCGACCATGGCTTGCGCGAGCGCCCGTGCCTGATCACGCGTCTGCATGAACGCGGCACTCCCAAACTTCACGTCGAGCACCAAGGCATCCAGCCGCTCGGCGAGCTTCTTGGAAAGGATCGAAGCGGTGATGAGCGGAATGCTCGGCACCGTGCCCGTGACATCGCGCAATGCATAGAGACGTTTGTCAGCGGGGACCATGCGTTCGGTCTGGCCACAGATGACGCAACCGACTTGCTGCACAAGTTCAACAATTCGTTCTGCGGACAACGCCGTGTTGAATCCTGGAATGCTTTCCAGCTTGTCCAGCGTCCCGCCTGTGATGCCCAGCCCACGACCGGAAATCATCGGCACGCGAAAGCCAAGGCATGCCAGCAACGGCGCCAGCGGCAGTGAAACTTTATCGCCCACACCGCCGGTCGAATGCTTGTCCACCAGCGGTCGGGAATCCTTTGGGAAGCGGAGCACGTCCCCCGAATCGCGCATTCCCAATGTCAGCGCAGCCGTTTCCTCCGTGTCGAGGCCGCGGAAGAAAACCGCCATCAGGAACGATGCGACTTGATAATCGGGAAGTTCGGCCAACACCGCGATGAACTGTCTAAGCTCATCCGCCGTTAGTTTTAGCCCGTCGCGTTTGGCTTCGATGAGAGAGAGGAAGTTCATGCTCGAGCGCGCAGGCTAACTCGACGATGCCTGATAGTGGTCGGTGGAGTTACGCGCATCCACGCGGCGCTTCTCTTCGGACAACACAAGCGAATTTTCGGAGCCTATGCACTCACCCGCGATGGAAATCAGGCCGAGCCCGAAACCGGTCAGCTTGTTGTGCCAACGTCCCTCGCCAGTCTGAGGATCAAGACAGAAGATTTCGCCGTAGGTCGTGGCGTAAAGATTCTCGCCGTCCAGCACCACACTGACGAAGTCGCTCCCCTTCAGGTGAACGACCCGGAGCTGATTCCCCGTCGCGGCATCCATCGCGATGACGGAGCCCTTGATGCCCAAGTAAATGGTTTTTGAGTGCGGCATGACAAACTTCAAACCGTTCACCAACGCACGCCTCCGGGCGCGGATCAACCCTTGAACTTCTTCGCAACGATGGTGGCGTTGTGCCCACCGAAGCCGAAGGAGTTGTTCACGATGGCGTCCACCTGCATCTCGCGCGCCTTATTCGGCACGCAGTCCAGATCGCATTCCGGATCGGGATTCTCGTAGTTGATCGTCGGCGGAACGATATTGGTCTCGATGGCCTTGACGCAAACGACCGTCTCCACAGCACCCGCAGCCCCGAGCATGTGGCCCGTGGCACCCTTCGTGGAACTGATGGCCAACTTGCGCGCGTGGTCACCGAAAACCGTCTTGATGGCCTGCGTCTCGGCGATGTCGCCCTGCGGCGTCGAGGTGCCGTGACAGTTGATGTAGGAAATATCCGTTGGATTCAGGCCGGCGTTACGCAAGGCCATCTTCATGCAACGACCAGCACCTTCGCCGCCCGGTGACGGCGCGGTGAGATGATGCGCATCGGCGGTGTTGCCGTAACCGGCCAACTCACCGTAAATGCGAGCTCCGCGAGCCTTCGCGTGGTTCAGTTCCTCCAACACAAGGATGCCAGCGCCCTCGCCCATCACAAAACCGTCACGCTCTTTATCGAACGGGCGCGAAGCACGTTTGGGTTCGCTGTTGCGGGTGCTCATCGCCTTCATCGCGCAGAACCCGCCGATACCAATGGGAATGATCGTCGCCTCCGCGCCACCTGCGACCATGACATCCGCATCACCCATCTTGATGGTGCGCCAAGCTTCACCGAGCGCGTGTGTCGAGGTCGCGCACGCGGAACACGTGGCGTAGTTCGGACCACGAAGGCCCCAATACATTGAGACCAAGCCCGACGCCATGTTGCTGATGAGCATCGGAATGGTGAATGGCGACATGCGACCTGGGCCGCGCTCCAGCAAGATTTTGTGCTGCTCACAAGTGGTAGCCAACCCGCCGATGCCTGACCCGATCATCACGCCCGCAGCGTCCCGGTCAATCTTCTCAAGATCGAGCCCGGAGTCCTTGATGGCTTGCCACGCAGCGTAGATGCCGAACTGGGAATAACGATCCGTGCGACGCACTTCCTTGGGCGACGGAAACGCCGGCGCAGGATTAAAATCCCGCACCTCGCCGGCGATCTTCGTGTCGAAATTCGTCGTGTCGAACGCGGTGATCGTGTCGATGCCGCATTGGCCGGCGATGAGGTTCGCCCAGAAGTCCGCAACATTGTGACCGATGGGCGTCACGACGCCCATGCCAGTCACCACTACTCTGCGTTCGGAAGGATTGGTCGCCATAAAAGAGAACGGGGCAGCTTAACTCTTGTGTCAAGCCGCCCCGCCAAATTGCCAGTAAATTACTTGGCTTGGATTTCTTCGACGTATTTGATGACGTCGCCGACGCTCTGCAGCTTCTCAGCCTGCTCGTCAGGGATTTCCGCGCCGAATTCTTCTTCGAGCGCCATGACCAACTCCACCGTGTCGAGGGAGTCAGCACCCAAGTCTTCGATGAACTTGGCCTCGGGGGTGACCTGGTCGGCATTGACGCCGAGTTGTTCAACGATGATGTCCTTTACGCGTTGTTCGATTGATTTTTCTGCCATGATAAACTCCGGTTTAGTTTTCGGTGTGTCTAAGCCACGGTTCACGGAGCGTCAAGCCCCGATTCAAAAATTTTCCACGCCCAAGCTTCAAACTTTTCTTGCGCTGCGGAAGTCAGGCTGACCGACTCACATCACCATTCCGCCATCCACCGTCAACACCTGACCTGTGACATATCGTGCGGCCGGACTGGCAAGGTAAAGTGCCGCTGACGCGATGTCATCCGTCGAGCCAAGGAGCCCGAGCGGAATCTTCTTCAACAACTCAGCGCGTTGCTCCTCGTTCAACTCCGCCGTCATGTCCGTCTCGATGAAGCCGGGCGCAATCGCGTTGCATGTCACAGTGCGCGACGCGAGTTCGCGTGCAACCGCCATCGTGAGCCCAATCAAGCCCGCCTTGCTCGCGGAATAGTTCACCTGCCCTGCATTGCCGATGAGCCCGATGACGGAGGCGATGTTGATGATGCGCCCGCTCGACTGCTTGAGGAACGCGCGGGAGAACGCCTTGGTGAAGTTAAACGCGCCCTTGAGATTCGTATCAAGCACCGTGTCCCAATCGGCATCGCTCATGCGCATCAACAAACCATCGCGCGTGACACCGGCATTGTTGACCAAGATGTCCACGCGACCTGCGTCGGTGAGAATCTGTTTTGCCGCCGCGGTTACGGCGTTGGAATCCGACACATCCACCGCCACCGCCCACGCCTTGCGGCCGAGCGCACGCACTTCGTTCGCGACCTTCTCGGAATTCTCTGCCGTGCGGGAAACACACACCACGTCTGCGCCTTCAGCGGCGAACTTGAGTGCGATGCCGCGACCAATGCCGCGACCAGCGCCCGTGACGACTGCAATTTGATTGGCGAGTTGTGCCATAGGATGAAGTAGTTGTCTGCGTTCGGTTGTCAGTTGTCAATCTGCGAGTCAGCCGTTCAACACCTTGGCCGTTGCCTCCAGACTCGCGGCGTCCGCGACATTCAAAACCTGCGCCGTCTTGTCGATGCGCTTCATGAAACCGGTCAACGCCGTGCCGGGCCCAAGTTCAATGAAGCGCGTAAATCCTTGCGCGAGCAAACACCGAATCGATTCCTCCCAGCGCACCGACGCCGTGACTTGCTCGACGAGCCGCGACTTGATCTCCGTCGGCGCGCCGTGCGGCTGCGCAGTGACGTTGGAGATCACCGGCACGACCGGCGCACTGAACGCCGCAGCGTCCAAAGCCACCGCCAACTTTGGTTGCGCGCTCGCCATCAGCGGCGAATGATACGCGCCCGCGACCGGCAACGGCAACGCACGCTTCGCGCCCTTCGCCTTGGCGAGTTCACACGCCTTATTGATCTTCTCCAGTTCGCCGGAGATGACGAGTTGTCCAGGACAATTGAGATTCGCCAGTTGCACGCCGGCTTCCGAGCAGACTTCACGCGTCGGCGCTTCGTCGAGTCCGATGATCGCCGCCATGCTGCCGCGTGTCGCTTCGCAGGCCTCCTGCATCGAACGACCGCGCACGCGTAACACCTTCAAGCAATCGTCAAAAGTCATCGCGCCCGCTGCCGTCAAAGCCGTGAATTCGCCGAGCGATAATCCCGCCGTCGCATCCGCCTTCACGTTCGGCACCTGTTGCTTGAGCAATTCCAGCGCGACCCAGCTCACAAGAAAAATTCCCGGCTGCGCGTTCTCGGTCTTGGTCAGCTCGGCTTCCGGACCGTTGAAGCAGATGCTCGCGAGGTCGTAGCCGAGCGCGGCATTGGCGCGGTCGAACCACTGGCGCGTGGCGGGAAACTTTTCGACGAGTTCCTTGCCCATGCCGACAGCTTGGGCGCCTTGACCAGCGAAGAGGAATGCGGTTTTGCTCATAAAGGCGCGGAGATTAAGACGGAATGCACCATGCGTGAAAGTGCGAAAATTCCGCGACCGCCGCCAAGGCGCGTCTAAACCTTGCTCCTTAGACAAACGCAGCAGCATCAAAAGATACGCCAAATCTCGACGGTGGGGATTGATTTCGGGCGAGGAGTTTCAATCGAAGCGAAAGAGACTACCGGCAAGTCGTGATGCCTTGGACGCGAGTGCATTGACGACTTCAGGGTTTCAAGGCCCGCTCAAGCAGTTGCTTTTCGGCGGCGGAATAGTCCAGTTTCAACGCCTCCGCGTGCGCGGCAGGCGTCATCTTCGCCCAGCATTTCTGCAGCGCAGTGATCATCTTTTCTTCCGTGGCTTTCGCCGCCAGCTCGGAGAATTGCCGTTCGAGAAACACGAGACAAAGCGCGTCTTCGAGCACGCGGCAATCGGCGTCAGCGGGAAAATGCTTCTTGAGGTTCAGGTCGCACACCTGCCGGATGACATCTTCACCGTAGCCGACCTCACGTAAGATTTCAGCCGCCTTGCTGGCATGAAATTCCTTGAGCACTTGCCGCCACTTGAGATAACCGGCTCGCGTCGCCGGATACGAGTCGCGCGGGATCTCCCAGCGGCAGAGATGCTGGCAGCGCGCAGCCAGCCGCAATGGTTCAGAGGCATCCGGCTTGAGGCGCAGCACCCAGTCCGTCAGCCAGCGTGCATAGGCAACTTCATACGGTTCAGCGGCACCAGCGATCCCGTAGGACTTCGGGTCTTTCGAATTCTCCGCGTCGAAACGCGAGATCGCTTGAGCAAAGCGTTCTGGATTTTCGAGATTGGGTGGATTCATTGAAATCAAATCTGTTCAGCACCAACGCGACGGAGCAGACCGTTTTTATCCGACATCACTACGATTGGAAAAATATTTTCCGTCAGGCAAAACGACACATCATCGCGCAGTTCGGAAACTGCACGCAGCCGCTGCGCGTTGGTGGATTTGGACATGGCCGCCTCAAGGTCGGATTCACAGTCGCGGAACATCCCCGCGGCCAGCGAGGCGGATTCGGCGAAGGTTGTCCCAGGATTCAACTCGGTCAGCTTCTGGCATAAAGCACCGGCGCCGAGACAATCTTCGAAGGCGCTCTCTTCACCGGTGCCGGCGCAAACCAAAATGATTCGCGCGCAACCCAGCCGCATCAGTTGGTGGGCAGTGGCGGTAAGATTCAGGAACGAGCCGGCCAGCACGAAGCGCGCCTGCCGAACCGCCGTAAAAGCGCGCGTGCCATTGGTCGTGGTCGTGACGATGCGGCGGCCGCGCACACGAGCTGCGGCGTATTCGCGCGGGGAATTGCCGAGATCGAAGTCGGGGCCGCCCGATTGGGCTGCCGTGATGCGCAAACCGTGGCGTTCACCGGCGAGCAGGACCGAGGGATCTGCCCGCCACTCAGCGACCGCCTCATCAATCGTGCCCACCGGCAAGACCGATTCGGCTCCCCGCGCCAACGCGGTGACGATGGTGCTTGTCGCCCGCAGCACATCGAAGACCACGCACGCCGTCCCAGTCAGATCGTTGTGCCGGAGCGACTCAAATTCATCAGGGGTGAAGGTGACTTCAATCGTCATTGCTTTGACTCCGGTTCTGAAAGTTTGGCCATTAGCAGCAGATCCTCCCGCCTGGCGCTGCCGAGTTTGCAGCCCTGCACCGGCAGATGTGATACCAAACTTGTGTGATTATTTGCCGTGCTTGGTTGTGTGCGCCGGTGGTGAAACAAGAACTGCTGCGCAAGCCCTGCGTGCGGACCGAAGTGGGTCGCCGCAAAGTGCTCGATGCGGAGGCGTTTGACCCGACGCTTTGGAAAGTAAAGCTCACGGAGCGCACGTTCGACCCATACATCGATCGGGAACGCTTCATCGAAACCCAGCGAAAAGAGCAGGACACAATCGGCAATCTTTCGCCCAACACCATGAACCTGCATCAACCTGGCACGCGCCTCATCCAACGGGAGATTCGACAGCAGATCCAGTTTCAGTTCGCCACAGCTCACCCGGCACGCGGCATCAAGCAGATACTTTGCTCGGAATCCCATCTTGCATTCGCGAAGTTCCATTTCGCTCAATCGTGACAGCCGTTCGGCGGCAGGAAATCTGAACAGCCTCTTGGTTTCAAGCGGACCGACAACCGGTTCGCCGTATCGCTCACATAAAAGTTCGACACATTGGCGGATCTGCACAATTTGCTTGGTTGAGCTTAGGATAAAACTGGCAAGACATTCCCATGGCTCTTGTCGCAAGAGCCGCAATCCCCGGCAATGCGCCACAGCCACCCGCATGGGCTCGTCGTCGGGAAAGGTGGCCAGTTGCGCCGCGTGATCCTCGTTCAAGCCGAGGTAATCTGAAAGCCACTGCCAGTCTGCAACTGGCGCGGCAGTCGTGGCCTCAAGTGTCGACTTGCACGACGGTTGAAAAGCATGGATCTGGCGTAGCCGAACCCAACGTCCACGAACGACGCCTTCCCAAGCCTCACCAACCTGGCGCCAACGAAATGCCTGACCACAGTTCAGCGTCGTGGCGAGATCGTAGTCGCGGACAACGAATTCATTTCTTGCCACGGCAGGCAAAGAGTTGAATGCGGTCGTAGTTGCGCCCGCGATAATTGATGTCATACATGCCCAGGTTCGTAACGCTTTCGAACTGCTGCACCAACCAATCCGGAGCGGGT
>JBEGQI010000361.1:0-26122 GCA_041181065.1 Verrucomicrobiota bacterium | reverse complement strand
AAGTTTATCGATTCGCGCAGCGGGCGCGGTTTTCTTAAGGTAGCGCCATGAATGAGCAGCATCGTGGCGAGTTGGAGCGGCTGAAGGAACGGCAGGCGCAACTGCATCATGCGGTGGACCTGCTGGGCATCCACATCGCCGCGCTGGAGAAACGCATCGCGGCGGGCGAGAAGTTGGCGGATATCGTCTCCACAACTGTCGCGAAGGCGGATGCCAGCGTTCCGATAGCCGTGCCGCCGCTGCTGGCAGAGGTGGAAAGCATCAAAGCCGAAATCGCAATCGTCCAACAACCCACAGCAAACATCGAACAGCCAATCGTCGCGGCTGCTGAACTGGCAACCTCCAACCTTCAAACTGCAACCCAGTCTCCCGCTGTAACCCCGCCGCCGTTGCCGCCGCAGGCGTTCATTCCGCCTTTGACGCCGCCACGTCCGGTGGAAACGAAGAAGCCCGAATCGTTCGAGATGCGGCTGGGCACCTACTGGCTCGTGCGCATCGGCATCGTGGCGATGCTGACGGCCTTGGTATTCTTCGGCACTTACGCCTATCAAAATTTCATCGTCCACATGGGCGCGGCGGGGAAGGTTGCGATGCTCTACGTTGCCAGCGGTGCGTTGCTTGGGTTCGGCGTGTGGTTCCAACGCAAGGCCGCGAAGGAATCCTTGCGCGACTTTGCGCAGGTGTTGCTCGCGGGTGGCATGGCGGCAGTCTATTTCACGACCTACGCGGCGCATCACTTCGCGAACTTGCGTGTCATCGAAAGCGAAGTGCTTGATGGCGCCTTGCTGCTCGGCTGGGCGGCGGTGATGGCGTGGACGGCGGATCGCAAGAAGTCTGAGGTGTTCGCGTTGTTCGCGGTCGGGCTGGCGTATTATTCGTCGGTGATGACGCGCGTGGGGCACTTCACGCTCTACTCGAATCTCGTGCTCACGGCGGCGGCGCTGTTCTTCCTCGTGCGCAATCGCTGGGCGAAGCTCTCCTTCGCGAGCCTCGTGGCGACTTATGCGAGCTACGGTTTCTGGCGCTTCTTCTCGGGCGAAGGCTGGCATTGGGCGGGCGTCAATGACGGGCTCTGGACCGGCGTGTATTTCCTCGCGGCGTATTGGGCGGTGTTCACGGCGGCAGTATTCCTGTCGCGGCACAAGGAGTTCGCGGGCGTGAACCGCGCCTCGTTCCTCACGCTGAACAACGCCGCGTTCTACGTGATGTTCCTGCTGACGATGTTCCAGGTGCGCAGCGGCGGTTTCTGGAAGTTCAATCTCATCACCGGCGCCGTGCTGCTCGGCCTCGCGGCTTTGGCGAAGTTCCGCCTGCGCGACGAACCGCTCGCGGCGAACACCTATCTCACGCAAGGCTTGTTGCTCGTCACCGTCGGCATCATCGCGAAGTTCAGCGGCATGCAACTCGCCCTCCTGCTCGCGCTCGAAAGCGTCGTGCTCTGGATGACCGGCACGTTCCGCCAGAACATCGTCATGCGCACGGGCGCGTGTCTCTCCGCCGCGATGGCCACGCTCTGGGCCTTTGACGGCATCGACCGCAACGACCTTTCGGGCGCGTGGCTCGGCGCGGGCGTGGGCGGCTTGCTGGCGTTCAATGCCTTCTGGGCGCACTGGCGCGAGCAGCGCCACACGCCCAAGCTGATGCGTTCGACGCCGACTTACTTCAGCGTGCTCGCGTTGCTGGTGTGGGGCTTTGCGCTCTGGCAGAACGTCCTCGAAGTCCACAACCCCGCAGCGTATGCGCTCGCGACGCTCGTGTTGGTTGCGTCCGTCCACCTGACGCGACTGCGCGAACTCAGCTTGCTCGGCCAGTTGTTCCTCCCGTTCGCGGCGATGCAATTCATCGCGAATCAAACCATGCCCGAACGGCACGAGCCGTGGTGGATCTTCGCCACACTCGTCGGCGCGGCGCTCGCGCTCGTCCACTGGTGGCAGAAGCAATCGGTCATCGAGTCGCCACGGAATCTCCGCGTCGCGGGGCAATTCATCCCGGCGCTCATCATGGTCGGCGTGACCACGCAATGGCTCGAACCGCAACTCGACGCGATGCAATGGGTGCTGGCGATGAGCGCGCTGGCGGTGGCGGTGACCGGTTATGGCGCCGCGACGCGCAACTGGTTGCTGGCGCTGGTCGCGCAAGTGTTCACCGCGATCGCCGCATTCTGCTTCGTGTGGCATGCCGGCACTGAGGCGTTGCCGTGGTTGTATGCGCTGGCGCCATTGGCGGCGTTGACGCTGCTCGCACTGGGCGGTTGGACGTGGGCGAAATCGCGGCCTGAAATTCCCGCCGCGCGTGGCATCGCGCAGGCGGCGTTGTGGTATGGCCGCGTGACGATGGCGCTCGTGGTGTGGGGCCTCTTCCGTTACGTGCCCGAGCCGGAACTGGCGTGGAGTTACACGGCGGTCGGTGTGGCGGCCTTCGCGATTACGGGCTGGCGCCAAAGCCGCGACTTCCTCGTCTTCACCGCCGTGTTGAACGTCTGCGCGCTCGTCTGCCTCGCGAGCGCCTTGCTGAATGGCAAAGCGGTGTATGCGCCGAACTTCCTCGCCGTGCTCGCGTGGATGATCGAGCAACAATGGGCCCGGCGTCAGTCAGAGCGGTTTGCGGTGCCGAGCGCCGGACACAACGCGACCTTGGCCGGAGCGGGGGTGGCGTTGTGGTTGTTGTTCTCGCAGTGGATCAGCCAGCGCGGTTTCAACGGCTGCTTCTACCTCACGGCCAGTTGGTCCGTGTTTGCGTTCGGCCTGATCGGGGCGGGCGTGTTGTTGCGCGAACGGATGTATCGCTGGGTTGGCCTCGGCGTGCTCGGCGCAGCGGTCGCGCGCGTCGTGGTCATCGACGTGTGGAAACTGGAGACGCTCTATCGCATCGTCAGCTTCTTCGCGCTCGGCTTGGTGCTGCTCACACTCGGTTTCATCTACAACAAATACCAGGAGCGGCTGCGTCACTGGTTGTGAGGCTCAACCACCGCTGGCGATGAACGCGATCCAGCCGGTCCACGCGCGGTTGGCGGTTTCCTCCAGCGCAACCACCGCGTTCGGGTCGGCGACAACCTCCGCCCGCGCCATGACACCCGCTGCGGACGCCGCGACCACCCCGGTTTAGAGCGCAACCCTCGCAGCCATGAGAAGGGAAAGCTCTGTTCATGACCGGACAACCTCTGTTTAGACCGCGACACGTCCTGTTTAGAAGCGGACACGTCTTGCGCACGACCGGGAAAGCTCTGCTGAGACCACGACAACCTCTGCTGAGACCGCGACACTTGCATCTCTGCGAAGGGAAAGCTCTGCGCACGACTGGGAAAGCTCTGCTGAGAGCACGACAACCTCTGCTAAGACCACGACACTTGCATCCCTGAGAAGGGAAAGCTCTGCGCACGATCGGGCAACCTCTGCTGAGAGCGCGACACTTGCATCTCTGCAAAGGGAAAGGTCTGCTGAGACCGCGACAACCTCTGCTGAGACCACGACACTTGCAGCTCTGAGAAGGGAAAGCTCTGCTGACGACTGGGCAACCTCTGCTGAGACCGCGACACTTGCAGCTATGAGAGGGGAAGCCCTTGTTCAGAAGTGGGCAACCGAAGCCTGCTGGACACGGATTGGGCCACCGAGGCGGAGGGATGCCGAGGTTCAACCGCTGATCTCCGCTGATGGACGCTGATCCGAAACTATATGCCGAGGAAATCAGGCGGTTGGAGGGCGGGCAATGAAATGCGGTTTTCCCCAGCGCCGTAGGCGCGACATCTTTGTAGATCGCGTCCACCCAGACTCTTCAAGCCCCGTAGGGGAGACATATTCCCTCCCTCTGCTGATGCCGCTCCTACGGAGCTTGGATTTTGTCGGTGACCGGTTCTACAAATATGCCGCACCTATGGTGCTGCCCAAGCTGCGCGCGTAAAGGGGGGGCGGTGCGCACTATTGACAGTGAATGGAGGCGGGCGTAGACCGTGGCAAGGGAATGGATGGCGGTGACTTTGCACAATGGGTGCGTGGACGCATGTGAGCAACCTGCTGGCAAGCACCAAACCCTCTGAGCCGACAAACCAAACGGAGTTAAACTTGTGTCAATAGTGAGTGAGGATTAACACCTTTTTGACACCTTTACACAGAACCACCACGGCTAAAAATATCTTGTTAAAGGAAGGGGCGAGAACTACACCGTTCTTGTCAGCGTCCTTAGTCAATCAATGAAGTAAACCAATTCAAACACAACTTTGCGTAGCTTTGGCTACGGGGCTTCCTAGAAAACCGCGAATTTTTCCAAGCCCGTCCAGACCGTCCAGCCGCCCCTCGGGCGCGGCTTGGCGTGCTGTCTGGACAGGCGCTTCGCGGTGCCTCTAGGAAGGGCGCGTTGAGTTCGCGCCCCTTTGGTCCCGTGGAAAGGGTGAGGCAGGTGGGAAAGGAACAATGCGGGCAAACGGTCTTTGGCGGTGGTCATGTTTGCTAGTTCTCTCAGTCGGTTTCGTTCACGGACAGGCGCAACTGGCGACGAACCAGTTGGAAAGCCTCAGTGATACGGAGGTGATGCTGCGGGCGATCATGGACTCCACCCCGCCGCTGCCTGCCGCTGCCGTGCCGGAGCCGACCGTCAAGTTCCGCGGCTTCTTTTCTGCGCAGCATCCCGAGGATTTTCCCCCGTTCCCGGGCAATGTCTTTGGGCTGGATGTCTGGGTTCTGGGCGATGGCTTCTACGTCTTCGACGATCGCAAGGTGGACTACACGGAACTGACGGCGCGGGTGGAGGCCCAGCCCGTCATGGCCGCGCGTAACAGCACGATGAACCTACGCGTGGCTTACAAGGAAACTGCGAACACGCGCCCGTATCTCACCAACCTCACCGGCTATCTGGAGGCGGACCAGACGATGACGATGAACTTCGACCTAGCGGGCGGCACCAACTTTGTTCCTTATGACATCATTTTTGCGACGAACGTCTTCGATCCGCCGTCGGCGTGGACGTGGCTGGGCATTGGCTACACCTCGAACCGCTACACGTTCACCGACCAGCCATACGCCGTTGGGTTCTACGCGCTGGCGCAACCGCACCAGACCATGACGGTGAGTTGGGGCAACGACGCCTACGGCGAGGGTGACGTGCCGATTGGATTGAGCAACGCGGTGCAGGTGGCGGGTGGCTTCGCGCACAGTCTCGCGCTTTTGAAGGATGGCACCGTGACGGCGTGGGGCAACAACGTTTACGGACAGACGAATGTTCCGGCAGGTGCGACCAATGCCGTGATGATCGCCTCGGGTCTGTATCACAACGTCGCCCTGCTGACCAATGGCAGTGTTCTTTTTTGGGGGTTGAACAGCGTTTTCGGCGTGCCGATTGACAATGTGCCTGCGGACCTGACCAATGCGGTCGTCGTCGCAGCGGGGGCGCTGCATACACTGGCACTGCGCAGTGATGGCAAGGTCGCGGCCTGGGGCTACGGTAACGCAGGCGAAACGAATGTGCCGTCGGGCCTGACCAATGCAACGGCCATTGCCGCTGGATTCCAACACAGCCTGGCGGTCAGAGACGATTGAACCGTGGTGGCTTGGGGCGGGAACACCGACGGCCAATGCACCGTCCCGGCGGGGGCGACCAACGTGTGGGACGTGGCGGCCGGGCCTTTCCACAGTATGGCGCTCACCCGGGAGGGCACCGTGGTGTGCTGGGGCGAGAACTCAAACGGCGAATGCTCCGTGCCCGCCGGTTTGAGCAACGTGGTGGCCATTGCGGCGGGCGGCGACCCCAGTTACGCCTCACGCTATTCGCTGGCGCTGACGAGCGACGGACAGGTGGTGGCGTGGGGTTCGGGCGAAGTGCTCAATCCAGTCGCGGGTCTGAGCAACGTGATTGCGGTTGGCGGCGGGGCGCATCATGCGCTGGCGGTCCGCACCGGCCCGAGGACCCCTGTCATCGTGTATCAACCGTGGAACCAGTATCAGGTGGCAGGCGGCGCGGTGACATTTTACAGCCGCGCACAGGGGGTTTACGGAGTGAACTATCAGTGGCAGTTTAACGGCATGGATGTTTCCGGCGCGACCAATGCCACGCTGACCCTGACGAACGTGCAATCCTCCCATGAGGGGACGTATCGCGTGGTGGTGAGCAACGAGGTGGGCACGCTGGCAAGTTCCAGCGCCAACTTCTACTTGGTGACGCCGCCGGTCTTCACTTCGCAATCCCAGCCGACCAATGTGATTTGCATTGAAGGGAATTATCTGTCCTTCACGGCGGTGGCGAGTGCTCCCCATCAAGCCAATGGCTTCCCGCTCAGTTACCAGTGGCGGTGGAATGGAACGAGTATCTCGGGAGCGACCACGACAAATTATCAGTTCACGGCAAACGAAACAAACGGGGGAACGTATACCTTGGTGGCCAGCAACGCGGTGGGCACCGCGAGCGTTTTTTGGTCTGTCACGGTGACCAATGCAATCAACGTGACCAATGACCTGCTGCTGATCTACAACACAAACTCGGCGGACAGCATTTTCGTGAAGGACTATTACCTCGCGCACCGGCCAAACGTATCCGGAGCAAATGTGCTTGGCATCGGGTGTCCCGGCATTTACATCGGCACCAATGGCGGCGGGTCATGGTATTACGGCATAACCAACTTGACAGTTTTCGAAAGTATCACTGCGAGCGACTTCACTAATCAAGTGCTTGTGCCAGTGCAAATTTGGTTGACCAACAATCCCGCCAAACATCCCCAGTATGTAATTATGATGTTGGACGTGCCTTCGCGGATAGACGAATTGGCAAATGCCGCGACCAATTATCCGTTTTACTCTGACGGGGGAGACCGCAGTGTGAGTTATTTAATGGCAAACGCCTTGCCTACATGGAAGCCATTTATCACACACATAAACATGAACGGGACGAATGACTGTGTAGCATACATTAATAAGTTAGCAACGCTTGGCGTTTCGGTTTCTAGCAACAACCCCGTGTTGAGCGCTAGTGTTGGTGGATATGGAAACGCGAATTATATTTTTGATAATGTAAATAATCTTGGCTACGCAGAATCAATCGTAAGCAATGCAATAACAGGACTAGTCGCCGCTGGAGTTCAAACGAATTCCATTTTTTACTTGTATGGTCTTGAAAATGGATTTGGTCTCCCACATTTAACCAATGCAGTAAACTTGGCTGGTTACATAAGCTGGGGAGTGCACAGCAGTTTGGGTGCAAACTATGCCGTTGATGGAAGTGTGAAGTGGGTCGGAAGCAGCAGCTGGTGGATTATCCGCACTGAGGAATCTTACAACGGGCATAGATACCAGTCTGATTTTGGCACATTCTCCAAATGGTTCTCATCTGGTTCGTTTGGTGGAACCAACTATTCTCACACACCCGTTGGTGCGGTTTCATATACTGACGAGCCTGGAGCTAGTGGCGCTGACAATATGATTTATTTTGGTCAGTGGGCAGCTGGTAAGAATTTTGGAATCTGTGCTTGGAATTCGACGACCGGAACCTTTCGCATTCAAGTGGTCGGTGATCCGCTAATAGCAAAATAGGGGGTAAATCATGAAAAACAACTCAAGTAAAACTACCGTCGTTTGCCTGATCTTAATGGTTCAAGTGTGCTTCGCGTGGTCTCAAGGTTTTATCAATCTTAATTTTGAAAATCCCATTTTACCTCTATCACCCAGTGGGGGCATGGTTCCAACCGCCAATGCCATTCCCGGATGGACGGCTTACAATGGGCAAGCTGTTCAAGCCAATATCTTTTATAATGGACTGAGTCTAGGTGGTTCGATGGTATCGTTGAATGACGTGAACGCCTCTGGTGGCGGCTTAAATCCACGTCCCATTGAAGGCGGTTATAGTGCTTTTATGCTCGGTTCGTTTTTTAGCAATCCCATATCTGCCGCGATTGGCCAAACAGGAACTATCTCGGTTGGCACGCAATCGCTTTCGTTCTGGGCTGGTGGCAGCGGGTTTGTTGTTACATTTAACGGCCAACCGATCAATTGTTTTGCTACGGGGGGAGCAGCCAATTACAGTATTTTTGCTGCAGATATTTCCGCATATGCTGGTCAGACTGGCGAATTGCGATTCACGTCTCCTGCTGGAGCCACCCTTCTACTCGATAACATCCAATTCTCTTCAACAGCAATCCCTGAGCCCACCACGCTGAGTTTGTTCAGCCTCGGTCTGCTGGCGCTTGGTTGGCATTGGCGAAAACCATAATGGGGTCGGGCCTCACTATTGACACTGAATCGGGTCGGGCGTAGAGGCGTGCTTATGCCAAGGGCGTTGTCGCATCCAATATCTAGGCGCCATCGCTCACGACATGCATCGCGGCGTGCGCCGCGTTAGAACTGATCTTCCTTCTCCTTGAAGAGCACGTTGAACGTCGTCAGCGAGCCGTAGCTGCGCGTGATGTATTGCTGCATCTCCACCTTCTCGGCGTCGGACAGCTTTTCATGCGCGTTCACTTTCTGTTCCAGCACGCGGAGCTGGTTGCGGACCATGACGATCTTGTGGAAAAAGACTTCGAGCGGCACTTCTTTGGTTTGCAGCGTGGGATCGGCGGGATGAAGGACGACTTTGCCCCCATGCCAGCGCGCCCCGAGCAGGTGCACTTGCGCGTCGGGCTTCTCGATGCCGAGCTTGTCCACCATTTCGCCGACCGTGCGCTCGATGAGCAGCGCCACCGGGATGCTCAGCGGGCTGATGACCGCCGTGGGTTCAGCGGGTTCAACGCCTGCCGCTTGCGGGTCCACGGTGTGCGCGCCGGAATCAAACCGGACTTCCGCCGTGTGTTCGTTCAGCGTCTTCACCGTGCCGACGCCATATTGAATGTGCCGCACCTGCATCCCAATCCGCATGTCTTCGATCTTCATAGGCTGTGGTCAGAGGATGACACGCATTTCCGGGATTTGCACGCAGGGTTTCAGTCGGAACTCATCACGGTCGGGACGAGTTGGAACGTTGCGTTCTCCCTCACCCTAGCCCTCTCCCGCTGGGAGAGGGGACCGCTTCGCACGTCGCAGCTTTGCCTGAATCCAGTCCGGCAATTTCAGTCGCAGGTTTTTGGATGTGACGGCGGATGATTCTCCCTCTCCCCGCGGGAGAGGGCCGGGGTGAGGGAGAGTCGCAGGTCAAAGTGGCGGACGCGAATTCGCCAGCACTGGCAGCGGCTACTTCAACTTCGCGCGAACCACCGCCGCGCTCGCCGGGGGCAACTTCAAGGTGATGACGTTGTTCGCCGCGCCGCGCGCCAGCTTGCTCCAGCGTCCATTCCAGCTGCCGTCGCTTTTGATGCGCGCGCCGCCGAGTTTGACGTCATCCGAGCCGCCTGCGATGTCATTGTTCTCGGCCGTCAGGAAAATGGCTTCAGCCCGTGCCGACATGGGCGCGTCCAGTTTGATTTGAGCCTCAATCTCCTTGGCAGTGGTGCCGTGCGCCGGGTTGATGAGCGTGATGAACAGCACCCGATCCGGGTTCAGGACGGCGTAGGCGGCGATGTTTTGCTCCGGCGCAGCTACAGTCAGCGCAACGGTTCTCCCGTGACCGCCGAGGTCGAACAATTTCAATCCATACGCCAGCGGTCGCACTTCGTAACCTTTGTCCGCCGTCACAAACGCCGCGTAACGGCAGGGCAGGGAGATGGAGCCGCCCGTGCGGTCGCCGGTGTGGAAGTTCAGTCCTTCGGCGCCATGGGCCGTCCACCAGTGCAGGTAATCCGCGCTCCACAAAGCCGAGGCGTAGCGGTCGCTCGCGCCTTTGAGCCCGCTGAACCAGTAGCTGTTCACCTCTGCCAGTCGGAACTTCACCGGCGTGCCCGCGACGGCATCCGCCATGCCTTTGCGGATGGGTTCGTAAATCGCATAGGCGTCCGGCTTGAGCATTTTCTCACGCGCCGTCGCGGCATCCACCGGGATCAGCTTCGCCGGGTCCTTCTCCTTGTAGTTCTGGTAGGAGCAGCCAAACGAGTAACTGTGCTGCGTGATCATCGCGAGACGTCCGTTCGTGCCGCCGAAGTCCTGCACCAGCTTCGCGCACAATTCCGGCGAGGGATTCTGGTCCGGCCCGCAAAACGTTGCGGGTGGATACGCCGCCACCATCGCATCGCGGATGGTGCACCAGCGATTCGTGTAAATCGTGTAGTCCTTGTAGTAACCCGGCTCGTTCCCGATGGCGAAGCAGTCGAGGGCGTCCGCGTAATGTTCGCCGATGAACCGGGCGAATCGTGCGGCTGATCGCGCATCCCCGTCTTGCAAGCGCACGGAGTAGATCACCTTCACCCTCGCGGCCTTCGCGAATTCGAACAGTGACCGCACATCTGCCTCGCTGGGAATCGCGATATTGGTCGCGTCCACTGAATTGCCGCCGATGCGCAGGCTCCGGATGCCGAGCGTTTGGAACAATGTCACGAGCGGCTGATTGTCCGGGCGGAAATAACGAGTTCCATTTGTGCCGGGCAGAAGCAGGCTGGTTTCATAACTGAGCCCTAGCGCAACGGGAGAGATTTCTGCGCCGGGTTGACTGGTATGCACTTCGACCGTGATTGGCTGCGCTGCGGCTGCCGTCAGGCATGTGACGGCAAGGACAGCGCCGGACAGTCGTGGAAATTTCATTGTGTCGGCGGATTGGTCAGGGCTTCGGGCGCAATTTCAAGGAGCGCATTGCTGACGGACTCCGAATAATTGGGTGCCGGGAGCAGCATCATTAAATCGGGCGCGGCGGACTTGGCGGCGGGACCAAACTCGGCAAGGGCGGAAACGGCCAGATGCCGGACCGGATCGCTGGAATCGTAGAGGCGTCGAGTAAGCGCGGGCACGACGGTTGCGGGCTCCAGTTCCATGCTGCCCAGCGTGTCCGTGGCCCGCGCCCGGATTTTGGCGCGCGGACTTTCGAGTTGCTTGAGCAGGATCGGAATGGCGGGCAGCGCGTTGGTGCCAAGGTCTTGGAGGCGCAACGCGGCGTCGGTGGAGATCCGATAGTTTGCATTGGTGAGTGCGCCAATCAGGACAGGCGCGGCGGGTCTTCCGATGCGTCCCAAGGCACTGGCAGCCAGCGTGGCAGCGAGTTCATTCGTGCCTAGAAGGAGTTGCTCCAACTGCGGAATGGCGGGTGCGGCGGTTTCGCCGAGGATGGCAAATCCATTTGGCGCATGGAGGTTGTGGTTGCTGTCGGTGTCCGCAAGCCATCGAAGCAGATACGGAATCGCGTTTGTGCCCATGGCGCGCACGGCTATCTCCGCCTCCCCCGCGTCAGCCGAGTTCAGCAGCCACTGACTTAACTTCTTCCCCCGATATGACGGCTCGCCTCCAGTAGAACACGACTGGAGCGTCAGGCACGACACCGCCAACAGGAACACGAGCAAACTGAAGCGTTGGAATCTTGTCATGCACGGCCATGATGAGCGTTTTGAGCAGCTAGGCAAGCCGTGCAAAATAAAATGGCCGGTCAGTTGCCTGACCGGCCGGAGCTTGAATCGGAATTCGGCGAATCAGCCACCCTTCGCCAGGATCTGGTCCGTGATGGCACGCACCAGCTTCTCCGCTTCAGCGTCGGGCGCCGGGCCGGAGACGTCGGTTTGTGCGGGGACGGCGCAAGTCGCGCCGGGACGCCAGTCGCCGGTGTCGCAGAGTTCGCACTCCTTCATGTTGTAGCGCGGGTCCACGTAGCCGAGGGACTTCTTGATGTTCAGGATGTCCTTCATCTGCTGGCCGGTGAAGGTGTTGATCGGCTTGCCGAGCTGCGCGGCGACGATGATGGTGCGGCAGTAGGCTTCGATGATCTCCATCCGCCAATACGCTTCCTCGATGTTATTGTGGCTCCACGTCACAACGCCGTGGTTGGCCATGAGGATGGTGTTGTATTGGTCGGTCAGTTCCGCGACGAGCTTTCCCATCTCGGGCGAACCGGGCGTGCGATACGGCGCGACGCCGACGGAGCAAAACACTTCATACTCGGGCAGCATGCACGTTGGCGGTGCCTCGCCAACGATGGCGAACGCCGTCGCGTAGGGCGGATGACAATGGCAGGTGGCGACCGCCTTCGGCTGATGCTTCATCATCTGCAAGTGCATCAAGATTTCGCTGGTGCGCTTCTTGGTGCCGAGCAATTGGGTGCCCTCAAAATCCACGAGGCACATGTCCTCTGGCTTGAGCGAGCCCTTGCTGACGAGTGTGGGCGTGCAGATGGCGATGTCTTCG
This sequence comes from Verrucomicrobiota bacterium, assembly GCA_041181065.1. Taxonomy (GTDB): domain Bacteria; phylum Verrucomicrobiota; class Verrucomicrobiia; order Limisphaerales; family DSYF01; genus DSYF01. Next base: position 13,958 of record JBEGQI010000361.1, on the reverse strand, counting down.
CCGACGCGGATAGCCATGTTGCCGCCGTTGCCGTCCACGTATTCGCGGGCCCAAAGACGCTTGCCCATCTCGCAGATCTGGACCTTCAAGCTGTGCGCGTAGGGCGAGTTGAAGAACGCTTCGAGTTCCGCCTTGGGCGACTTGGAATTGAGCTTCTTGCTCGGCGGCGCCAGCGGCGCGGGCGCCGCGGAAACCACCGGGGAACCCGTGGACGCCGCTTTGTTTTCCAGATCGCGGATCATGTCGCGGGCCGACGGCGTGATAATCGCGTCGCTCGGCAACGAACTCACGGAGCCGCCCTTTTGAATCAGTTCCTCGACGTCGCGTGCAGTGATGACTTTGCTCATGGCTTAAATGGGTTGTAAAAAATTTCGTCCACCAACGCTGCATTGATTGCATCAATCGGCGGCGCTTTGTCGAACGGCTGCGCTGCTTCACGTCCTTCGACGTAGCCGATCGTCTGTCCGACTCCGCCGCCGAGCGCATCGTAAACGACGAGGCTCGGGTCTTTGCTCAGGCCGGCCGGCGTTTCGCTGCCCTGCTGATAATGTTCGCGCGTGAACGGGCTAACGATCAGAAAGCGACCACCGACCAACTGCGGGTCCAGCTTGCTGAAGGTCACGCGACCGATGACTGCGCCGAGTTTCATACCGGCACCCCCGGTTCCTTCTCGTCCACCACGCCGATGACCAACCAACGCGCCGGGCTTTTGTTGTCGCCGACTGCTTTGCGAGCGGCGAGTCCGTCCGACGAAATCACCACGCGTTGATGCATGCCCGCGCCGTGGGAATCAATCGCCACCTGCGGCGCGCCTTCGGGTTCGCCTGCGTTGTTGATGGGCTGGCAAATCACCAACCGCCAACCGTCGAAGCTCGGATGTTTCCGAGTCGCAACCACATTGCCTTCGACGCGTGCGAGAAGCATGGTTCAGTAAATTCTCAGATTGTCCACCAACACGCAGCGGCGGACGCGGCAGAACGTCTTCGGATTGGTCACGCCCTCACCCGTCGGGGTTGCGATCGAGTAACTCAAATAGCCTTCGCCACCGAGACCGAGGCCGCACATCGAGGCGCCGTTCTTGATGAACAACGTAGTGTCCATCGCCCGCGCCATCGCCGTCATGTGGTCCACGTTGTGGGAATGGATGATGGACGTGTGGCGATACTCGTGCTCGGACTGTTTCGAAAACTGGATGCCCTCCGCGATGCTCTTCACGCGCACGATCGGCAGGAACGGCATCATCTGCTCTTCCTGCACGTAGGGATGCATCAAATCCGTTTCACCGAAGAGCAGATCCGTGCCCGCAGGCACGTTCACGCCAGCCGCTTGCGCAAGCACCGCTGGATCCTTGCCGACAAAGTCCTTGTGGACATGCGCGCGAGCGCAGCCGCCCGCTTTGGCTTCGTCGAAAGTGAACGCTGACTTTGTCAGGCGCTCAATCTGGCCGCTGTTCAACTTGAGCGCGCCTGCATTCGCCATCTCAGCCATCAGTTTGTCCGCAATGTGATCAAGCACGAATACCTGCTTCTCACCGATGCAGAGGAGATTGTTGTCAAAACTTGCGCCTGCGATGATCGCCTTGGCCGCGCGCTTAAGATCGCAGGTGTCGTCCACGAGCACGGGCGGGTTGCCCGGGCCGGCGCAGATGGCGCGCTTGCCGGTGAGCATCGCGGCCTTAACCACCATCGGCCCGCCAGTGATGAGCAACAGGCGAACGGCTTCGTGTTTGCAGATGGCGTTGAACGAATCGAGCGTCGGCTTCTCGACCATGCACGCGATGTTCTCGATGCCGGTCTCGCGAAAGATGGCTTCGTTGTAAGCGCGCAATGCGATCGCCGCGCACTTCGCCGCGCTCGGATGCGCGTTGAACACGACGGCGTTGCCCGCCGCGACGATGTTCACGATGTTGCCGCTCATGGTCGGCACGGAATGCGTGCTCGGCGTGACCGCGCCCACGACACCGAACGGAGTGTATTCCTCCATCGTGATGCCATGATCGCCGCTGCGGCCGTCGGGCCGGATCCACTCCACGCCGGGCACGAGCTTGATGATCTTCAGTTTCGCGATCTTGTGGTCGAGCCGGCCGATCTTTGTTTCCTGAAATTCAAGGCGGCCCCACTCGTCGGCGTAGGCGTCGGCCATCTTCTTGACGAGGTCAACGATTTTGGAGCGTCCCTCCATGCCCTTCTCACGCAATTGGAGGAAAGCTTCATGCGCGGCGACACAGGCTTCGTTCGCATCTTGGAACACGCCAAACTTTCGTCCGCCGCTCGATGGCGCGGGCGTGACGGCGGGCGGCACGGGGCAACCGCAGGTAGCGTTCGTCGCGGGCGCGGCGGCTTTGGGTGCCGGCGCAGGAGCAGGACCGCCCAAGCGGTTCATCACATCGGCGACCACGTCGCGGATCAGGGTTTCGTTGATCTGGCTCATCGAGAGTTAAGTTGCGTCAGGCGCTGTTGCGCGCGTTGTAGATGACTTTTCCCAGCACATCCACGGTGTCCACGATGCCGATGATGACGGCGTCGACGGGACAATCCTTGAGGCCGGCGGAGAGGCGGGCGGAACTGCCCTGGCAGAACATCACCAGTTCCCCGATGCCCGCGCCGACCGTGTCCACGGCCACAATGGTGTTGGAGCCGTTCTTGAACTTGGTCGGGTCTTTGTCGTCCACCAGCTGGGGCCGGACGAGCAGGAGCTTGCGCCCGAGCATCGAGCCTTCCTTCTTGGTGGCGACCACCGAGCCTTCGATTTTGGCGAGGAACATAAAACAAGTATGAATGTTGAATTATGAAGTATGAAAAAGGTCTGCGCACGCCTGGCGGCAGCCTTCATCCTTCATACCTCACCCTTCTTACTTTTTCTTGGGCAACACCGCTTCTACATCTTCGTGCGGACGCGCGATGACGTGCACGCTGACGATCTCGCCCTTGATGGCTTTGACCGCCTGCGCGCCAGCGTCGACTGCCGCCTTCACCGCCGCGACATCGCCGACGACGCACGCCGTGACGAGCGCGTTACCGACCTGGGTCATGGGGCCGACGAGCTGGACGTTCGCCGCCTTGAGCATCGCGTCCGTCCCCTCGACGAGGGCGACAAGGCCGCGTGTTTCGATCATACCGATTGCTTGTTGTGCCATAAATTTGTTGATGGTTCTTGGTTGCTAGTTGATGGGAAAAATCAGTTCTTCGCCGCTTCAAGCAGGCGCTTCGTCTCGCGGGCGACGACGAGTTCTTCGTTCGTCGGGATCACGAGCACTTTCACTTTCGAATTGTCCGCGCTGATGACGGCTTCGGTCGCCTTCACCGCTGCGTTCTTCGCGGGATCAATGATGACGCCGAGATTGTCGAGGTTCGCACAGATGGAGGCGCGAAGGTCAGCGCGATTCTCGCCGATGCCAGCGGTGAACACGATAGCGTCCGCGCCATTCAACTGGAAGAAGTAGCTGCCGATCCAATGCCGCGCGCTAGCCACGAGCACGTCGAGCGCAAGCTTGGCGCTGGCGTTGCCCTGTTCCGCAGCGGCACCGATGTCGCGGATGTCATTGGACACGCCGCTCAAGCCTTTCAAGCCGCCTTCCTTCGCTAGCTGGCGCTGCGCTTCTTCAACGTTGATGCCAAGCGTCTTCACCGCGTAAGGCAACGCCTCGGCATCGAGATCGCCAACGCGATTGTTCTGCGGCAGACCGGATTGCGGGCTGAGCCCCATGCTGGTGCCGATGCCCGCGCCGTTCAGGATGCCCGTCACACTCGAACTGCCGCCGAGGTGGCAGGAGATGACGCGAAGATTCGCGCCGCTCACCGGAGTTTTCACGCCGTCGAGGTAAAGGCGGCGAGCGCGGTCAGCGATGTCGTTGCGACCGAGCAATTCCGCCGAGCGTTCAGCGATGAACTTGTGGCTCGCGCCGTGGAAGCCGTAACGGCGCACGCCGATGTCGTGCCACGCTTGCGGCACGGCGTAACGCATGTTGGCCTCAGGCGCGAATTGATAGAACGCCGTCTCGAACAACCCGACGCGCGGCACCTCCGGCATCCGTTGAGCGAAGAGCCGGATGCCGGCGATGTAAGGCGGGTTGTGTGCTGGCGCGAGACCGATGTAATCAGTCATCGCCTGCAACACGCGTTCGTCGAGCCGCACGCAGCCGCTGACGCCTTTCGCGAGCACGGTCTTGAAACCGACAGCGGCGAGCTCGCGCTCGTTGCTGATGGCGCCCGCCTCCTTCAATTGTGCGAGGCAGTCCTCGATCGCCTTGGGATAATCGGTCACACGCTCGAACCCGCCCTTGTGGAGCAGGCGCTCGGCGCCGTTCGAGAAATCGAACAGCCGCCACTTGAGCGACGTGGAACCGAGATTGGCGACGAGGATTTTCATGCTGCGCGTGAATCGAGACGATTCAGCGAATCACAATTTCAAGCCAGCCACTTGCCTAGGCCGACGAGGTCGTCGTGCGGACGGGGGATGACTTGCACGGCGACGACGGAACCCACGGTCGCAGCCGCCGCAGCACCGGCATCAGTCGCAGCCTTCACGCTGGCGACGTCGCCACGGAAGAACACGGTGCAGTAACCGCTGCCGACTTTTTCCCAGCCGCTGAACGTGACGTTCGCGGACTTGAGCGCGGCGTCGGTCGCTTCGAACAGGGCGCAGAGTCCCTTGCATTCGATCATTCCAATTGCTTGTTGAGCCATAAATTCGTTGAGAGTTTAAAGTTGATGGTTGATGGCGATTACTTCTTCACAGCCGTTTCGCCGAGGAAACCTTTCGCCAAATCCTCGTGCGGACGGGCGATGACGTGGCTGGCGACGAGTTCGCCGACTTTGCTGGCGGCTTTCGCGCCCGCGTCCACGGCGGCTTTGACGCTCGCGACGTCCCCGCGGCAGATGACGGTGATGAGACCGCCCCCGATGGGAATCGTCTTGCTGATGGTGATGTTCGCGGCTTTGGCCATGGCGTCGGTTGCTTCGACGCTGCCGGTAAAGCCCTTAGTTTCAATCATTCCGATGGCTTCGCTCATAAATTATTCTTTGATGGTTGTTAGTTGAGAGTTGAGGGAAAAATCATTTCACGAGTTCGCACGGCGTCTCGGGCTGGAGGTTGCAAGCATTGCCCTCGTCGGTGTCGATGTGAACCTCCAGTTTGAAGCTAGGGTCAACGCGGACGAGCATCTGGTCGAGCGCGATGGCGCACGGGCCGCCGATCTTAAGCTTCATGTGGTCGCCAGCCTTCACACCGTAAAATTCCGCGTCAGTCGGGTGCATGTGGACGTGCCGCTTCGCGCGGATCACACCCTGCGGCATTTCGAAGAACCCAGCGGGGCCCATGAGCATGCAACCAGGCGTATCCTTGATATCGCCAGAACTGCGGAGCGGAATTTCAAAGCCGAGCGCCACCGCGTCGGTGTAAGCGAGTTCAACCTGATTGAGATTCCGACACGGGCCGAGAATGCGGAGATTAGAAATCACGCGACTGCGCGGTCCGATGAGCGTGACAGTTTCCTTCGCGGCGAACTGCCCATCCATATAGAGCCATTTGTGAACGGAGAGCTTCGCGCCTTTACCGAAAAGAACCTCCACCGCTTCCGGCGTGAGATGGCAATGGCGCGCGCTGACGTTCACGACGAGCGGGCTCGGCGCCTGCGCCAAGCGCGGCAAAGGCTTGCCGAGCCGGGCGTAAACCGACTGCCGAACCATGTGCTCAATCACCGCGCGATGCGGAAGCTGTGCTGGTGCCGTGGCCATAAGAGTGCGCTGACTCTGATTGATTTTGGAAAGCGGGTCAACAATTTTCTTGCAATATCTTCCAATATCTTCCAAAACAATGATCAATGTCAGCCGACGAGCGTCAAATGCGCATTGAGGAATACCTCAAGAAGGCGGAATTCGCCTCTTTGGAGGAGCTATCTGACCATGTTGGAGCCTCGATTTCGACCGTTCGACGCGATTTAACCGCCTTGGAAGCCTCCGGTAACGTGAAAAGGACCCACGGCGGGGCTCGGATTGTCAGTCCTCCGACCGACGAATTCGCCTTTTCCGCCCGTGACACCCATCAACTCGACGAAAAAGAATCCATCGGTCGCGCTGCGGCGGCGTTAATCCAGCCGAACCAAAGCGTCATCGTAGATGCCGGCACGACGGCCTATCACGTCGCGCGCCACCTCGTGGACAAGGCGCATATGATCGTCACCAACTCCCTGCCCGTCGCGAATCTCTTCGCCTCGGCCGCGAAGGTGGAAGTGGTTGTCAGCGGCGGAGTGATTTATCCACGGCTCGGAGTGTTGGTTGGTCCGCTCGCGGTGGAAAGCTTTTCCAAGATTCACGCCGACGTCGCAATCATGGGCGCTGGCGGAATCACGTTGGAAGGCGTCACCAATTCCCACGCGTTGCTCATCGACATCCAACACCAGATGATCCGTGGCGCGCAAAAGATAATACTCTGCCTCGATCACTCGAAGTTCGGCCGGAAGTCGATGATCCAACTTTGCGAACTCGCCGCCGTGCACACCATCGTCACCGATGCCAAGGCGCCAACGGACTTGGTGGAGCAACTGCGTGCGAAGGGGATTGAAGTGGTCGTGGCGAGCGCAACAGCTTCCTAACAGTGCTTCAAAAGGAGTTTGCCAACTGAATTCGAGCAGTCACCACACCGCTCCGAAAATCTCAAGAGGTTAACGCGCTGCTTGCAGTGCCCGGAGTTCCCAAGTCATCCCAACATCACCCAGAGCGACTCTGCTTGGTCAGATAGTCGCGGAAGGCTTGAAGCAGCCGCTCGTTCGCCGCTTCGGGATAGGGCACTTCCTTCCGCGCCGTGGACAGGAGGTTCATTGTGGCGTTCGCTTCGAAGAACACCAGCGCGCCGTCACCGTCCACGTCAAAGTCCACACCAAAAATCTCCAGCGGAATGCGCCGACGAATTTCTGCCAACGCCGCCACCACCGTTCGGCCCAACTCTTTCTCCGGGTCGGCACAGATGCGCTTCTCATCGTCGAGCAGCTCGGGATGCGCGTGGTAGAAAGCGACGCGCTCATCTGACTTGCGACCGTAAATCTTCCAATACGAACCGTGGTCGGCGCGCACGAAAATGATTTCGTCGCCCACAATGGCAGCACGAATCTTGCGGTAAAACTCCCGCCCACCACGGCTGTCCACGAATTCGGTGACGAAGAAATTCTCCGGCAATCCGCCATCAAATACACGCAGCAGTCCAGCGTGGGAATCTGCTCTTTCCATGCCTATCCCTTCCTGCTTGCTGAGGGTCCGGGTGATGAGCGGATAACTGAACTCCGCCTCAATTTCCTGCGCGAGCTGTTCAAACGATTTGTTCGCAGAAGAAAATCGCATCGTCTTCGGCACGCGAACGCTCGGGATGCCCTGCACGAGTTGCGCCGTGGCGTCCCGCGACGTTTTCACCGCCTGCGCCGGGTGATTGACGACGGGCACGCCAAAGCTGTCCATGAGTTCGGTCAGCTCGCCAAGTTCGCCCTTGCCTAGAATGGCTTCGGCATTGGTGCAGTTGTTAAGCACGAGGTCTGGACGCGGGATGAGCTGGAGCGCGGCGGGATCAACGGCGTTGCCCTTGAAAAGCTTCGTGAAGCGGAAAACGTCGGGCAGCTGCTGATCCAACTGGCCGGGGTAGTTGTTGCATTCCTGATGCAACTCGGCAAACGACTTGAGTGAATCGTCGAGGGGAGGATCATCACTGACGATGAGAATGTGGGCGCGCTGGCTGGCGCGGCGGTGGCTGGTGAGCGCTGGGCTCTTTGCGATGCGCCGCGCGAGCGATTCTAGGTATGTCTTCCGTGCTTCATCCGCCTGGCCAAGGGCCTTGAGGATCAGGCTGCGGGTGTGGAGCAGTTCATCGTTGCCGGCATCCAGCCGCACGGCCTCGTCACAAGCGGCTAGTGCGTCCCCAGGGCGTCCGAGCCCGAGCAACGCCTCCGCCTTGCTGTGCCACGCGCGGGCGAACATGAAATTGCCCTCCACCGCACGATCAGCGGTGGCCAACGCTTCGGCGTGCCGTGCGGTGCGGTTCAGCACGATGGCGAGATTCGACCACGCTTCGGCGGAATTGCCTTCGGCAGCAGCGGCTTGACGAGCGAACGTTTCCGCCTCGGCAAGCTTGTTCAGGCGAATTTTGACAGCGGCGAGGTTGTTCATCGTGGAGACGCGCCCGGGCAGCGCTTCGAGCGAATGACCGAACGCCTCTTCCGCGCCTGGCAGGTCGCCCGTTTCGAGATGCTTCAGCCCAGCGAAGAAATACGCTTTCGCGCGCTCAAAAGTTTCCATGTTTGCACTGAGTTTGCCGACCGCGCGCCGTGAATTCAATCCCTCAAGGCCCGCGCCGTCGCGAGTGCTAGGCCGAATGCCGGACAAAGGTGCGCGTCAGTTCTTGAAATATTTTGTCCACCGTCAGCGATTTCAATCCGCCAACCTCGCGGGCTATTTGGACGTGGTCACCTTGTGGTCTCCAGATTTCTTCGATCGTATCGCCCCACAAGACGAGCGTCGGCAAACCGACCGCAGCGGCGAGATGCGAAATGCCTGAGTCGTGACCGACAAACGCGGTGCAACTGCGCAGTCGTTTGGCAAGTTCGGTGAGCGGCAAACTACGGGCAAACTCTGCCCGCTGCGGCGGAAGATCTTTCGCCAATCTCGCCAAGCGATTTCCCTCCGCTTCGCCGCCAACCAATAGCAGGCGCATCGAAGTCTCAGCCACCAGCCGTTGGAGCAGCGCCGCCCAGTTCGATTCCGGCCAATTCTTCTTCTCGCTCCCGCTGCCGGGGTGGAGGGCCAAACAGTTGATAGTTGATGGTAGACGGTTGATGGCTAGTCGGGGCACGGCGTCGGCATCGTAGATGGCGAGGCGTTCCAGTGGCTTCAGGTAAACCTGCGTGGCGTGGGCGCGCTCGGCTTCGTTCGGCCGATGTGGGCACTGAAGGAATTGACCACGACTGCACCGGGCCACGTTGGCTTTGAAAATGTCATCAGGATCGTAGAGGTAGCTGACGATGATGTCGAAGCGGGCGAAATAATCCGCCGTCGCCGAGTCGAGCTCGCCGCAATGAGCAAAGAAGCCGGCGAGTTCGCGCGCTTCGATGGGTTGAACACGATCCGCGAGGTTGCCCAATGTGGCTAGCTGTGCGATGTGCGGGTAGCCGAGAACTTCGAGATGCGTTTCCGGGAATTGATTTCGCAGCGCGGCGATGGCGGGCAGCGTCAGGATGAAATCGCCGATGGCGCCGCCACGGATGACGAGAATGCGTCCTCGGGTCGCGCGCATGGGCGCTTCAGAATTTGCGGAACACTGTCAGGCCAAGTGCCACGACGATCAGACAAAATGCCAGTCGGACGAAGCTCAAGTTGCGCGTCCGGGATTCGGTGGCGGTCGCCCAATTGATGAAGTCGCGCAATCGCCAGGGCGAGATGGTCAGCCAAATGCCCGCGACGACGAACAGGTAGGCCCAGCCTTGAATCATCCAGACCCAGTGCGTTTCCGCCAGATGCGGCCGTCCCGTGTCCACCATCAGTTTCCCGAGGCACAACAGCACGATGGCCAGCCCGCGCACGGCAAGGAAGTCCTGCACGAAGATGCAGGTCCCGAGGCCGATCACCGCAAAGAATACCATCATGTGGGGCTTGTAAGCTGCGAAGTCCGAGATGGGCTCGATGTAAACGTTGTAGAGAAACCATGCCGTGCCCAGCAGCATAAGCAGCAGGCCGGTTGGAACGTTCCGGGGAAATTTGCGCGCCGCTTCCGCGAGCCCCTTCGGATTCGTGATGCCATAGACCTGCGGCGCCGCCGCCAGCAGGCCCAGCGCAATGGCGAGCGTTGAAAGTTTGATGTTCATCAAGTGGGCGGAGGTTGCCGGAGAATGGGGCAGGGCTCAATCCAGATTCACGATGGCCGGATCGCCGTAGAGCGTGAAGTTGGTCGAGCGCTCGATCTTCAAGTCCATGAGCTGGCCGCGATGCCGTTCGCTGCCTTCGAACACCACGATCTTGTTGCAACGCGTGCGGCCCGTGAAACGCGCGTCGTTCTTCTTGCTCGGGCCTTCGACGAGGATCTGCACCGTGCGCCCGACGAACGCGCGATGCTTGGCGCGCCCGACTTCATTGATGAGTTCAAACAGCCGCGCGTGACGTTCCTCGATCTGCGCCTCGTTCAACTGATTGGGCATTGCCGCGGCGGGCGTGTCCTTGCGCTGCGAATATTTGAAGATGAACGCCTGATCAAAACCGACTTCGCGCACGAGCGAACAGGTCTCTTGAAAATCCTCCTCCGTCTCGCCGGGAAAGCCGACGATGATGTCCGTGCTCACGCCGATCTCCGGCTTGGCGGCGCGGAGTTTGCAGATGATTTCCAGGAAGCGCTCGCGCGTGTAGCCGCGGTGCATGAGCTTGAGCACGCGATCGCTGCCGCTTTGCACGGGCAGATGCGCGCTCTCGCACAACTTCGGCAGGCGCGTATAGGCCTCGACCAAGTCATCGCCGTAACCTTTCGGATGCGGTGACGTGAAGCGGATGCGCTCCAAGCCTTCAATCTCGTGCACGGCTTCGATGAGTTGCACGAAACCAGATTTGCCGTCGCGCTTCGGGATGTCGCGCTTGCCGTAACTGGTGACGATCTGCCCGAGCAACGTGATCTCCCGCACGCCGCCCGCGACGAGTTCACGGCACTCGGCCACGATGTCGGGAATCGTGCGGCTGCGTTCCTCGCCGCGCGTGTAGGGCACGATGCAGAAGGTGCAGTATTGATTGCAGCCTTGCATGATGCTCACGAACGCGGTGACGGACTTCTTGGAATTGCCGTTCAGCAGGTGCTCGCGGATGGATGCTTCGCTCCCGAGCTCCGCCTCAGTATCAACGACCTTGTCGCGGCGACCGGCAATCAGATCGTCAATGTATTCCGCCGCGCGATGAAACTTCTGCGTGCCGAGCACCAAATCCACATCCGGCAAACGATCCACGAGCGCCTTGCCACGGCTTTGCGCCATGCAACCCATGAAGCCCAGCACCACCTCGGGTCGGCGCTCACGGAAATAGCCCGCCAGATTCTGCATCTTCATCATGGCGGTTTGCTCTGCGTTGTCGCGCACGCTGCACGTGTTGAGCAGCACGACATCCGCAGCGCTCTCGGACGGGGCCAGGGTATAACCCTTCGCGACGAGCTGCGCGGCGACGGCTTCGCTGTCGCGCTCGTTCATCTGGCAACCGTAGGTCTTGATGAAAACACTGGGCATGGGCCAAAAAAGTGCGGCGAAAACTACGTCAGCATCGCTGGAATGAAAAGCGGGAACGGCGGCAACTTCAGCGGCGAGCCCGATAGAATGTGGCGTCCGCCGTCGCGTTGGCGTCGATGAAGGTTGTCGGTTGATTGGTCATGGTCACCATGCCGAGGTTTTGCCACGCGAGCAGGTTCGTCGAACGCTCCAGCAGAAAGCTGTCGCCGAGCGCGCTGCTGGCGGTGAGCGCGACTGAGCTGTCGGGCTGGCGTTGGATGTTCTGAAACGTGATGGGCGGCGCGAGATTTTCGACGCGCACATTGTCGAACAGCACGAAGCTGTCGCGCGTCGGGTTGGCGACGGAGGTAAATGGATCCATCAAGCCGAGCATGATGTTGCCGCTGGTGAACGCGGATGTGTTTGTGCGTTGCGTGATGACGGTTCCGTCCAGCAGCCAGGTGATATTGTTGTTCAACTGGCGCACCTCGACTTCGATCCAACCTTTGCCCGGCGAGCCTGCGCTTTCAAACCGGGACGCCGGGAACAGCGTCTGGAAAATGGCCGCAGTGTTGTTCGTCGCGAAGAGGCCGCTTGCCGTCGAGTTGCCGCTCAGATCAGTCTGCGTCCCAGACGGGTTGCCGAGATATGCGCGATAATCAGCGGACGTGCCGCCCTCGCCGTCCACGGCGAACCAGAGGCCGTCGCTGCTCGTGGCCGAGGGCGCGGCCCAATTCACGTTCGTCCCGAAGTGGTTGATGCCGCATTGCGCGAATTGCGTGCTGCCCGTGGACACAAGCCCGCCGGAGTTGCCGGGATAATTGATCCACAGATCGAACTTCAACGCGAAGTTGCCGCTGACAGAAAAATTCTTCGGATACAAGTTCACGGCTGCCGTGGCGCCGGTCGCGTCGTTGTTGTTCACGGTGAGTTTTACGCCGCGCGTGCTGCCGTCGGTCGAATTCGGCGCGGGCGGAATCAACGCAGTGACGCCGTTGAACGTGTAGGGCGTGGCGCCGTATTCGAAGGCGAAGTCCACGGTGAAATCGGGAATGCCATTGGCTGCGCCCCAGAACACGTTCCAATTAGTCGCCGTGTCAGTGTCGAAGTTGTCCCCGAAGAGCAGGGGGAAGTCGCTCGTCTTCACGCGCAACGCGGCGACGCGACTGGTGGCGACCCCGGTGGCGTTCGTCACGATGACCGCATAGAGGCCGGCGTTGGTGGCTTGGAGGTTCGTCAACGTGAGGCTGGCGTTCGTCGCGCCGGGAATGAGGTTGCCGTTGTTCAACCAGCGAAAGGTTGGTGCGTCGCCGATGGCCAGGGCGCTGAACGTAGCTTTCTGCCCGGGCAACACGCTGCGATTGCGCGGCGGCATCATCACCGTCGGGGCAAGCGGGTCCGGCGTGTAACGCGGTGTTGGGATGGTAAACGTCGGCGCGAAGACTTCGTCGCTCAACAAGCCCGCGAGTGTGGCGCTCGTCAGGACATTCGTCACCGTGTTCGCGCCGCCATCCACCGTGAGGCCCATCTGCACGAAGCGGATGCCGTGGGAGTAATCGGCGTAGGTTTCCTCGTGGCCGTTGTAGAGCGATTGAATGGGCGTGCCGCTGGTGTAATGCCAGCCGTAGATCACGACCACGTTCGTGATGCTCGGCGCGTTCGCGAAGTTGGTGTAGATGAGCCGGCTGATGACCACATCCTTCTTGTCGCCGCTGACGAGGGCGCCGAGCGGTTGCGCATTCGTGAACGTGTCGCGCTGGGTGCGCACCATTTCGTTGTGATCGGCGAAGACGGGAACGGTGATCATTCCCGCACTAGGCGCGATGGGTTGCGGGTCCAGCTTCACCGTCGCGTTGGTCCAGATCTGATTCACCATCTTGCGCGTCGTCAGCGAATAACCCAGCCGGTCCGCGAGCCGCTGCGCGAGCAACGGCGTCATCGGTTCCAGGAAATAATCGTCGTCGCGGCCGATGGCGAGATAGTCGGGCGTGACGTGATACGTGGCGGTGTGTCCGTTGTAGGCCGTGTTGATGGGCTTCAGCGTGCGCAACCAGCCGGGCACGTTGCCGCTGATGATCTGCGCGTAGATCCAGTTCTCCCGTTCCTCGCGCGACAGCGACGATACGATGTTCGTCCACTGCGAACCGGTCGGTGCGTTCGCTGGACGCGGCGGCAGGTTCAGCGTCTGTGCCTTTGCAGTCGCAAATCCAGCAGCGAGGAACAGCAGCGCGATGAAGAATCTGGGCTTCACTTCGGACGCCAGCACTGTCTTGGGCCTGCGTGCCGGGGCAGGGGGGCTACTCGGAAATCTGGTCGGCGGCATCGAGAATGATCTCCACCTTGCCGTTGTAATCCTTGATCTTGCCCTTGATGGAAACCGTCTTGCCGTCGAACGCTTTCAACGTCTCCGTGGGGATCGCCTGTTTGAAACAGACGGCGGTGAACGGCGCGTTCGGATGGGCGGCGCCGATGTTCATGAACACATCACCCTTCTGCGAGACGTGGACGCCAAAGACTTTGCCGCGCACGGTCGCGGTTTCGCCGATGTGATCTTTGGCCTCCTCTGGAGCGTAAACTTTCGCTTCAACCTTGGGTGCAGCGGGAGCTTCCGCTTTTGGCGCTTCCGGCGCGGGCGCGGGAGTGTTCGTCACAACGGGCGCCGGTGTGGGCGCAGGCGGGTTTTCTTGTTTCCCGCAACCGGCGCAAACGAGGCTGACGGCAGTGACAAGGCAAACGAATTGAATCT
>JBEGQI010000360.1:0-4040 GCA_041181065.1 Verrucomicrobiota bacterium | reverse complement strand
CCAATTGTTCGTCATTGAACAGAAGTAATCGAGCCGGTCCGTGTAGGGCATCGACGAGAGATACGTCGTGTTCTCGGCGATCTTCTCGTGGTTGCGATGCAGGTAGCCGAAGACGGGCTTGAGCTTCACTACCTTCTCGCCGTCGAGCACCACGTCCATCCGGAACACGCCGTGCGTGGACGGATGATGCGGCCCCATCGAGATCTCGAGAAGCCCGCCCTCGGCATCATCGCCCTTGGGGAGGACTTCGTAGTTTTTCTTCGCCGGGATTTCGGATACCGCGCTCATGCCTTCACCCCCTGCGCGTTGTGCGCCTTCGCCTTCTCCAGCACTTCATCATGCGGCGTCGGCTCGTATTCGTAATCGTCTGGCTCCATGTAATCCTTGCGCATCGGATGCCCCTCGAACTCGTCCCACATCAGGATACGGCGCAAGTCGGGATGACCGTCGAAGACGATGCCGAACAGATCGTAAGCCTCGCGCTCCTGAAATTCGCAGCCGCGCCAGATGGGCGTAAGCGAAGGCACGTGATTCTTGTCCGCGCGGTTCTCCGTGCGCATGCGGAGGATGATCGGCCCGTGTTTCAACTCCATCGAGTAGAGATGATAGACCGCCTCCAGATAGCCGGAGCGCAACGTCTCAATGGTTTCCTCGACTTCCTTTTCCGCGCCATCCACGACGACTTTCTTCTTCACCTTGGTCTTGATGACGGCTTCCGGCCAATCAACACCCGTGACGTTCGAGCAATAATCGAAACGCAACGCCGCATCATCGCGAAGGAATTTCGCCAGCGCTACCGCATGCGCGCCATCCACGAGCACGGAACGTTGGTCGGCCACGCATTCATTCGCGACGATGTCGAAATGCGTGCCAGGACAAACGGTTTCAAACCGCGCTTTGATTTGTTCGAGGGTTTCCACGGTCAACGGATGATGGTGGGCGGATTCCAGACTTGGTCGTTCTTCGGCGGCTCAAGATCCTTCGCGCCGTATTCCGGCACGGTGAATTCGCTCGGCGCATTGGGATCGAGATGACGCGGCTTGTTCGGGCCGGCCAGGCTTTGTTCCTCGATCTTCTTCTGCAACGTCATGAACGCATGGATCAACGCCTCGGGCCGCGGCGGGCAACCGGGAATGACCACGTCCACCGGCAGATAACGGTCAATGCCCTTGAGGACGTTGTAACCTTGCTTGAACGGTCCGCCGGAAATTGCGCAGGCGCCCATCGCGATGACGTATTTGGGCTCGGGCATCTGGTTGTAAAGACGCACGACAAGCGGCGCCATCTTCTTCGTCACGGTGCCCGCGACGATCATGAGGTCTGCCTGACGCGGCGAGGGACGGAAAACTTCGGCGCCAAAGCGGGCCATGTCAAAGCGCGACATCGAGGCGGCGATCATCTCGATGGCGCAGCACGCGAGGCCGAACGTCAGGGGCCAAACCGAATTGGCGCGGCCCCAGTTATAGACTTCCTCCAGGGTCGTGGTGAACACGCCCTGCTTTTGCAATTCACTTCTTAAACCTTCGTCAATCACAGCTCAAAAACGTCACGGCGCGAACGCCGGTTACTTCCAGTTCAAAACACCCTTCTGCCACGCCCACACCAAACCCTCGACCAGCAGCAGCAGGAAAATCATCATCGCGATGAACGCGCCCTTGCTCAACCCACCGAACGACACCGCGAACGGCAGCAGGAAAATGGTCTCGACGTCGAACACGAGGAAGATGATGGCGTAGAGATAATATTCCGCGCGGAAGTGAATCCATGCATCGCCCTTTGAAGGCAGGCCACACTCGTAGATGGCGTTCTTGTCCGGGCCGGGCTTCTTCGGCGAATACAACTTCGCCCACACCCACGCCAAGGTCAGCGGCACCGCCGCGAACCCGATCGCCGCCAGCATCAGGACTAACAGGACGAGGTAGGGATGTTGCGGCGCGTTCATATTCAGTTGGACTGGGAAGATTGAGAGGAATGGCGGCGCAGTCCGACTTCATGCGCGATGTCGTCGAACTCCTCGCGGCTGACGTCATCGAGCCGTTTGCCGCGCTGGGAGAGCTTCTCGTTGAGCTTGATGGCTTTCTCGGTCATCTCCTCGTGAGTTTCCTTGGAGCCACCGGCGAGCAAAAAGTTGTCCCCCTTGGTCACACGTTTGTGACCATCGGAGTCCAGACCTACACCCAGGAGAACTGCTTTGCGGGCGCGTTTGGTTTTGCCGTTCGCCATCCTCGGAGGCTAGAGCAAGAAAGTGCGAGGTCAAGCGTCGCGCTTATCGCAAATGACAATCGTCAGAAAAACTAACAATTTCCTGTCCGCCCGGTGAAATGTATTCGCGGAATTGACTTCCAAAAAAACGTAGAGGGCGCGTCCGCCGGAACCCCACGAACCAGCAAGACGCGCCCAAGATGCCGCTGCATCGATTGTGCATCGGCGCGGCAAACGCACCACTTTGGGTTGGTTGGTAAAAACGTAGGCGCTGCCGATAACCTCTTAGCAGAGCACATACCACCGACTCTGCAGATTCCGCTCACACCGGTTTCCAAGCAAATCTCGCAATTGCGACCCACCAGCGCTGTTTGAATTTGATCGGCACGCAGAAAAACGGACAACGCACAGGCTTAGACGACAAACGAATTGTGAGCTAGATTGCCTCGCGTCGGGAAAATTCATGGAGCCGCTTATGAACAAGCAAACCGTCCTTCGATACCGCGGCGAGGTCGTTTACATTTTTGCCTTTGATGTCGCTTACGAAATGACGCGGCAGCCGGTGCACGAACTTTTGGGGCAGCCGGCGGCGCAGTTTTCCGTAGACGCCTCAAAGCGCAGCCCGAAGCACCTGTTGTTCTATCGCCCGCAAATGGTGCGGCTGCCCGCGCTGGAGCGCATCGGACCGCACGGGCCAGTTCAAGTCGAACGCATCATCAAATTGCTTCCCGTCGGCGCCATCAGCATCACCGTGCGCGTCCCGTTCGAGGCGGAGCACGTTGAGGAACTCGTCGCTTATCACGATCTACAATTCAGCAATGATAGCTCCTTGAGCACCGAGGTCCGGCAACTGGCTGAGCAAGTTCGGCTTGAACTCAATCCCCACTACATCCGCCCCGTGACGCAGCTGGCCGAAGAAGAAGCTTACACTGTGTTTTGTCTCGAATCTCCGCTGCGCAACGCTGATGGCGCCATCAGCCGCACCGAGGATTGGTTGAAAGCCCACCGCCGCACCGTCGCCGCACTGCTCACCCAAGAAACCGACCTCAGCCGCCTGTCGCATCAGGAATCCACCGAGTCCACCGACCGCTACCTTAGCTACTACGAAGACGACCTTGTGGTCATCGACTGGGACGCCGCGCTTCTCGTGGACGAACGGAAAAACTTCGATGAGACGCTCTACATACTCGAACTCGCCAACCTTCAGCTCGCCGAACTCGAAGCCTACGACCGGCTGCTGGACGAAGCTCTCGAACGCGCTTATCGCGATCTGCGCTCGCAACCGGTCCGCGGCCGTGCGAATGCGTTGCGCGAGTTACGCGAGATCCGCATCGACCTCGAACGCTTCAGCGACGAACTCTCGAACATCACCAAGTTCTTCGGTGATTGGCACCTCGCGCGCATCTACGAAAATGTCGCCGCACGCTTTCACCTCGCCGACTGGCATCGCACCATCGACGGCAAGCTCAAGACGCTCGCCGACCTCTACCAGATCCTGAACGCCGACCGAACCAACCGCCTGATGTTAATCCTTGAGCTGACAATCGTGCTGCTGTTCGTCATCGATCTCGTGATATTGCTGGCGGGGACGCAAGCCAGGTAAGCCTCGGATATATTCGGAACGGCACGATGGTTTCCTTGGATTGAGCCGGGGCGGGCTTGTATTACAAAAGCACAAAAGAAGCTACATTTTTTGACTTCGGATTGCGCCCTCGGATGCAATGCTGAATTAAATACGATTCCCGAACAAACTCAGTCATGTTCGTGCCAACATCCGAAACAATTCGGCCTCCGAGCGCCCTGACGCGTTGAGCAGTGCCTTCCCGTATGCCACCAGA
>JBEGQI010000359.1:0-24042 GCA_041181065.1 Verrucomicrobiota bacterium | reverse complement strand
CGCCCATCGCGCTGTTCATGGTGTTCTGGTATTGGAAATCACCGCGCGGCCTGACGCAAACATCCCCTGCGACGATGATTACCGCCGGCGTGCTGGCGTCGCTGCAAATCATCAGCTGGGCCGGCTTCTTCATCTACCTCTTCACACGTCATGCCTGAAAGCGAATACATCCGGCTCGCCAAACCCCACATGAAGTCGGGGGTTCAAGTGGCCAGTTCCAATCGCTCCAGCCTGTGGCTCGGCAAGGACCATTTGCTCTGCGTCGAAACCACCGGTTACACGGAGACCTACAAACGGTTTTTCTTCCGCGACATCCAGGTGTTCACGCTGCACCGCACGAGCCGCCGGCTGACGCTCGGCATCCTGCTCAGCCTGCCCATCGTCGGCTGCCTGACGATCGTTGGCTTCGCCATCAGCGACATCGCGCAACGACGGACCACCGACAGCGGCGACGTGATCGGGCTGTCCGTGCTCGGCGGCCTCATCGTGCTCTTCGGCGTGCCGTTCATCCTCAATCTGGTGCGCGGCCCAGGTTGCGTCTGCACATTGCGCACCGCGGTGCAGGACGAGGAAATCCCGGCCATCAAACGCGTGCAGCAAGCCGAAAAGATTTTCACCCGCGTCCGCCCGCTCATCGCCGAGGCGCAGGGCACGTTGACGCGCGAAGAACTTCCCGCCCGCCTCGCGGAACTGGCCAACCAAAGTGCGACCCGCCTCGTGGTGGATGACCCGAACCTCCCGCCGCGCATGATCAGCTGACCGATGCAACCGCTCGCCCAGCAACGTTGCTTCAACCACGCCGAACGCGAAGCCGCCGCGCGTTGCCCGGAGTGCAAGCGCGATTACTGCCGCGAGTGCGTCACCGAATACGACGACCGCCTCATCTGCACGAGTTGTCTCCAGAAGCTCGCCGCAGCACCCACGGCCAGTCGCCGCAGCTTTGCCGGCATGTTCCTCATTGTCCGCTGCGCCGCCAGCGTGTTCCTGCTCTGGTTTCTCTTTTACCTGATCGGTGAAGGGCTCTCCTCGCTGCCGGATTCGTTCCATCAAGGCACGCTCTGGCAGGTCCACTGGTTTGAACGCGAATGAAATCTCGTCGTTCACCCACCCGCCAAGGCGCGCTCGAATGGATCGAGCAGGCCACGCATCTCCTGCGCACGAGCCCGTTGCGCGTGTTGGCAGCGTATTACATCGGCGCTCTGCCGTTCGTGCTGGGGGTGTTGTTCTTCTGGGCCGACATGAGCCGCAGTCCGTTCGCGAAGGATCACGTCGTCGAGGCCGCGCTCGGCGTCGCCCTGCTCTTCCTCTGGATGAAGACGTGGCAGGCCATCTTCTGCCTCCGTCTTCAATCCCTGGTCTCCGGCGAACCGATGGCGCCGCTCGATTTCCGCCGCTGCCTCCGCATCGCCGCCGCGCAAACCGCGATCCAACCCGCCGGCCTGCTGCTCATCCCGATCGCGCTGATCATGACGCTGCCGTTCGCGTGGGTCTATGGCTTCTACCAGAACGCCACCGCCATCGCAGAACCCGGCCCCGGCGAAGGCCAATCCATCCTCGCCCGCGCCGCGCGCGGCACCAGGTTCCGAACCGGCCAGTATCACGTCATCCTGCTCGTCGTTTCGGTTTTCGCGCTGCTCGTCTTCCTGAACTGGACCATCGTATGCGTCGCGTTGCCCGGACTTTTGAAATCGTTGCTCGGCATCGAAACCGCCTTTTCCCGCAGCACGTCCGCGATGTTGAACTCCACCTTCCTCGCGACGATGGCCGGCCTCACTTACCTGAGCGTAGACCCGATCCTCAAGGCGCTGCACGTCCTGCGCTGTTTCCGCGGCGAAGCGCAAACCACCGGCGCCGACCTGAAAGCCGAGTTGCACCATCTCAAAGCCACGCCGCAACTCGCGCTCGTTGTCTGCCTCGCTCTGCTGAATTTCAACGCGCTCGCGGAAGACGCGGCATCAACCGCGCCGCCACAAACGTCACCGGTGGCCCAGCCGAGCGCGCTGCCGTCGAAGGAACTCGATCAAACCATCGAGAAAGTCATCAACCAGCAGAAATATCTCTGGCGCATGCCGCGTGAAAAAGTCGCGAAGCCCGAGACCGGGGACGGCCCGATCCGCAAATTCTTCTCGAAGATCGGCGACATGATCAAAAGCGGCCTGAAAGCGACCGTGGAATGGCTGGGCAAACTGCTCGAGAAGCTTTTCAAGAATCGCCCGCGCGGCACACCGTCCACCACGCCGACGAACTGGGGCGGGCTCGCCGCCGGTGCGCGGCTGTTGCTCTACGCGTTGATCGCCATCGCAGTGCTCGGGCTGGGTTACTTGATCTACCGCCTGATCAAGAGCCGCCGCCAGCCGGATGAAGTCATCGAAGCCGCGCCGATCCAAGTGGTGCCCGACATCCGCGACGAGAACGTCACCGCCGAGCAGTTGCCCGAGGACGAATGGACGCGCCTCGGCCGCGAGCTGCTGGCCAAAGGCGAGTTCCGCCTTGCGATGCGCGCGTTCTATCTGTCGAGCCTCGCCTCTCTCGGCCAGCGGCAGTTGATCACGCTCGCCAAATTCAAATCAAACCGCGAATACGAACGCGAACTCAGCCGCCGCGCCCACGCCCTCGGCGATTTGCTGTCGCTCTTCAGCACGAACGTCCTCGCCTTCGACCGCGTCTGGTATGGCCAGCACGAGGTCAACGCCGAGGCCGTGAACCAGTTCGCCGCCAACGTGCAACGCATCCGCACGACCGCATGAAACGCCACGCCTCCATCATCCTCGTGTGCGTCTGCGTCGCCGTGTTCGTGCTGGGCATCCTACAGTTGTTCCAAAACCGGCTCGAGCAAGGCGACGTGTATCCCGCGTATTCCTCGTTGCGCGCCGATCCGCTCGGCACGATGGCATTCTTCGAAACCCTCGAGCGCATGCCCGGCGTCACTGCGCGACGCGACTTTTCCGCGCGCAACAAACTCCCGGAATCGCGCCACACCACTTACCTGCACCTCGCCGGCGAACCGCGCGACTGGCGTTACCTGCCCGAAAGCCTCGTGACGGAGCTGGAAAGTTTTCTCGCCCGAGGCGGACGACTCGTCATCACTTGCCGCCCCGAGACGACCGGCAATGCGCTGTTCATGCGCGGCTTCCGGGACCGTCTCCGCACGAACTCGCCTGCCGCCAAACCGGAGAAGGTGAAGCGTTCGCAATCCACCAACGAACCGCCCGCGATGCGCAAGTCCACCGATGAACCGCCGGACTCCGACGACCCGTTCATGAAGTTCACGAACCTCCAGGAGCGTTGGGGCTTCGCCGTGGATTACGCCAAGCTTGCCTACAACACCGACGGCGATGCGGAATCTGTCACGGTCACGAATCAAACCACCGCCTCGTTGCCGGAAGAACTCGCCTGGCACAGCGCCACGATCTTCACCCAACTCTCGACGAACTGGCAGGTGCTCTATGCGCGTGACGCGGGCGCGGCGGTCATCGAACGCAATTTCGGCGCCGGCTCGGTCGTGTTCGCGAGCGATTCGTATTTCATCAGCAACGAAGCCATGTTGCGCGACCGCGAACCCGCCCTGCTCGCGTGGCTCGTCGGCCCGAACTCGCTCGTCGTCTTCGATGAAGCGCACCTCGGCGTTGTGGAAGAGCCGGGTGTCGCCACGCTGATGCGGCGTTATCGCCTGCATGGCTTCATGGCCGGGCTCGCGCTGCTCATGGGATTGTTCGTCTGGAAGAACTCCTTCAGCCTCGTGCCCGCACCGGCCAGCGCGCGCGGCAGCGTGTTCGTCGCTGGACGCGATGCTGCCGCCGGCTTCGTGAATCTTTTGCGCCGCAGCATTCCCGCTGGCGAAATCCTCCGCGTCTGCCACGAGCAATGGAGTAAATCCGCCGCCGCCCGGAGCAAGGTCACGCCCGCGCGAGCGCAACAGGTGAACGCAATCATCGCCGCCGAACTGGCGCAGACCGGTCTGCAACGCAACCCCGTCGCCGCGTATCAGCAGGCGGCGAACATTCTCAAACCTGGCGCGAACATCGCGCCCGCAAGTCAATCAACCCCGAAAGCAAACGCATGAATACAGAACGGCTCAAGGAAGTGCTGGCGCAGGCGCGCCACGAAACCGCCAAGGTCATCATCGGCCAGCATGACGTCGTCGAGATGGCGCTTATCGCCATCTTCACCGGCAACCACGCGCTCATCGAGGGCGTGCCCGGCGTCGCCAAGACGTTGCTCGTGCGCACGCTCGCGCAAGTGCTCGGCAGCGACTTCGCGCGCATCCAGTTCACGCCCGACCTCATGCCCGCCGACATCACCGGCACGAACGTCTTCAACCTGCAACGCAACGAATTTTCGCTCATCAAAGGGCCGGTATTCGCGTCATTCCTCCTCGCCGACGAAATCAACCGCGCGCCGGCCAAGACGCAATCCGCGTTGCTGCAAGCGATGCAGGAACGCGTCGTCACCATCGACCGCGAGACGCACAAGCTGACGCCGAACTTCACCGTCTTCGCCACGCAGAACCCGATCGAATACGAGGGCACCTATCCGTTGCCCGAGGCGCAGAAAGACCGCTTCATGCTGAAGATCACGATGAAGGCGCCGGGCCGCGAAGAAGAGCTGTCGCTCGCGCAACGCACCATGACCGCCGAGTCGCCGGAGAAGATGCTCGCCGCGGGCGTTGTGCAAGCCGTAATCCAGGCGGACGAACTCGTCACGCTGCGCGAACAGCTCGGCAGCATCGTGCTGCGCGACGAACTTGTGGCCTACCTTGTGGACATCGTGCGCGCCACCCGCTCGCACGAAAGCGTGCTCGTCGGCGCCGGGCCGCGCGCCACGCAATCGCTCATCATGGCCGCTCGCGCTTACGCCGCGATGTCAGGCCGCGACTTCGTGACGCCCGACGACATCAAGACGATGGCCATCCCGGTGCTGGAACATCGTTTGATCCTGCGTCCGGAGTTTGAGATCGAAGGTCTGAGCATCACAGATGTCATCCGTCAGATCATGCAACAGATCGCCGTGCCGAGATAAATGATCGTTCCCCGCAATCGCCTGCTGCTTTGGACGGCTCTCATCGTGCTGCCGTTCGCGCTGCTGGCCGCCATCGAACCCGCGACGACCGTAGTCGTGGCCGCGCTCGTGGGCGGCTTTGCCGTCGTTGCGGCCGTCGATGCCTTCGGCGCGCGACGCGGCTTGCGCGGCATCAGCGCCGAACTCCCTGCGATTGCGCGCATGTCCAAAGACCGCGCGGCCAAACTGGATTTGCGCCTGCGCAACGCACCGCAAAGCCCGCGCCAGTTGCGCGTCGGGTTGGCGTTGCCCGAGGAAATCGTTTCGGAGGAAGAGGCGTTGACCGTGGCTTTGCCCGCGGGCAGCGAATGGTCGCATCTGTCGTGGCCCTGCACGCCGCGCAAGCGCGGCAACTTCAAGCTCGATGCCGTTTATCTCGAAACCAATTCGCCGCTCGGCTTCTGGGCCGGACGCAAGCAAGTCGCCGCCAAGTCTGAGATTCGTGTTTATCCGAACCTGATGACCGAGCGGAAGAATCTCGCAGCGCTGTTCATGAATCGCGGTTCGTTCGGCGTGCATGCGTTGCGGCAGGTCGGCAAGGGACGCGACTTCGAGAAGCTCCGCGAGTATGTGCCCGGCGACAGCTTCGACGAAGTCCACTGGAAAGCCACCGCTCGCCGCGGCAAACCCATCACCAAGGTCTTTCAGGTCGAGCGCACGCAGGAGGTTTACGTCGTCATCGACGCGTCGCGGCTGACTGCGCGGGCACCGGGCAAGGAAATCACCGGCGATACCACCACGACGTTGGAGCGCTTCATCACCGCCGCGCTCGTGCTCGGACTCGCGGCCGAGAAGCAAGGCGACCACTTCGGCCTTATCACGTTCAGCGATACCGTGGGCAAGTTCGTCCGCGCGAAGAACGGCAAGGCGCATTACAGCGCGTGTCGCGATGCACTTTACACGCTCGAGCCACGCACCGTGTCGCCCGACTTCGAGGAGCTTTGCACCTTCATCCGGCTCCGGTTGCGTCGCCGCGCGTTGCTCGTGTTCCTCACCGCACTCGATGACACCCTGCTCGCGGAAAGTTTCGTCCATAACCTCGACCTCATCCGCAGCCAGCATCTCGTGCTTGTGAACATGCTGCAACCGCCCGGTGCCGTGCCGGTGTTCACGAACCCAAACCTCACCACAGTGGATGAACTCTACCAGCACCTCGGCGGCCACCTGCAATGGCAGAAGCTTCGCGCGCTGGAGAAGGTGCTGCAACGGCGCGGCGCCCGCTTCGCGACGCTCGAGAACGAGCTCCTCTGCGCGGACGTCGTCACTCAATACCTCGGCGTGAAGCAGCGGCAGTTGCTGTGACGAAGCCTGAGAGAAGACTGGTTCAATGCCTGGCGCACTGCTAATAAGCGCACGCGCGATTGCCATGAACATATCTCCCCAACTCCGCAAGGAACTCCTCCGCTTCCTCGTCGTCGGCGGCATCGCGGTGGCGCTGGATGCGGCGAGCTATTGGGCGCTCATGCACTTCGGCCAGTTGAGCCCCGTCTGGGCTAAACGCGTCAGCTTCGGTATCGGTTCGGTGTGGGCGTTCTTCGCGAATAAATATTTCACCTTTGCCGTGCGCGAACTGCGCACGAGCGAGCCGTTCCTGTTCACACTCGTTTACGTCGCGGGCTGGTTCCTGAACAGCGTCACACATGACCTCACGCTCGGCTGGTTCGGATTGAAGTGGCTCGCCTTCCTCGCCGCGACCGGCGTTTCGACGTGCAGCAATTTCATCGGCCAGAAGTTTCTCGTCTTCCGCCGGAAGGATTCCAACGCGTCGTCATGAACCCCAAGCTCTCCATCGTCCTCCCGTGCTACAACGAAGCGGGCAACCTGCCGCTCATTGTCGCGCGGCTCCGCGAATTGCTGCGCGACCGGAGCGACATCGAGGTCATCCTCGTCAACAACGGCTCCAAGGATAACTCCGCCGAGGTGCTCGCGAAGGAACTGGCGGACCCGGCGCTGTCGTTCATCCGCGTCGAGCATGTGAAAGTGAACCAGGGCTACGGCTTCGGCATCATGTCCGGGTTGCGCGCGGCGCGCGGCGAATTCCTCGCGTGGACCCACGCCGACATGCAGACCGACCCGGCGGACGTGTTGAAGGGCTTCGACCAACTCCTCGCCGCGCGCGACCCGCAGAACGCCTTCCTCAAGGGCCGCCGCATCGCGCGCAATCCGCTCGACGCCTTTTTCACGTTCGGCATGAGCTGCATTTCCAGCGCGTGCCTCGGCCTCTGGCTGCACGACATCAACGCGCAGCCGAAGATGTTTTCGCGCCGGTTCTACGAGACGATGAAGTCGCCGCCGGATGATTTCTCGCTCGACCTCTACGTGTATTATCTCGCTCGGAAATCGGGGATGGAGTTCCTGATCCAGCCGGTGGATTTCGCCAAGCGCCGTCACGGCGAGGCGAAAGGCGGCGGGACGCTGGCCGGCAAATGGCGGCTCATCAAACGCACGTGGGCCTACATCTTCAAGCTGCGCCGCGAACTCGCGAGCGGGCAGAGGTGAACTCTCGTCTTGCCGTAAGGCTGAAGAAGGTTTAGCAACTCGACTAGGAGATCGCTAAAAATGAAGACCAGAAATCACCTTGGTGTCCTGCTCATTCTGGCCTTGCCGTTTATTGGCACCGCCCAAATCCGCACCAATGCCAGCGCCGAATCTTCGGCTCCGGATTTCCTTACCAACATATTCGAACCGGGCAGGCCCATGTCCTGTGTCGCTGAGCTATCCGTGAACACCGAAGCCCGGCCGTTGATGTTTCAAATCGGTGTTTGTTACCAGGATGGCAATTACCGTTTTTACCACGACTTGGACGTAACTCTGAAAAATGCCGGGGGCGATGCGGAATCGATCCGCCGCTATTTAACCCAGCGATTTCGCGGCCAAATGAATCGCACGATTCTTCTCTATCGCAAGGGCGACCCGGCCCGTTACGTCATCTATCCCGACCGGTTGATGTATCACACCAACCAACCGATCAGCTTTTCACTGGCGCGGGAAGAGGCGGACCAGAGTTCTGTGAATCTGGTGCCAATGCGGGATGAGTTTGTCGGCGGCGAGTTGTGTTCAAAAGTAGAGCTGCATTTCTCAAATGACCAAAACTCGGAAATCCGTCTTTACCTCTGGCGTTCGAAGGATGACGAGCGCCGACCGGTGCAACTCACCATGGGAGACAAGCTCACCGTTCGTTTTATGAACCTGAAGTTCGAGAAGCTTGATTCGAAGTTGTTTGAGGTTCCCGCAGATTGCAAGTTGGCCGAATCCTTCGAGGACATCCTCCCTGGAGCGAAAAAGTTAGAAATTGAAGATCCTGCGAAAAAGAAAGCCGACTTGGATGCCCGGTTGTTGAAATGGCATCTGGAACAGGCGGAGAAGGGTGATGCGCATGCCGAGTGCCAGATTGGATTGCGCTACCGCGATGGCCGGGGAGTTACGAAGGATCTGAACAAGGCACGGGAGTTCTTGCAAAGAGCAATGGATCACGGCAGCACCGAGGCTCCTGCGGCACTCGTCGGCCTCTACGTCGAATCAAAGCGGCGCGCTTCCGCCGCAAAGGAACCGAGTGGAGCTGGCCAAGCCCAGCGGATTCCGGACATGAAAGCATTCCTTGCGGCTGTCACCATCCGTTCTGCCGAATATGGCCGCGACAGAAGAATGACCAACGTGACCGTCAAACTGAAGGAGCTGTTGGAGGCTGGCCCGGAGGGATTCGTGGTTGATTACAAGAAGATGAGTGCGGATCCAGTGCCTGGACAGACGAAATATCTCACCATCAAATACGCCTACTGTCGCACGAATCATGTGGAAACCTTTCATGACGGCAGAAAAGTGAGCCTTGAAATTTTGGTCGAGAAGGCAACGGAGTAAGCAACCCCATGCAAATCGTCGTGCGCAGAATCAACCCGGTTGGCAAGGGGTCATCCCATTGACCTAAGTGACTGTCAAAAAGCCCGTTGCCGGTGAAGCAGACCTGTTTTTAGCTCCTTAAAATGACTCCTCCGCTGCCGCCGAGGTCCTAAACGACCTTAAAATACCTCGTCGCCTGCGGCTTTAGTCTTTTGAGGGGTTTAAACTCTCTCCGCCGGAGCGGCTGACGTTCGTGAAGGAGTAGAATATGGGGAGTCGTCATCGGGGGCGGTGAGTGGAGTTGCTTTTTGCGGCGCAGCCGCAGCGGCGCAGTTGCTCGAAGCGGGCGAAAGGAGCGCGTGTGCTTACGTCGCCCTTTACCAACCGCTAAACTTCCGGTGAAATGCGCCGTCACATGCAAATTGTCGCGCATCGAATCAATACGGTGGAACGGTTGCGTCGGCTCCCGACGCATTACGGGGTGGAACTCGACCTGCGCGCCGATGGCAGTGAGCTCATCCTGAACCACGATCCGTTCAAGGGCGGCGAGCGCTTCGTGGATTATCTCGCCGAGTATCGGCACGGGTTGCTGGTGTTGAACATCAAGGAGGCGGGCATCGAGGACGAGGTGTTGCGGCTCGTGCGTGCGCGTGGCATCAACGATTGCTTCCTGCTCGATGTGGAATTTCCTTATCTCTACCGCGCCGCGCGCAAAGGCGAACGCGCCATCGCCGTGCGCTATTCCGAGGACGAGTGCATCGAGACGGTGCTGAAATACAAAGGCCGCGTCGACTGGGTGTGGATCGACACCATCTCGAAGCTGCCGCTTGACGCGACGGTGGTGGAGCAGTTGCGCGGGTTCAAAACTTGCCTCGTCTGCCCCGAACGCTGGAGCCGCCCGCAAGACATCCCCACATATCGCCAGCAACTCGCCAAGCTGGGGATGCAAATTGACGCCGTGATGACGGCGGAGGCGCACGTGGCGGCGTGGACGGCGTGAAGGAATCGACATCATGAGCAAGAAGCACAAAGAGAAGTCAGCGGCACCGCAAGCGCAGGAAACCAAACCCGCCGCATCCCCCGTCTCTCCCACTCAGTCTGGCGACACCATTTCACCGCAACGCACGAAGCAGATCTCCCTTGCGGTGGTCGTCGGCATCACGGCGTTTTTCATCCTGCGGTTGTTCTTCCTCGCACATTCTTCCGCGCCGTGGGACGACGCGGGAGCCATCGACACGATCATGCGCGACCCGTCGCATCCGAACCCGAGCAAGCTTGTGGCCCCGGCTGAAAGTCCGGTCGTGTTGATGCGGCAGCATTGGTCCTACGCGCCGGCGCAATTCTTCCTGACGAAGGAGCTAGTGAAGTTCGCGAAGAACTACACCGAGCTGCTGTTCTACGGACGTTTGCCGAGTCTGCTCCTGTGGTATGCCGGCGTGCTCCTGGCCTTCTGGGTGTTTCGACAGTTGCTCGGCGACGACCAACTTCTGCTGAGCGTGGCGCTGACGATTTGGACGGCGTTCACGCTGCGTGGGTTCGTGGAAAGCAATCAAAGCTACAATTACGCGGGCGGGCTGCCGTGCAGTGTGTTCCTCTTGTGGCTGTTCGTTTCCAAGCGCGGCTTTGCCTGGCTCACAGAGCCGAATCGGCTGTGGATGCCGATTATCGCCGGGCTCGTGGCGGGCATGACGGGCTGGTTTAGTTATCAATGCCCGTTCCTTGTGGCGGGTGGATTCCTGATGCTGGGCGCGGTCTGCCTGCTGCGAAAAAACTTCGCGGCCTTCAAGGGTATCATCGCCGCAGGCATCGCGTTCACGGTGGTGATTGCGTGGATCTGGGACGCGGCCCTGAAGGAAACGGTGAAAAACGTGTCCGTGACGGGCGGCAGTTGGGCGGGCGGCGTGCCGACCGGCTCGTTCGGCGAGAAGCTGCTGTTCCTGCCGAAGGCGTGGTTCGGGGTGATCGAAAGCAACTTTTCCGTCGTCTTGCCATCCATTGCGAGCGTGGCCATCGCGGCGGTGTTCGTTGCGCTGCTTGCGATCGGTCTCGTGCGGATTGCAAAGGCGAAACAGCTCGATCCGATCGCGGTGCGGGCGTTGGTGTTCGCCGCGTTCATCCTGATCGTCTGGACGGGGCTGGCGTTTCTGAACAAGGCGCCGCTTTCCCAATCGCGCCATACCTACATCCTCCAATTCCCGTTGCTGCTCGTGCTGGGCATCGCGTTGAAATATCTGCCCGTGCCACGCAAAGTATTCGTTGCCGCAGCGGCGTTGCTCGTGGCTGGATTTGCCGTGGGCGCCCCGGCGTTCTGGCGTTCCGTCGAAAATCGCTTCGACGAGCCCGCCATCAAGAAGTTGCTCGTGGAAAATCCGAACGCCTACCTCATCCAATATCGCGGCGGTTCCAGTCTCGACATGTTCCTGCTCTTCCGCGAGCACCCCGAATGGCAACAGCGCGTCATCGACGGCACGTGGGCCTGGCCCCAAATCATGCAACAGTTGGCGGGCGCGCCGCCGCAGATCACAGTATACACCTACGGCATGCAGGCACCGATCACCGACGAAGCCAAGGCCATCGCAAAGAACGCAGGCTTTGAAATCGTGCCGTTGCAGGACATCGCGCCTATCGGCAGCGTCGAGCCGTGGCGCGCGGACCAATACGTCGGCAACGGGTTCCACCTTTACAAGCTGGAGCGCACCACGAATGCGCCGGTCGCGGTGCCCCAAAAGAATTGAGTTTTGGCGCGCCGCCGATTAAACAAGCCCGCCGTTGCCTGATGGATTTTCTGAAACAACTCGTGCGCACGCCGAATCGCCGCATCGCGGTCATCGGGCTGTTCCTGTTTGCACTCGATCAAGCGACAAAGGCCATCGTCCTGGCGAACCTGCCGAGCGGCGCGGAACGCGAGGTCATCCCCGGCTTCTTCAAGTTCGTGCATTGGGGCAACACCGGCGCGGCGTTCAGCATGTTCTTCGGTAACAACGCGGTCCTTGCAGGCGTCGCCCTCATCGCGCTGGTGGTGTTGTATCTGTTCCGTCATCACTTCGAATCCAAGACATTGCTCGGGCAGATCGCGTTTGGGCTCATCTTCGGCGGCATCCTTGGCAACTTGACCGACCGCTTGATCCCGAGCCGGCAACATGTCATCGACTTCATCCGTTTTTATCTGGAGCGGCCGGATGGAAATTTTGGCGTCCGTGAAATCGGCTTCCCCGCGTTCAACATTGCCGACAGCGGCATCTGCATCGGTGTGGCGCTGGTGTTCTGGCTCACGTGGCGGAGTGAAAAAGTGAAGCCGGTCGAGCCCGCTCCGGTTGAGCCGACGGAACAACCGAAAGGTTGATCCTCTGCGCCCGCCATGCGCTCCGAAACCGTCACCCTCGATCGCTCATTCCCCGGCGAACGTTTTGACGCGTGGTTGCGTCGGCAATATCCCGCCATGTCGCGCGGGGCGATTCAGCGGCTCATCGAGGAAGGCCACATCACCGTCAACGGCGAGAAGACCAAGCCCACACACACGCCGCGGGCCGGCGAGGTGGTTCGCATCGAATGGCCCGAGGCCAAGCCTGCCGAGGCGCAACCCGAGGACATCCCGCTCGACATCCTGTTCGAAGACGAAGCGTTGATCGTGTTGAACAAACCGCCCGGGCTGGTTGTGCATCCCGCAGCGGGCAACGAAGAACACACGCTCGTCAACGCCCTGCTGCATCATTGCGAAGGTGAATTAAGCGGCGTGGGCGGCGTCGCACGACCCGGCATCGTTCACCGGCTCGACAAGGACACGAGCGGTTGTCTCGTCGTTGCGAAGAATGATGAAACGCACCTCGCGCTTTCGGCGCAATTTGCCGGGCGCAATGTTCACAAGGTTTACCTCGCCATCCTGTGCGGCGAACCCCCGCGCGAGAAGGGCGACATCCGTGCCGCCATCGCTCGGCACGCGTCGCATCGCAAGCGCATGGCCGTGGACGATGACCGCGGACGCGCTGCGCACACGAGCTATCGGGTGTTGGAGCGGCTGAAAAGCGCCACGCTGGTCGAGGCCTTCTTGCACACAGGCCGCACGCATCAGATTCGTGTCCACTTCCAGCACTTGGGCTATCCGCTCGTCGGCGACGAAACCTACGGCCAGCGGCAAAATCACCGGCTCACGGAACTGACCCGTTACGCCGCGCCGCGCCAGATGCTCCACGCGCACGAACTCGGCTTCACGCATCCAGGCACCGGGAAACAGGTGAAGTTCACGGCCCCCCAGCCTCCGGACTTTGAAGAAGCACTGAAATGCCTGCGGGTGGCGGTGTAGTGTCACGCACACACAATCGGCAACGGGCGCTGCCGCTGCGATTTCTCAACCGATCTTTTTCAACAAGCTCCGCGCCTTGCGCGTCCAGACACGATCACGTTGCCGCTGATGGGTCGGAGCATGCGGGTCGTCATCGATGACTTCGGTCAGCACAGCGCGCGCGGGTTCGATTTCGTTGCGGGCGATGAGCATCTCGGCGTATTGGACGCGGGCCCGCGGGTAGGCGTGGTTTTCCGTGACCTCTTTCCACAGTTGAAGGGCGCGCTCCGGCTCGCCCAGCGCAGCGAACGTCTCCGCCAGCGCCATCTTGGTGTGGCCGTAGTCGTGCTGCGCATCCTGCACGACGACGCCTTCAAGCAGCGGCTTGGCTTCGGCCATGCGTTTCAACCGGAGCAAACACTGGCCGAGATGCGCGCGGGTATCGAGGTCCTGCGGGTCGCGTTGCAGAGCGGCGCGGTAGCACGCTTCAGCCTTGGCGAGTTTGCCCTGCTGGAAATAGACATCGCCCAGCTGCGAATGATGGTGGGCGTTGTCGATATTCTGAATCTGGATTTCGAGTTCCTTCACGCGCGTCTTGTCGAGGGATCCGGGGAGTTCGTAACCGCTCGTGGCAGAAGGCCGGCTGCGATAGACCGCGAAGAAGTAGAACACCGCCGAGAACCCGAACCCGAGCACGATGAACGCGGCCCAGAGCCACTCCTTGCGCCGAACTGCGTTCACGAACATCCACACCATGAACCCCGCTACGGGAATCATCCACGGGTTCGCGATGAGGAAACTGACATAAGTCAAATCGAGGAACAGATCCAGCATGGGGGAAAGCTAAAAGCGGTAGTCAACGCGGGCAACGAAAGATTGAGGCGGCGGTCGCCTTCACGCGACAACAGCACTAGCACTCCCCATGAAGACCGCCGCAAACGCTGCCGCGCCGTTTCACGACGCTTTGCCGAGTCGCACTCGGAGCAACAGCATCGGGATCGCGAGCCCCGTGCCGATGGCTCCGATGGTGAAGAGAACCCGCAAGGTATATTCAACCGCAGTCATCAAGGTGTCGGTCCCGCTCATGAGGCTGGGCGACGTGAGCGCGAATAAACCGAGGATGGCTTTGGCCGCAAAACTTCCCGGCACCATCGGGATGCAACCGCAGACATCGAGCGCGTCCTGCGATATTTCCGCATAAGCACAGAGCACACGCACCGCACTGCCGACCGCAAGCGCAGCGACAAACGACGCGGCTTCCAAACTCCACCCTTGATCGAGACAAATGGTGCGCACAGCCAATGCGAGAGCGCCGCTGAGCGTGCACCAGGCGAGCGACCGCAACCCGATATTGAACAGGATGCCAAAGCCCGCCGCCGCTATGGCGCCGCACAAAGTCTGATGGAGAAGCGAATTTGCCTCCCCCGCACCCGCATTCCCCTGCCCCTCCCTTAACAGCACTTGCCCGAGCCAAAGCCCCACCGTGGCAAAGATGAGGATGACGACGACCCACACGGAACGCGCGCTGCCAAGCGTGGGGCGACCGTCGAGGATGTCGTTCTGCGCGTTCAACGACGGAACACCCGGCACAAGCAACAGGATCGCAGCAATCATGGCCGTGGCAACGGTATGACTCCCGGCAAGCCGCGCGCCGAAACCGCCAATCACCGAGCCAACGAAAGCAATGACAGCCGCGCCGATGAAGACGTTGACGTGGCGGGCAGCCATCGCGCGACGCACCAATTGCGCGATAGTGGCCCCGACGAAAATGGGACCGGTCGCCAGCCAGTCAGCTTTCAACAGCCGACCGAACGCAGCACAAGCAAGTCCGACAGCAACTGCGGTGAAGATGGCTGAATGCCGGGGAATTTCGCGCGCGAGCCGTTCAAGTTCGTCGCTGGTTTGCTCGGGCGTAAGCCCGCCTAGCTGAACGCGGTTCGCGAGCTGTTTGACGGCGCGGTCGAGGCGAAGGTTCACACCAATCGGCCCCACTTTGCGCATGCGCGTGATGCCGTTGTCACCCACACCAACGGTGATGGCCAGCGAGGCGTAACCAATGCGGAGGTCAACACGGTCGGCACCAAGCCCCCGGGCAACCTGCGCGACGAGGGCGTCCACGTTATGAGCGCTGGCGCCGGACTCCATCAGCAGTCGACCCGCATCGAGCGCCGCCATCGCGATGGGTTCGAGGGCTGCGGGCGGCGTGTTTTCATTGGAGCGTGACTCTGTCATGTCTCAGCAGGCATTCGAGGTTTAAACCGGCCGTGGAACTGGCCGACGCACATCAAGTGCCTTGTTTTTACCAACTTCAGCCAAGGCAAACAAGCGGGCGACGGAAGAATTCGCATACCGTAATCCCGTCCATAATCAGCGCGTTGCGATGGCTGCCCGCTCCAAACGTTGCGATCGAAATGATAAAGGAGAGTCAGTAATCGACCACGCCCCCCGCACAAATATGCGGTAGCTGACTCCCCGAACCACCGGTAAGTTGCGAGCATAGCACTGAAGCCGTTACCCCCATGAGTTGGCACGTTTGCCACTCCGACTTCAGTCAACGAACAAACATGAAGACCCAACTCAACAAAATCGCATGCATCGCCGGCTTGGCGATCGCTGCCGCGCTCCCCGCCCTCGCGCAACCGTATTACATCGCAGGCGATAATATCACCCCCAACTGGACCACAATCGAACCGGGAGCCACGCCGATGTCCGGCGGCCCGACGGTTTACTCCATCAGTTTGGCGACCGCGACAGCGGGTGCATATCATCAAGTCAAAGCCGCTGCATCCAACTGGGTTTCAAGCTGGCCAAACAACAACATGCTGCTCAAGAGCGACGCGAACGGATCAAACACGTTTTACTTTTTTCCGGGAACGATTGCGGATGGCTGGTATCCCATTGCGAATCGCGTCGGCTACGCCGACCCAGGCAATATGTCTTGGGGCATCATTGGTGCCTTCAACGGTTGGAGCACCGATGTGCCGCTGAATTCAATCGGCAACGGCGTCTATTCCAACAGTATCACGGTCGCCACCGCCGGGACCTATGGCTTCAAGTTCCGCACGCCAGGCGTGTGGAACGAAGTGCGCTTCGGCGTGGATTTCGGCAATGACAATTCGGACGGCTCGTTCACCACGACGAACTCTCCCCAGACGGTGCCCGTCCGACTAGACCTGCCCAACGGACGCTACGTCATTGGCGACTTGGCTCCGCCGCCCGTGACGAATCAGGTCGTGTTCGCGGTGGACATGTCGGTGGAACTTTACCGCGGCACGTTTGATCCGGCTACCGACCGAGTTTGCGTCAGCGGTGCATTTAACGGTTGGCCCGGCACTGGCCCAACAGCCCTGACGTTGACGAACGTCCCGACGTGGCCCACGGGCAACACCAACATTTACTACGGAACAGCCACGGTCATCGGCGCCCCGTCTTCGTTTGGTTCAGACTACAAATTCACGGACACCAACCCCAACACGCCCTTCGGCTACGAGTCCCGTTCCCAGAATCGCTCCTTCAGCCTGCTCGCCACCAGCGGCACCAACCAATTGCCGGTCGTTTACTGGAGCGATGCGACCACGAACGATTACACCGCAGTGGACACCTTGGTCACCTTCAGCCTCAACATGGCGGGCCGCAGCAGTGTTTCAAACGTGCTGTTCGATCCCTCCATCCACTCTCCGCCTTTCATCAACGGCAACTTCCTCACGAACAGCTGGGTGGGCACGTGGAATCCAATCACCCTCGCCCCGTATGCGATGACGGAAAGCCCGAGTGGCAGCACCAACTATGTGTTTAGCTACATGGTCCCCAAGGGCCATCTCGTCCGCGTGCAATACAAATACGGTTTCGACGACAGCTTGAGCTTTGACAACGAAGCGCCTTCGGGCCAGGACCACGTGCGCTACATCCGCAGCACCGGCACCGGAGCATACTCAATGCCCAATGACACATTCGGCATCCAATACAACGAGCCGTCTTTCGGTGAATTGGCCATCGGCACACCAACCGGCGGAAACACTCCAATCAGCTGGCTGGGGCGCCCCGGCGTGAAATTGCAAAGCGCCTCCACGCTGACTGGCGCTTGGACGGATCACAACCAAACAGATGGCACCAACTGGACGATTGGGGCTAGTTCCACCAACGGGTTCAAGAGCAGCACCAACTGGCCGAGCAGTTCTGGCACCCGGTTCTTCCGTTTGATCAAGCAGTAACGACCTCGGCGCGCCCGGTTGCCTTAGCGACCGGGCGCGTTACCCTTTGGAAGTAACCCAACATGAAGACGCGTAACAAAGGTTTCACACTCATCGAACTGCTAGTGGTCATCGCCATCATCGCGATCCTTGCAGCGATGCTTCTGCCTGCGCTCAGCAAAGCCAAGCTCAAGGCGATCACCATCTCCTGCACCAGCAACTACAAGCAGCTCGGCCTCGAGTGGTTCATGTATAGCGGCGACAACAACGAAAAACTGGTCACTAACTCGGACCGCAATTCAGGCACAGCCCGCGAGAACTGGATATGCGCCTTCGGCACGACAATTGATGGGGGCACAGATGCCAAGAATATCACCACGGCCTACCTCAACGATTCGCGCTACGCCCTGATCGCAGATTACGTCGGCAAGAATGTGGGAATTTTTCTCTGCCCAGCCGACAAATTCATGAGCACCGCGCAACGCGGCGCCGGTTGGTCAACGCGCATCCGCAGTTGCGCCATGAACGGCGCAATGGGCGACGGCTCGAAGTGGTTCGCCCCGGGCAATGGTGGCAACTGGCCCAAATTTTACAACGCCAAGAAGAGCAGCGATCTTTCGAACCCCGGCCCGAGCAGCAGTTGGTTGATGATGGACGAACACCCAAACAGCAACGACGACGCGGCCTTTTACGTCAACCCTGCGGACGTGACCGGCACCGGCACATTCACCGAATTGCCCGGCACTATGCACGGCAACTCAGCCGGTATTGTTTTCGCCGATGGCCACGCGGAAGTTCACAACTGGAAAAACAGCCAGAGCTACCCCAAGTATAATTCGTCGCAGGGAGCAAACACCTGGCTCTATCAAAGCTCCGTTGCCGGCGGACAGGACCTCGCGTGGCTGGCCAACAGGACGCCCGTCCAATAAAAGTCGCCAAATTTTCAGCCGGCTTTTTAGGGTTGGCTGACTTACCCGCAGTTCCTTGGGTTCCCTCGCCCGAGGAATTGCGCTTTCGTCCCCCGCCCCGCTGCTTCATCCTGCGCGCATGTCTGGATTGATTGCCATCGTCGGCCGCCCCAACGTCGGAAAGTCCGCCCTGTTCAACCGCATTGCAGGACGGCGCATCGCCATTGTGCATGACATGCCCGGCGTCACCCGCGACCGCGTCACGGCCGAGGTGGAGTGGAAGGGCCGCCCCTTCACGCTCGTGGACACCGGCGGCATCGGGCTGTTGCGCCGTGAAAAATCACCGGACGTCATCACCGCCGCCGCCGTGCAACAGGTGGACCTCGCGATCGAATCGGCCAACGTGATCGTGCTCGTCGTCAACGTGCAGGAAGGCATCGTTCCACTCGATGCGGAAGTCGCCACGCGCCTGCGCAAGTGCGGCAAACCGATTCTCGTAGCCGTGAACAAGGTGGATACGAGCAAGGCTGACCCGGGCGTTGCGGAATTTGCGCGGCTGGGTTTCGAGAAGATGTTTCCCGTCAGCGCCATTCACGGCGGCGGCATCGGCACGTTGATGGATGAAGCGATGGCCTTCTTGCCCAAAGTCGAGAGCTCGGTTGTGCCTGTCGCCACTTCAACCGGCACAGACGAATCGGGTGAGCCATCCACCATCAGCCGTAAGCCAGCTGGTCCGCTCAAGCTGGCCATCGTCGGTCGCCCGAACGTTGGTAAATCTTCCATCATCAATGCGCTCACGAATTCCGATCGCGTCATCGTCAGCCCGATTCCCGGCACGACGCGTGATGCGGTGGACGTGCCGTTCGAAGTGACTGTTCCCTCCGGCGATGGCGGCATTGCCACGACGCAGAAATACATCCTCATCGACACCGCGGGCATGCGGAAATCCCGGCGCGTGGATGACACGGTGGAATTCTTCAGCGTGCAACGCTCCGAGGATTCCATCGGGCGCGCCGACATCGTCGTGCTCGTGATGGATGCGGAGTTGGGCGTGACCGAACAGGACAAAAAAATCTGCGACAAGATCGTCGAGTGCAACAAGGCCTGCATTGTGGTCGTCAACAAGTGGGACCTCGTCGCGGATGGCGTGCGCAAGGCTCAGGAAGAAGAGATGCGCCAGCGGCAAAAGAAGGACCATGGCCGCCGCAAGCAGCTGGTGATGCTCTCCGAATTCGGCGAATGGGTGCAGGGCAAATTATTTTTCCTCGATTATGCGCCGGTGATTTTCACGTCGGCCAAGACGGGCTTTCAACTCGAACGTCTGCTCGAAGCCGTGCGCTACGTCGCCGCCCAATTGCAGCAGCAGATCCCGACATCGCTCCTCAATCGCACGCTGCAGGATGCCGTCGAGCAACGCCAGCCAGTGAGCGACTTGGGGCATCGGCTGAAATTTTTCTACGCCACCCAGGTCAAGCAGGCGCCACCCACCTTTGTGTTGTTCGTGAACCGCGATGAGTTGTTCTCGCCGCAATACAAAAAATATCTAGGCGACCAGATGCGCACCGCATTCGGCTACGAAGGCTGCCCCATCGTGTTGATTCCGCGAGCCCGTCCGAAAACCATCGAACCCGTCCGCAAATTCAGGCCTGCCGACAAAAAACTCGCCGGTCGCATCGACGCCCACAAGAGCCGCCATCGCGCCAAATATTCGCGCCTTTCGAAACAAAAGCCGGCGCGTTAGAAGGCTGTTTTTAGAGGGTAAAATGGCCTTTGGCGGGTGCAATCCAGCGGATGTTGGGCGCCCCCAAAGTTATTCACAACCCGCTCAAAACCCGGCGCGGGACGACAGCTCAGGTCCCCTGAATTGACGGGCCAAAACCAACGGTTTCTCTCGGTTAATATCGTTGTCGTAACTTTTTCGAAAAATCTCTTGGCGACCCTATTTGTTGTGGATAAGGTGCCTGCGTTCCCCAACAGGTTGGGGATACACCACCCCCGGAAGCTGGTCGAAAGCTCAGAAAATTTGGCCTTTTGAAGGGGATTTGGCCGACAGTCTGGGTTGGTTTGTGGGACAACTTGGACCAGACGCTAAAACAAACCGTAGTTAAGGACTTTTACATGATTGACGCACGAGACGAAGTATTGCCGTCGGCGCCCGCCAAAGGCAGCCGCAAATCTGGAACGCAGCAAGTGAGCGCATCCCGCTCCACCACCAAGAAGGCAGCGGCGAAGCACACAACGCTTCCGGTCAAACGCGTCTTCAGCGACGCGAAGGTGAATCCCTTCGACCAAATCGAATGGGACCGGCGCGTGGCCGAGATCACCGATGATTCCGGCAAGACGGTCTTCAAGCAGGAGAACGTCGAAGTGCCGAAGTCTTGGTCGCAACTCGCCACCAAGGTCGTTTGCTCAAAGTATTTCTACGGCGACCCGACGAAGTCCGAGCGCGAATACTCCGTGCGCCAGCTCATCCATCGCGTCACCCGCACGATCGCAGACTGGGGTATTGCGGATGGTTACTTCAGCAAGGAAGACGGCGAAGTTTTCTATCAGGAACTCACCTGGCTCTGCGTGAACCAATACGGCGCCTTCAATTCGCCCGTCTGGTTCAACGTCGGCCTCTATCACGAATACGGCGTCGGCAAGAAATCCGACAAGGGCAACTGGTTCTACAATCGTCAGACCGGTGAAGCTGAACGCGCCGACTCGCAATACAAGTATCCGCAAGGCAGCGCGTGCTTCATCCAGTCCGTGAACGACAACATGGAAGACATCATGAAGCTCGCCTACGCGGAGGCGATGCTCTTCAAGTTCGGTTCTGGCACTGGCACTGACCTCACGCCCATCCGCTCCAGCCGCGAAAAACTTTCCGGCGGCGGCAAGCCCAGCGGCCCGATGAGCTTCCTGCGCGTTTACGACCAAGTCGCGAACGTTGTTAAGTCCGGCGGCAAAACCCGTCGCGCAGCCAAGATGAACACCATTCGCGACTGGCACGGTGACATCGAAGAATTCATCACCGCCAAGATGAAGGAAGAGAAGAAGGCGTGGGCTCTCATCGAACAGGGCTACGACGGCTCCTTCAACGGCGAAGCCTACGGCTCCGTGATGTATCAGAACGAAAATCTTTCCGTCCGCGTGAGCGATGAGTTCATGCAGGCGGCCATGGACGGCAAGGAATGGTGGACGCGCTCCGTCACCACGCAGAAGCCGCTCGAAAAGAAGGACGCCTCCAGATTGCTCGACCAGATCGCTGAAGGCACTTGGATTTGCGGCGATCCCGGGCTCCAATACGACGGCGCCATCCAGAAGTGGCACACGTGCAAAGGCACCGAGCCGATCCACTCGACGAATCCGTGCTCGGAATACGTGTTCCTCAACAACACCGCGTGCAATCTCGCGTCGCTGAACCTCATGAAGTTCAAGCGTGAGGACGGCAAGTTTGACATCGAACGCTTCAAGGCCGCCGTTCGCATCTACATCACGGCGCAGGAAATCCTCGTGGACAACGCGAGCTATCCGACGAAGCAGATCGCCGAGAATTCGCACATCTTCCGCACCCTCGGCCTCGGCTTCGCGAACCTCGGCTCGCTCTGCATGAGCTACGGACTGCCTTACGACAGCGATGAAGGCCGTGCGCTCGCCGGCGCCATTACCGCCATCATGACAGGTGAAGCTTATACGCAGAGCGCCGAACTCTCCCGCACGATGGGCGCGTTTGCTGGCTACCGCGATTCCCGTTGCTCCGGCGTCGAGAAGACCGTCGCCAAGGATAACGTCGCCTCCACGCTTGGCGTCATCAAACAGCATCGTGACGCCGTCGAGGAAATCCATCCCAGCACGGAGTTCAACTACCTGAAAAATGAAGCCCGCGATTGCTGGAACCGCGCGCTCGATCTCGGCAAGCAACACGGCTACCGCAATGCACAAGTCACTGTGCTCGCGCCCACCGGCACCATCGCGTTCCTCATGGACTGCGACACCACCGGCGTCGAGCCCGACATCGCCCTCGTGAAATACAAACTGCTCGCTGGCGGCGGCATGTTGAAGATCGTCAACCGCGGCGTGGGCGATGCGTTGAACCGCCTCGGTTACAACGCGTCGGAGATCAAAGCCATTCTCGCGCACATCGAGAAGCACGACACGATTGAAGACGTCCAGGAAAACGGCACGACCATCAAGTCCGGCCTAAAGCCCGAACATCTCCCCGTGTTTGACTGCGCCTTCCGTGCGGCCAAGGGCACGCGCAGCATCCATTATCTCGCCCACTTGAAGATGATGGCCGCCGCGCAGCCGTTCATCAGCGGCGCGATCAGCAAGACCGTCAACCTGCCGAACGAAGCCACCGTGGCTGACATCCGCAACGCTTACGTGGACGCTTGGCGCATGGGCCTCAAGTGCGTTGCCATTTACCGCGACGGCTCGAAGCGCTCCCAGCCGCT
Organism: Verrucomicrobiota bacterium; assembly: GCA_041181065.1. Classification (GTDB taxonomy): domain Bacteria; phylum Verrucomicrobiota; class Verrucomicrobiia; order Limisphaerales; family DSYF01; genus DSYF01. Next base: position 1,331 of record JBEGQI010000359.1, on the reverse strand, counting down.
GAACACCAAGAAGACCAACGAAGGCGGCGACAAGACGGTTGCTCCGTCAGCCGACGTGGCCACCTTGGAAGCGCGCATCAAGGAACTCGAAAACATCGTCACGAGCCTGCAGCTCGAAGCCGGCAAGCCGCTGCGCCGCCGTCTTTCCGACACGCGCCAGGCCGTCACGCACAAGTTCGACATCGCGGGCCACGAAGGTTATCTCACCGTCGGCCTCTTCGATGACGGCACGCCCGGCGAACTGTTCATCACGATGGCCAAGGAAGGTTCCACCATCGGCGGCTTGATGGATTCCATCGCGACGCTCACCAGCATGTCGTTCCAATACGGCGTGCCGCTGGAAGCACTCGTCCGCAAATTCTCGCACCAGCGTTTCGAGCCGAGCGGCTTCACCAAGAACCCCGAGATCCGCAACGCCGCGTCCATCACGGACTACGTGTTCCGCTGGCTCGCGTTCCAGTTCATCCCCGGCTACCGCGAGGCGCACAGCCCGACGCGCGGCCAGCAGGAATTGCCGATGCCCGACTTAATCGAAAAGATCAAAGACAAGGTGAACCGCCCGATCCCGGAATTGGCGCTGGCCGAAAACGACACGGAAATCGTCGTCGCTCAAGCGAGCAAGCCGAAACCGGCCGTGCTGGGTCAGGGCCGCAACGTCCTGCTCAGCGGCATCGTGAACCAGTTGGACGCGCCCACCTGCCCGAACTGCGGACACACGACGGTTCGTAACGGCGCCTGCTACAAGTGCAACAACTGCGGCGACAGCCTCGGTTGCTCGTAAGCAGCGGACAAAACAATCACGAAGCCGGAGGAGCAATCCTCCGGCTTTTTTCATTCTTGTATCCGCCTGCCACCTTTTTGAGAACAATGCCTGAAACGGGCGGTTGCCAACTCAACCAAAGTCGATTCACAATGCCATCGCACATGCCCCAGACAACCCACCGCTGGAACATCGAACGCCTCAGGCGGATCACGACTTCATCCCATCGCTACATCGCGGAAGTGGACGGGCTCCGGTTCATTGCGATCTTCAGCGTGATGTTGTTCCACGTGATGTATGCTGCGGCTCACGCGCCAAGCGCAACGATTACTGCGCCGGCCAACGGTCTGTGGTTCTGGTTACTGAACAACGGCCATCGCGGTGTCGAACTGTTCTTCATCATCAGCGGGTTCATTCTCGGACTTCCATTTGCGGCGCAACATCTGAGCGGGGGGCCCGCCGGTCAATGTGGGGCGCTTCTACCTGCGACGGGTGACGCGGCTGGAGCCGCCCTACATTATCGCGTTGCTGCTCTTTTATGCGGCAGCTGTCGTTTTGCAAACCGAGGATG
>JBEGQI010000358.1:0-3225 GCA_041181065.1 Verrucomicrobiota bacterium | reverse complement strand
GCGATTACGCGCTGAAGGAATTCGGCCCGATGGTGCCGACCGTGTTCGAGGAATGGGGCATCCGCCAATGCAGCGACTTCGGTGAGATCGTTTTCAACATGGTCGAGATTGGCCTGCTCGCGAAGACGGAGAAAGACAGCCGCGAGGATTTTAAAAATTTCTACTCGTTCGATGACGCGTTCCGGAAACCGTTTTTGCCGGAGAGCAAACCCGCTCCCACCGATAAGCCCGCTGCCTTCTGACCACTTGCATCGAAGCCACAGCCCTGCCACGTTGAAGCCATGAGCGACAAGGAACTAGTAGCCGACCTGGTCAAGCGTCTGCCTGACAACTCGACGCTGCACGATATCGCGCGCGAAATTGAATTCGTCGCTGGCGTGCGTGAAGGCTTTGCCGAGTTGGATCGAGGCGAAGGGGTCGCTTTGGAAGAGGTCGCGCAACAATTGCCACAATGGATTACCAAGTAATCCTGTCTCCGCGCGCCATTCGGGATTTACAGGAGATCGTTCGCTATATCTCGTTCGAAAACCCCACAGCTGCGGCCCAGCTCGGTTCCAAACTGATCGAGAAAACTCGCCTGCTGGCGACCCAACCGGAGTTGGGTCGCGTCGTTCCCGAACTGGGCAACGCCACCATCCGCGAAGTGATTTTCCGTCCCTACCGCATCGTTTATCGCGTGAACCATCATCGCCATGTTGTCGAGGTTGCCAGATACTGGCATGGCGCACGCGGCACCCCCATTCCATGACCGAATCGTCATCCATCCCCGCCCTGCCCCAAGGCGTCACACTCACGACGCTTGAAAACGGCCTGACCATCATCGTCCGCGAAGATCACAGCGCGCCCGTCGTCTCGGCGCACGCCTGGGCGATGACCGGCAGCATCCACGAAGGCCGCTGGCTCGGTGCGGGCTTGTCGCACGTGCTGGAACACATGCTGTTCAAAGGCACCACGACGCGCCCCGGCAGCCGCATCGATCAGGAGGTGCAGGAAGCCGGCGGTTACATGAATGCTTACACGAGCTTCGATCGCACGGTGTATCACATCGACGTGCCCAACACCGGCGCCGTGAAGGCCATCGACATCCTCTGCGACATCATGCAGAACGCGACGTTGCCCGATGCCGAGCTCGCCAAGGAACTCGACGTCATCCGCCGCGAGATGGACATGGGTCAGGACGATCCCGGTCGTCGCTCGGGTCGCCGATTGTTTGAAACGGCCTACACGCGCAGCCCGTATCGCTTCACCATCATCGGCTACCTCGACATCTTCAACGAACTCAAACCCGACGACATCCGCGGCTATTACCGCGAACGCTATGCGCCGAACAATTCGTTCTTCGTCGTCGCAGGCGATGTGAGGACGGATGAAGTCGTCGCCCAGATCAAAGCCGCCTATGCGAACAACAAAGCCAAGGCGCTGCCGCCCGTGTTGCTCACCGCCGAACCGCGGCAATCCGCGCCGCGCGAAGTGATCGAGGAAGCGCCGATTGAGCTCGGGCATTTTCATATCGCGTGGCATATCCCGGAGTTGCGTCATCCCGACGTGCCCGCGCTCGACGTGCTCGCGGTGTTGCTCGGCAGTGGCCGCAGCTCGCGCCTTTATCGCGAAGTCCGTGAGAAGCTGGGTGTCGCGCACAGCGCCGACGCGTGGACTTACAGCCCCGGCAATCCGGGTTTGTTTGGCATGAGCGGATTAGTTGACGCAGATAAATTCACCACCGCGCGCGACGCGATGCTCGCCGAAGTCGAGAAGATGAAAGCCGCGCCCGTCTCGCCAGAGGAACTCAACAAAGCCGTGAAGCAATTCATCTCCGCCACGTTGTCGTCGCGCAAGACGATGTCCGGTCAGGCGAGCGATCTCGGCGGTTCGTGGCTCGCCGCGAACGACCTGAATTTCTCCGAGCGCTACCTCGCCGCCGTGAAACGCGTCACGCCCGCCGACCTGCAACGCGTGGCGCAAACGTATCTGACCACCGAGAACCGCACGCTCTACGCGTTGCTCCCCGCGGACAGCGCGCCAAAGCACAGCTCGGTGGAAGTCACCACGGAAGCCGGGCCAATCCAGAAATTCGAACTCGCAAACGGCCTGCGGTTGCTCGTGAAGGAAAGCCATCGGCTGCCGTTCGTGGAGTTTCGTGCGGTGTTCCAGGGCGGCGTGCTCGCCGAGACGCCAGCCAACAACGGCATCACCCAACTCATGGGCAAGCTGCTGCTCAAGGGCACCCAGCGTCGCAGTGCCGAGCAGATTGCGACGGAGATCGAATCCGTTGGCGGCCACATGGACAGCTACGGCGGTAACAACAGTTTTGGCGTGAACGCCGAGGTGTTGAGCAGCGACTTCGCGACCGCTCTCGACCTGCTGGCCGACGTGTTGCTGAATCCAACTTTCCCGACTGACGCGCTCGAGCGCGAACGCGAGATTCAACTCGCCAGCATCGCCGACCAACGTGATAACCTCCTGCGCAGCGCCAGCCTCGCGATGCGCCGCGCGCTCTTCAACGGCGTGGGCTACGGGCTAGATTCACTGGGCACCGAAGAAAGCGTGACCAAGCTCAGCGCCGCCGACCTCCGCGCGTTTCACCAGAAATTCACCGTGCCGAACAACTGCGTCCTCGCCATCTACGGCGACGTAAAAGCATCGAACGTTCGCGCCGCGGTGGAAAAAACGTTTGGAACATGGCAGGGAGAACCCATCTCCAAACCCGCCATTGCGAAGCCAAGTTCAGCAGACACTTCTGCTCCGAAGCGCGTGACCGAGTCGCGCGACAAAAAGCAGGCCGTGCTCGTCGTGGGCTTTCCGGGCAGCACGTTCACAGCGCCTGACCGTTACGCTTTAGAATTGCTGCAAGAATCCTGCAGCGACCTCGGCTCGCGTTTGTTCCTGCGCGTGCGCGAGAAGCTGGGGCTCGCCTATTACGTCGGCGCGCAAAACATGGGCGGACTGGCTCCGGGCTACTTCGCGTTCTACTGTGGCACAGCGCCCGAGAAGGCCGCGCAAGTCGAAGCCGAGCTGCTGAAGGAAGCAGAGTTGCTCCGCAACGAAGGCCTGACCGAGGAGGAACTCAAACGCGCCAAGGCCAAAGTCATCGGCCAACGGAAGATTGCCCGGCAGGAACTCGGTTCACTCGCGACCAGCACCTCGCTCGACGAACTCTACGGCCTTGGCTTCAACTATTTTGAATCCGAGGATGTAAAGATCGAAGCGGTGTCACTCGCCGACGTG
>JBEGQI010000357.1:0-4237 GCA_041181065.1 Verrucomicrobiota bacterium | reverse complement strand
CACGCAATGGATCAAGGGCTGGAAAGCGCGCGGCTGGATAACGAAGGAGAAAAAGCCCGTGAAGAACGCGGACCTCTGGCGCGAGTTAGATGCGGCGTGCGCGCGGCATCGCGTGACGTGGGGCTGGCTCAAGGGTCACGCGGGCCATGCGGACAATGAGCGTTGCGACGTGCTGGCGGGCGAGGCGATCCAAGCCATCCGCCAGAAGCACAGTCCGGCGGAATTGAAAGCTGCGCTTGCAGCGTTCAAGGAATCAGCCGAGCCCAAACCGGCGGTCACGCCTTCGTTGCTCTGAACTGATTGCGCTATTCGCGCATCGCAGCTTTCAGCTGCGCCTTGAACGACTCGACGACTTTGGCGTGCGACGCGTTGATCTCGGCGTCGGTGAGCGTCTTGTCGGTGCCGCGATACGTGAACGCGTAGGCGAGGCTCTTCTGGCCTTCGGGCACGTTCTTGCCGCGGAACACGTCGAACAATTCCACGCTCTCCAGGTTCGCGGGCTTGGCCTGCTTCACGGCGGCGAGCACGGCGTCGTGTGTCGTGGCTTCGGGCACGAGCATCGCGACGTCGCGGCGGCTGGCGGGGAATTGCGGCAGCGCCTTGAACGACTTGCTGCGGTTGCCGCGCGCGATGAGTTCATCGAGCCGGAGTTCCGCGAGGAATACGGCGTCGCGCAGGTCATACTTCTTGGCGAGCGTAGGCAGCAACTGGCCGAGTTCGCCGAGTTGCAACTTGCCGCCGAGCGCCAAAGTCGCGGACTCAAGGAACAACGCGGTGCTTTCAGCGCGCTTGGTGAATTGCACGCCGCGCAGGCCGAAGTGCTCGACCAGATCCTCGACGAAGCCCTTGAGGTCCATGGCGTCGAACTTCGCGTCGCGCTCGGTGCCGCTCCAGAAATTCAGCGCGCGGGCGCCGGTGATGGCGATGGCGACGCGGCGTTCTTCCTTCGTCTGGCCGTTCACGTTGGTGAACACACGCCCGACTTCGAACAGCGCCACATCGTAATTCTTGCGGCTGACATTGTGCCGCAGCGAATGGATCAAGCCGGGCAACAGGCTGGGGCGCAGCACGTCCATGTCCGAACTGAGCGGATTGGTCAGCGCGACAATTTCTTCGGCCTTCGCGTTGCGCACTTCACTTTTGCCGATGAGGGTCTGGCCTTGGGCTTCGTTCAAGCCAAGCCCCGTGAGTAGTTGCCGCACTTCCGCGATCTGGTTGTAAAGCGAATCAAACCCGTTATCGCCGTGTGCCCCACGCGGGGCGGTGGCAGGGATCTTGTCCACACCGTAAAGCCGCGCGATCTCTTCAATGAGGTCCACCTCGCGCTTGAGGTCCACACGCCAGGTTGGAATGCGGAAGGCCGTGGTGTCCGTGTGCGCATCGGTGATGATGGGCTTGCCGACGAGCGTGGTCGTGTCGGCGCTGGCGTTGACGAACGGCACATGCGCCGCGCCGAGTTGCAGGCCGAGGCTAAGCAGAAAACGCTTTTGGTCCGCAACGGGTATCGAGATGCCGAGCAACCACTGCACCTTCTCGTGGCGCAATGAAATCTCCTTGGTCTTGGCCGGTTGCGGATACGCATCCACAACGCCCTCGGCCAACTGGCCACCGGCGGTTTCGAGGATGAGCTGTGCGGCCCGGCGGCTCGCCCAATCGCAGATGCCGACATCTCCGCCGCGTTCAAAGCGGTAGCTGGAATCGGTGCGCAGGCCGAGCGTCTTGCTCGTGCGACGGATATTCGTCGGCGCGAAGTAAGCGGACTCAAGCAGCACATCAACCGTCTTGTCGTTGATCTCTGTGTTCTGCCCGCCCATGACGCCGGCGAGCGCGATGCCCTTTTGTTCATCGGCGATGAGCAGATTCTCCGCGCTCAAGGTGTGTTCCTTGCCGTCGAGCGTCTTGAACTTCTCGTCTGCCGCCGCGCGCCGAACGACGATGGTGGGCTTGCCGTCGGCACCCTTCGCGATGAGATGATAATCGAACGCGTGCAACGGCTGGCCGCTTTCGAGCATCACGAAATTCGTCACGTCCACGACGTTGCTGATGCTGCGGATGCCGACCTTCTCCAGCGTCGAGCGCAACCATTCCGGGCTCGGGCCGACTTTCACGCCACGGATGACGCGGGCCGTGTAGCGCGGGCAAACATCGGCCGCGTCCAAGCGCACGGAAACCAAACTTTCCGTGCTGACTACTGACTTCTGGCTTTTGATTTCTGGCACGCGCAGCTGACTCCCCGTCAGCGCCGCGATTTCACGCACGATGCCGATGACGCTGTTCCAATCGGGACGGTTCGGCGTGGTTTCGAGGTCATAGACCACGTCGCCGCCGGAGCGACCGAGATATTCGGCGAAGGACTGGCCGACCTTCGCGTCCTCGCGCAGGATGAGCAGGCCATCCTCTTTCTTGTGGCCGATCTTCTCCGGGTCGAGGCCGAGTTCCTCGTGCGAGCACATCATACCGTGCGACTCGACGCTGCGGATCTTGCCGACCTTGATGGTGAAGGGCTGCGTCTCGCCCGCCTTCAACGGCAGCGAGGCGCCGGGCAGGATGAGCGGCACCTTGTCGCCCGCCTTGAAGTTCTGCGCGCCGCAAACGATCTGGCGTTCGCCCTGGCCGTCGTTCACACGGCAGACGGAAAGTTTGTCGGCGTTGGGATGCTTGTCGCGCGTGATGACCTGCGCCACAACGATGCCATCGAATTCGCCAGCGACCTTGTGGACGCCTTCGACTTCGAGGCCGAGCATCGTGAGCCGCTCCGCGAGTTCTTCGGGCGACCAGTTGAAATCAACGTATTGCTTGAGCCAGTTAAGGGTGACTTTCATTGCTCAAAAATTTTAACCACAGATAAACAAAGATGGACACGGAGCGTTCAGAACTGTTTCAAGAACCGCGTGTCGTTCTCGTAGAACAGGCGGATGTCGGTGATGCCGTAACGGAGCATGGCGATGCGTTCGATGCCGAAGCCGAATGCCCAGCCGGTCCAGACTTCGGGGTCGTAGCCGACGTTCTCGAAGACTTGCGGATGCACCATGCCGCAGCCGGCGATCTCCAGCCAGTCCTTGCCGAGCTTCTTCACGAGCGCGTTGGTGAAATCTATTTCAAGACTCGGCTCGGTGTAGCTGAAGTAGTGCGGGCGGAAGCGGAGTTTCACGTCGTCGCCGAGCAATTCCTTGAACACGGCTTCTACGGTCCCTTTGAGGTCGCCGACGGTGACATTCTTGTCCACGTAAAGCCCTTCGATCTGGTGGAAGGTCGGATTGTGCGTGGCATCGGCGTTGTCGCGGCGATACACGCGGCCCGGCACAATGATGCGGATGGGCGGCGGTTGCGATTTCATCACACGGATCTGCACCGAGCTGGTGTGCGTGCGGAGGAGATTGGGTTTCGCGTCTGGCGTCTGCGATCTGGGGTCTTTGCCGACGTAGAACGTGTCCTGCAAATCGCGCGCCGGATGGTCGGCGGGCGTGTTCAACGCGTCGAAGCAATGATACTCGTCCTCGATCTCCGGGCCATCGGCGACGACGAAGCCGAGTTTGCGGAAGGCGCGGACGATGTCGTCGGTGACTTGCGTGAGCGGATGCATCCGGCCCACGGGGCGGCGGCGACCCGGGAGCGACCAGTCGGTCGGCTCGCTCGGGAGGGCGGCCTTGAGTTCGAGCGTCTCGCGGCGCGCGTTGAGGGCGGCTTCGAGCTCTTGCTTGGCGGCGTTGATGGCTTTGCCGGCGAGAGGTTTTTCCTCCTTCGAAAGCGTGCCCATCTGCTTCATGAGCGCGGTGAACTTGCCGTTGGGCCCAACCCACGCGCCTTTGGCGGCGTCGAGAGCGGGCAGGTCAGCGGCGGCGTTCAACTCCGCGAGGGCGGCTTGCTTGAGCGGTTCGATGTCGTCGAGGAATCCCATAGAAATTGAGGCGCGAGGATAGTGGAAGGGGCAGGGGAGGCAAAAGCAAAACGGGCGATCTGTTGCCAGATCGCCCGTTCTTGAAGTTCATTTCGCTTAAGCCTTGGCGGTGGCCTTCGTCTTGAGCGCGTTCTGGGCGGTCTTGACGATTTCGCCAAACGCCGCGGCGTCCGTAGCGGCGAGGTCGGCCAGAACCTTGCGGTCGAGCGCGACCTTGGCGGCCTTCAGGCCTTCGATGAGGCGGCTGTAGGTGATGCCAGCGGCGCGGGCGGCGGCGTTGATGCGCGCCTGCCAGAGGTAACGGTAGTTGCGCTTCTTCGTCTTGCGATCGCGGTAGGC
>JBEGQI010000356.1:0-25099 GCA_041181065.1 Verrucomicrobiota bacterium | reverse complement strand
GATCGGAACCACCGTGTTACCTTCCTCCGGGATTTTATCGTCGTTGTCATCGCCGTAGAGGCGGAAAGCAAGCCCCCATTGTTTGCAGTTGTTCAAGCAGGAGATGGCCTGCGCCTTCTGTTTAGCCTTGCTCAATGCGGGCAGCAGCATCGCCGCGAGAATGGCGATGATGGCGATGACCACGAGGAGTTCGATCAGGGTGAAGGCCCGCGTGGGCATGGTGAGGGTGTCCGAACGATTCGATGGGTTCCGCATACTGGGTTTGCTTTTGGGGGGCGGGTCAGTCAATTATCCGCCGCTAACACTATTCGTTTTAGTTCGGTGCCTACCCTAGACCCACATTGGAAGTTTGGCAAGTGGTTGAAGTTACAGGAGTGAAAAATGTTATCGGCAAGCTTTTCACATTTCAAAACCCGCTGAGCGCCAGCTTCAATACGGCTTCGCGCCCACGGCCATCAAGACCCAAAGCACAATGCTCGAGGCGATCAACCCCACCGCCAGCACCCACAACACCATGCGCAGCTTCCGCCTCGCTAGAAAGCGCTGGTCTTTCGGAAACAACCGCCTGGCAATGGATCCCGTCCAACTCATGGCTCGATGGCCCGAGGATGCGCCGGTTGTCAGGCGGCGTCAAATGCCTTCCTTTCAACGTCCCTCTATCGCATAGTGTGCCCATGCCGTTTAAGAGTCTTGGCTTGTCCGAACCGATTTTGCAGGGCGTCGTCGCCATGGGTTACACCGATCCGACGCCAATCCAACTCCGCGCCATCCCGCTGATCTTGGAAGGCCGCGACGTCATCGGCAGCGCCCAGACAGGGACCGGCAAGACGGCGGCGTTCTCTTTGCCCATCCTTTCCAAACTTGGCACGCATCAAACGAAACCCCGTGCGCTCATCCTTGAACCCACGCGCGAACTCGCTGCGCAGGTCGAGACGGCCATCCGTGATTTCTGCCGGTTCACGGATTTGACGGTAGCGGTGTTCTACGGCGGTGTCGGTTACGGCGCGCAAACTGACGCGCTCAAGAAAGGCGTGGATATCTTGGTCGCTACGCCGGGTCGCTTACTGGATCACATGGAACGCGGTTTGGCGAAGCTGGACGGCATCCAACATCTCGTGCTCGATGAAGCGGACCGCATGTTGGACATGGGCTTCCTGCCGGACGTGCGTCGCATCATCGATCGTTGCCCGAAGGCGCGTCAGACCTCGCTCTTCTCCGCCACCATCCCGCCGCAGATCGAATCGCTCATCAAATGGACGATGACGAATCCCGAAACCATCGAGATCGGCGCGCGCCGTTCTGTGGCTGAGACGGTGAAGCACGTCATCTATCCCGTGGCCGAAGCGCAGAAGAACGACCTGTTGCTCGAGCTGCTCAATCGGGTGAACTACGATTCCGTCATCGTCTTCTGCCGCACGAAGCACGGCGCGGATTCGGTGAACGCTCTGTTACGCCGGGACAACCACGCCGTCGCTGTCCTGCACTCGAACCGCACGCAGAAGGAACGCGAGCAGGCGCTCGAAGGTTTCCGCAACGGCAAATACGAAGTGCTCGTCGCCACCGACATCGCGGCGCGCGGTCTCGACATCTCGAACGTCAGCCACGTCATCAACTATGACGTGCCGCAGCATCCTGAAGATTACATCCATCGCATCGGCCGCACGGGCCGCGCGGAGAGCACCGGCGACGCCTTCACCATCATGGTTGCGGAAGATGCGACGCACGTTTTCGACATCGAACGTTTCATCAGCCAGAAGATTCCGCGCGAGAAACTGGAAGGCTTCGAATACCGTTACACCGCGTTGTTCGAAGCCGAGAAGCGGGCCGATACCAACGTCCGCCCGCAAAAGATCCAAGCCGTGCGTGTGCATGGCGGTTATTATTTCGGCCCAGCCAAACGGCGGCGCCGGTAGTGGGACAGGCTTCCAGCCTGTTCAGTTTGACGTTCAACAATCCTGAAGTCGTCCGCGATTTTTTGCCCACAGGACAGGCAAGATACCTGTCCCACTAACATTTTATGACCCCGAAACTTTTTTCCGAACTCGGCCTCTCGCCGGAATTGCTCAAAGCCGTCGACAAGCTCGGCTTCGAGCAGGCGTCGCCCATTCAGGCCGAGTCCATCCCGCTGTTGATGACGGGCAAAGACATCGTCGGCCAATCGCAGACCGGCTCCGGCAAGACCGCGGCGTTCGGCATCCCGGCCATCGAGAAGACCGACCCGCACAAGCGCGAACCGCAGGTGTTGATTCTGTGTCCGACGCGCGAACTAGCCATCCAGGTCTCCGAGGAGATCCACAAGCTCGCGTTCTTCAAGCGCGGCATCAATGCATTGCCGATTTACGGCGGGCAATCCTACGAACGCCAGTTCTGGGGTCTGAAACAGGGCGCGCAGATCATCATCGGCACGCCGGGCCGCGTGATGGACCACATGCGTCGCGGGACGTTGCGGCTCGACACGGTGAAGATGGCCATCCTCGACGAGGCTGACGTGATGCTCAACATGGGTTTCCGCGACGACATCGAGACGATCCTCCAGTCTGTGCCCAAGGAACGGCAAACCGTTTTCTTTTCGGCCACGATGCCGAAGCCGATCCGCGACCTCATCGAGAAATATTCACGCGAACCACAGAGCGTGAAGATCGAACAGAAGGCGCTCACCGTCGCGACGATCGATCAGGTGTATTACGAAGTGGACCGCCGCTTCAAAGTCGAGTTGCTCACGCGGCTCGTGGACATCCACGACCTCAAGCTCGGTATCATCTTCTGCAACACGAAGCGCATGGTGGATGACCTCGTGGATCATCTCGAAGCCGCCGGCTATTCCGCTGACCGCCTGCATGGCGACATGAATCAGGCCCAACGCGATCGTGTGATGAACAAGTTCCGCAAGAGCGGGCTGGAATTTCTCGTCGCCACCGACGTCGCCGCGCGCGGCATCGACGTGGACGATGTGCAAGTCGTGTTCAACTACGACCTGCCCTACGACCCGGAGGATTATGTGCATCGCATCGGCCGCACAGGTCGCGCAGGTCGCAGCGGACGCGCCATTTCGTTCGTGGCTGGGCGCGAAATCTTCCAGATCCGTCACATCGAACGCTTCACCAACCAACGCATCCAGCGCGGCCGCGTGCCAACGATGGCGGAAGTGGATGAAGCGCGTGAGAACGTGTTCCTCGACAAGCTGCGCGCAACGTTGGTGGCTGGCGAATACAAGAAGCAGGACACGCTGATCGAACGCTTGCTCGAAGAAGGCCACACCTCGACCGACATCGTCTCGGCCCTGCTGCATCACCTGCAATCCGGCGACGCTGCACCCGCGAAGCCGGCGAAGACCGAATCCTACGACCGCCCGGAACGTCCCGAGCGTCCGCCGTATCAGGAACGTCCGCGCCCCGAGCGTTATGAATCGCGCCCGCGTTACGAGGAAGCGCCCGCGCCGCGCCCGAAAGTTCCCATCAGCGAACGCATCGTCCCGCCGAAGCGCCCGGCGTCGAAGCCGGCGATTCACGTGAAACTACCTGCTGCCCCCGCGCCGGAATCAGCGCCCGCACCCATGCCAGCGGCTCCTGCCAAAGCAGCCGAGCCCGTCGGCGAAAAGCCCAGCCGCAAAACGCCGCCCGGCCAGACAAAGCTGTTCATGAACATCGGCAAAGAAGCCGGGGTGAAACCCATCGATGTCGTGAATGTCATCGCCGGCGAGACGGGCCTGCCAGGAAAAGTCGTCGGCACCGTCGATATCCGCGAGCGTCATCTGTTTGCCGATGTCGCCGAAGAACACGCCAGTGCCATTATCGCGAAATTGAATCGCGCGGAGATCAAAGGCCAGCGCGTGAAGGTGAAGCTGGCTTGAGCGGCGCGTTCAGCGCAGAAAGATAAAGCACAGCGCCATCACCGCCGTCGGCAACAACGCGCCGAGCAGCAAGCCCAATGGCGAGATACCGTCCGGGAAGAATTTCGCGAGGATGGATTGGCCGGCGGGATTCGGCGCGTTCGCAATTACCGTGAGCCCACCGCCTGTCACGGCGCCGCAGACGACTGCGTGCTTCATCCCGTCCGTGAGATTGGGCACCAGCGTGGCGAGATAGGTGATAGCCGCGTTGTCGTTGAACGCAGTGAGCACCGTGGCGCCCAGCATGAGCGGCAATTCCCCGAGCCGGCCCAGCACCGGCGCGATCCACCACGATTGCAGGCCACCGTGGATGACGAGGCCCGCGAGGAAGAACCCAACGAGAATCGGCGAGCGCAACTGCAGTTCGCTTTGCCAGTCCGCCGCGACTTCATAGAACGCGAGGAAGAATAAAAATCCACCGATGAGCAGCGCCGGATGATGTGCGTTCAAAACGGACCACGCCATGAAGAGGACATGGCCGATCGTCACCCAGATCGGCACTGCGCGTTCCGCCTTCGCTTCGTTTGCCGGCATGGGCGTAAGCTTCGCGAACTCTTTGCGGAAGCTGAGGAAGTAGGCGGCGTTTGAAATCACGATGCCGACGAGTGCCTCCAAGCCGAAATGTTTGAACATGTGTTCCGTGCCCCAACCCCACGGCTTGGCGACCATCAGCACCGGCGGCGCGGCGAAATGCGTCAGCACGCCGCCCACGGAGACGTTCACGAACAACAAGCCCAGCGTGGCGTAGGCGAATTTGGGCGAGGGTTTGAGCGCGTAGAATTGCCGCGCCAGCAGCAAGGCGGAGATGGTCATGGCCGCCGGTTCCGTGATGAGCGAGCCCAGCACCGGCCCGAGCGTCAGGATGGCGAGCCACCATGCGGAGGGTTTGCCGCTGCCAAGATTGGCCACGAGCCGCAAGCATTGCTCCGCTAGATTCAGGATGGGCCGCGTGGAAGCGATGGCCATGATGACCACGACGAAGAGCGGCTCATGGTAGCTGACCTTGTGGTTCACATATTCCAGCGCCGGGGTCCAGCCGATCTTGAAGATCATCAGCGCGAACAGCGGCAACACCCAGATACCGAACACCGCTTCCACCTCGCCGAGGAAATGCAGCACGCGCGCGCCCACCGATGAGCCGCCCGAACGATCCGCCAGCACATGCGCCCAATGGCGGAACTTGTGGGTCAGGAAAGTGTGGATGACGGCGACGAGGAAAAGCACCGTGGCCCAGACGTTGAAGGGCTCGACTTGGGCGCGGTGTTTGAGGACATCCCACAAATTGGAGATCTGCGAATCATCGTAGGCCTCCAGCGGAACGGGGAAGGCCGCGGCGTTCGTGACGACGCTCATGTCGCCGCCCGTTGCAGTGACGGCCAGGAGCAGGAACAACGCAACCGCTCCGCAAACGGAACGGGTTCGTTCCGCGGACAAACCAAAATGTGAAGATGCTTTCATCGAACGACTGCTTGCAAGCTAACCAAGCCCAAGGAATGGTCACAATGTCGTATTCAGGGCCCGCTCGAGTTGGCTTCGGTTCTTACGGACGAGGCTGGCCTTGGATTTGCTTAAGTCGCGGTGCTAGTATTAACCAAGAAATTCGAACATGAAAATGAAACATCAGTTATTGACCGTTGTGACGCTTGCCATGACAGCCTCTGCGGTTCTGGCGGACAATACCAACAAGGTGCCGAACTGGGGCACGGACATCCTGCACTATTTTGCGCAAGAGAGATTCACGAACAACGGCGTGGAATCGAATGCGAATGCGGTGGTCTCAGTGGAGTTCAAGGAGCAGGGCAATGCGAAGCTACAGAAGTTCGATCTCGTCGCCCGGAAGCTTTCGCCCAACACGCCCTACACGTTGTTGGCCGCGGAAAAGGGTGAAACCAATTACTCCGAGGCCCTGCAGTTCACCACCGATGCGAACGGCACGGCGAAGCTTAAGCTCAAGAGCACCCATTCAAACAAAGGTCAGGGCAATGGCAATGGGAACCAACCGTTGCCCAGCGCGCTTGATCCAGTGCTGGAATTGGGTGCGCTCACGATTTCGGACGTGAACACCCAGACCGTGATGCAGGCGGATCTCAATTCGCCTGATCGTATACAATACCTGATCAAACGCACGTTGACCGGCGACTCGGCTGCTGCCTTGCTCCAGATCAGCGGCACCACGACCAAGACGCACTTCCGTTTGTCGGCGGTTAATCTGGCGCCGACCAACAGCTACTACCTCGCCATCAACGAGAGCATTGTCCAGACGAACAGCACGGATGCCAAAGGCCGTCTTCGTATCAACGCCCTGACGACGCCGGTGGCTTCTCCCCTCGAAATTAAAAAAGTGGCACTGCTTGATTTGTCCACCAACACCCTGTTGAGCACAGAGCTGCCTTAAAGGGATTCAGTTTGCATCTTCTCCGGGTGGCTGGCCAGCCACTCGGAGATTTTTTTTGCCCAAGCATCCCAGTCGTTGTGGTAGTTCACGTCGAGCAATACTTCGAGCAGGTCGTGGGCATCTTCAGCTTTGGGATGATCGGGTGAGCGGGCGACATCGAGCAGGAGCGGGAGCCGGATGCTGTCAGGCCGGTCGATGAGGTCAGTCATCAAAACTTCAGCCACATCCACGGTGGTGGCCTTGTTTGTGAGCATGTTGCCGAGCGAGGCGTAGTCCTTGTCGGAGACCTGCGCCGCGAGCTGCGATATCAGGTCCTCCTGCTGGTCGGCCGGCAACTCGGGGAATATTGCGATCAGCTTGGAACTGATAGCGGCGTCCGAGTCTTGTGAATTCAGAATTTTTTCCACGCGAGGATCCCAGGAAGAATTTGTTTCTGCGCTTGCCGAGTGGCGGGCGAAATTCCGCGAAAATACGCGTGCCGTCCGGCTGTCTGGCGATACAGAATTGCCCGCCCCTGAGTCGCTTGGGCTTGGCGCGGGCTGCGTGCTAATTTGTGGCTTTGATGGGCCGTCTTGTTTCTGACGCCCGGCCCACCAGATTACGCCTGCCATCACAACAACGACAATCGCCAGCAGAAGGGGCAAAGAGCGTTTCATCTCCTGTTTCAGCGCGTATTCTTCTTGGCGGTTTTTGAGGCGGTCTCTTTGACGGGTTGTGCCAGCTTGCGTGCCACCAGCGCATAACGGGCATGCGTCAAGCCGTTGAACATCTTCTCGAAGTAATACTTCATGCCAGTTGAAAGATTGACACGCTTGAATTCGACCTCAAAACCGGCGGCGGCGAAGAAGCGCTCGTAGTCGTCCCGCGAATAGAGGTTGCCGTGATTGATGGGTTTTGTCGTTCCGATTTTCAACAGCGGCCTGATCGGTTCACGCACGGAAACAAACCGCCCGCCCGGCTTGAGGACGCGCCGCGCCTCCCGCAAGGCGGCGACGATATTGGTGATGCGGCCAAGCACCGCGGCGCACACCACGTAATCAAAATGTTTGTCGGGAAAATCGAGCTTGTGCAGATTGCCCTGCATCCGGGTGATTTTCTGTTCGAGGGCGCCGGCTTTTTCAAATACGCGCGGGGCGTCTTCCTTTAGTCGTTTGCCGGAAGTGTCCGTGGCGATGACTTCGACGACCCGCGGCAGCTTGGAAAGTTCGGCGCTTAACCAGCCCGAACCCGCATCGAGTTCGAGAACGCGGCCACGAAACTCCAGCCCGAAACGTTTTTCCAGATAAGGCGCCACTTCTGCTGCGCTGCGTTGCAAGTCGTCGTTCAGCTTGGCTTCGTGCTCGCGCGCAATCGCGCGGCGGGTGGCGGCATGCTCATCCGAGCCGTGTTTACGGCTGTGCGGTTTTTCCACAAATCTGGACTCGTTGCGGCTCACGTTCTCGAAATTAGCGCAAGCATCTGGTTGGACAAGGCAAGGAATGAAAAAACGCGCTCTGCTGCCTTCGCAACTTGTCGGTGGGTTGATTATTCAGGATACTGGGCCCATCAACTAAAGATGAGTTCCGCCGACAATATCCCGAAGCTGCGCATGGCCCCGCCTGAACCGCCGGAATCGGCCGAGTTGCTGGAACGCCGTGTGGCTCGTGAGAAGCTCAACCTCGAGCGCCAGCAGGAACAGGACCTTGAGCAGTCGCTCGCTCCCTTCCGCGTCGGCTCCGTGGATTCGCTCAACGCCGTGCCTTTGACGCGTGGCTTGGAAGACGAGATCAAGTATGCCTGGCCGTCAAAGCTTGCGGAGTTGCTGCGGCAAGACGAGTTGGATGCGGCACTGGTGAGCATCGTCGAGGTATTGTTCACGGACCGTTACGATGTGCTGGACGGCATTGCCATCGCATCTCTCGGTGAGGTGCGTAGCGTGCTGCTCGCACATCGCCAGCCACTTGAACAGATCCGCGAAGTGTTCTGCGACCCGGCTTCGCTGACGAGCGTTGCGTTGCTGAAAGTGCTTCTTGCCGAGCGCGGGCTGAAGCCGGAATTCAAGCCCCTGCCCGCTTATGACGCCGCGCCAACGCTGGATGCGGTGCTGTTGATCGGGGACCGCGCGCTGGACTTCTCGATGGCTGGGTATACGCATCAGGTCATGGATTTGGGGGCGGCATGGAGCGAACTGACAGGGCTACCCTTTGTTTATGCCGTGTGGGCGCTGCGCCGCATTCCGAACGCGCCCTTGCGCCGCGCGTTGCGCGAAGCCCGGGACTTCGGGCTCGACACGCTCGATCACATCATCAATTCCCGCACCGAATACACCCGGGAGTTCCGGCGCGATTATCTTGGCTGGCACATCCACTACCATCTCGGCACTGACGAGAAGCGCGGCATCGCGCGCTTCATTGCCTTGCTCCGCAAGCATGGGTTCGCCCCCGTGCATGAACCGCGCTTCGTGAGTTGATCGCCAGTTCATCCGGCCTGCTTAATCACAGCAGGCCGTGATTGAATTTGGGACATCACTGCAACGATTTCTTCATGCCGCCCTTCACTCCCTAGGGGCATCCGCTTCCACCCACACCAAATCGTGTGGATGCAGACATAATCTTCAATTTTAAGACCCCGGGCATGGTCGTTGCTCTCAGGTATGCGAATCGGAAGCAAGAACCGCATGTGAAAGCGAAATACAACGTAACGGCAAAAAGTGTCCCGACGGATCACGCAGGGACAAAGCAATCACTCGGCGTCAGCCCGACAGTTGGGATTCAGCCGAACAGCCGCAGGCCCGGTTTACTTTTTCTCGCCCTCGCCATCCTGCTCGCCAGCGTGTTCGGGATGCAGGCGCAAACCGTTCGCCGCGTCTCCTCGCCCGGCAAGTTCTATGTGGATGACAAGGCCAGCGCGGGCATCGTTTACAACTACGCCGTTTACGCGATTTCCAACAACACCAGCTCGAACATCGTCAGCGCCTATGTCGCGCTCACCAATCTGGTCGCGACCAATATGATCAAGCTGGCCTCGACGGACTCGGGCGTGCGGGCGTTGGGTGCGTTGGCTCCGGGCCAGACCAAGCTCGCAGCGTTCTACCTACAGGGACCGAGCTTCACCGGCAACTCCGACACCATCCTCAATGCGAACGAGCCGCACACGATTCAAGTGCGCACGGCCCCGCCCAGCTTCGGCACGACGCTGACCTCCGAAAATTTTTCCTTCACCAACATCATCTACGTCATCGAGGCCCTGGCCAACAAAGTCACCATCATCACGAACCTGAATCCGCTGGCTGTCCTCGGTTCCGAAGTGGACCTCGTCATCGGCGGTGAAACCGGCACCATCGGCGGCAACAACAGCGTGTCCTTCTCCCCCGGCGTGCTCGGCTCGTGGCGACCCGACGCATATGAACTGGTCAAAACCATCGTGCGCTTCGATGAGGATGGCAACTTCACCAACCAGATGTATTTCGACCCGACGGTCAGCGGGTTCACCAATTTCACCGGCCAGGCCTACACGAACACCTTCACGTTTCGCGCCGTCAAAGTGACCGGCACGAATCTGCCCGTCAGCCCGTTTGCATTCGTGGACAGCGGCTCGGGCACCAAGCACACCGCTGTCAGCACGCTCACCAGCGGCGGCGGAAGCAACCTCATTTATTCCGCGACCAACGCCGTCCGCATCCTCAGCCAGACCGTGTCGCCCACGTCGTTGTTCGCGCCGGGCGGCACCGTGACCTACACGGTCATCTTCACCAACCAATCCACCTCCCCGCTCAACCTCGATGAAATACGCGATACGCTCCCCGGAGTTCCGGGCGCGGTGACTTACATTCCCGGTTCGGCCACCTACAACGGCTCTGCTATATCCGATCCCGGCATCAGCGGGCAGTTGCTTCTCTGGTCACAGCCCTTCGCGCTGCCCGGCGGCAGCAGCGGCACGCTCGTGTTTCAAGCCCTCGCCCCGGTGGAAGATGGCCCATACACCAACTCTGTCATCGGCATCCTTGGCAATGACCAGATTGATACCACGATCATCACGACCGACGGGAGCCCGTCCACGTCGGTGTTCACCGTGATTCCCGTCTCGGATGTGGCGGTCAGCAAATCCGCGCCTGCCAGCGTCTATTCCGGCGCGAACTTCAACTACACCATCACCCTGACCAATCTCGGCCCGTCCTACGCGCGGAATTTTTCCGTCACGGATAGTCTGCCGGCGAACGTCACTTTCGTCAGCGCGTCGCCCGCTGGCGCATTCACCAACGGCTCGCAAGTCATCTGGACGAACCTCGGCCCGATTCTCGCCGGCACCAGCACCAATATCATCATCACCGTCACGCCGCCCGTCATGGCCGCCACGCTCACCAACTCCGCGACCGGTGGCAGCCCCGTTCTGGATCCGGATTTGACCAACAACACCGCGCCACCGGTGTTCACCACAGTTTCGCCCGCCTCAGACCTGCTCATTACCAAAACACCCTCCACAGTCAGTGTGCTGCCGGGCGCAAATGTCACCTACACCATCACCGTCACCAACCTCGGCGCGTCGCTCGCCAGCAGCGTCGTCGTCACCGACGCACTCCCGGCGAATGTCACCTTCGTCAGCGCGACCGGCGGCGGTGTTCTCAGCGGCAACAACGTCATCTGGTCCGGCTTGGGGAGCATTGCGGCGGGATCGGGCACAAGCGTCAGCCTGACCGTCACCGCGCCGCTGAGCGGCAGCGTCTCCAACCTCGCCACCGTCTCCAGTCCGACGCATGACCCGAACAGCACGAACAACTTCACGCCACCCATTGTCACGCTCGTCAGTAATCTCCCGCCCAGCCTCGTGAACGACATCGTCGGCACCCCGCGCAACATCGCCGTGGTCGTGCCCGTGCTCGCCAACGACGCCGATCCCAACGGCAGCCCGCTCACGCTCGTCAGTGTCACCCAGACCAACGGCACGGCCTCGATCACGAGCGGGACGAACGTGACCTATACGCCATCCACCAACTTCCTCGGGACCACCGTGCTGACCTATCGCGTCACCGACGGTCAGGGCGCGACCAACTTCGCACTCATCACCATCAACGTCACCAACCGGCCGCCCGTTGCGGTCAACGATTCGACGCTCGGCACCAACAGTGTGCCGCAGGTCATCAACCCGCTTGTGAATGACAGTGACCCCGATGGCGACTCGCTCACGATTTCCAATGTCGTAGCCACCGGCGGCATCGTCACCATCAATCCCGGCGCGACGAACCTCACCTACACGCCGACGAACAGCTTCAGTTCTGCGATCACCTACACGGTTGCCGACGGCTTCGGCGGCACGGCCACAGCCGTCATCAGTGTCATTGGTAACAATGTTGCGCCCGTCGCGAACAACCAGAGCGTCACCGTTCCCGAGGACACCAGCACCAATCTGGTCGTGTCCGCCACGGACATTGATAACCCGGGACTGCTTTACGCCATCCTAGTAGGTCCGACGCACGGCACGCTCGGCGCGTTGAACACCAACACCGGTGCGGTCACTTACTCGCCGTCGAACAACTACCACGGCCCGGACGTGTTCACGTTCATCGCGTTCGACGGTTCGCTCTACGCCACCGGCACCGTGAGCATCACGGTCAGCCCCGTGAACGATCCGCCCGTCGTCGCCAACGACACACTCACCACCACCGAGGATAACACGAATACCATTCCTGTGCTCGCCAATGACAGCGACATTGACGGCGATACGCTGACCGTTGCCAGCGTTGTCACCACGAACGGCACCGCCACGATCAGCGGCACGAACGTCATCTACACGCCCTCGGCGGACTTCTTTGGCACGAATGTCATGACTTACTGCGTCACCGACGGCACGGTCACGAACTGCGCGCTCATCACGGTGGTGGTGAATCCGGTGAACGACGCGCCCCTGGCCGACAATCAGGGCGTCACGATGAACGAAGATTCTTCGACCAACCTGGTGCTGACCGCCAGCGACGTGGACAACACCAACCTCACATTCAGCATCGTCACCGGACCGGCGAATGGCGCACTCGGCACGTTGAACACGAACAGCGGTGCAATCAGCTACACGCCGACCGCTAATTTCAACGGCGCGGACAGTTTCACGTTCCGGGCCTTCGATGGCTCGCTCTATGCGACCGGCACCGTCAGCATCACCGTGCTGCCGCTCAACGACGCGCCCGTGGCGACGAATCTCAGCCTGACCATTAACGAAGACACCGCGACCAACCTGGTGCTGACCGCCAGCGACGTGGACAACACCAACCTCGTCTTTGCCATCCTCGCCAGCCCGTTGAACGGCGGCCTCACCGGCTTCAACACCAACTCGGGTGCTGCCACCTACACGCCAGGTGCGAACTACAATGGCGGCGATGCCTTCACTTTCACAGTGTTCGATGGCGCGCTCTACGCCACCGGCACCGTCAGTATCACCGTGCTGCCGTTGAACGATCCGCCCGCCGTAGTGGACGACTCCGTGACCACGACCGAGGACAGCACCAACACGATACCCGTGCTGGCAAACGACAGCGACGCCGACGGCGATTCGCTGACCATCGTCAGCATCACCAGCACCAACGGTAGTGCCACCATCGTCGGCACGAACGTGGTCTATGTGCCGTCGCCGGACTTCTTTGGGACGAACGTCATGACCTACTGCGCCACCGACGGGACGGTTACGAACTGCGCGCTCATCACCGTCGTGGTCAACGCCGTGAATGACGCCCCGCTCGCCTTCAGCCAGAGCGTAACGAACAACGAAGACACGGCATTGCCCATCACCCTCACCGGCTCCGACGTGGACGGTCCCGTCACTAACTTCGTCGTCGCCACACTGCCATTGCACGGCTCGCTCTTCGGCTCCGGCGCGAACCTGACTTACACCCCGACGAACAATTACTTCGGCCCCGACAGCTTCACGTTCACCGTGAACGATGGCTCGCTCACCAGCGCCGTCGCCACCGTCAGCATCACCGTCTTGCCGGTGAACGACGCGCCCGTGGCGAACAACGACAGTTACACCACGCCCAAGAACGTCACGTTGAACGTCAGTGCGCCTGGCGTGTTGGGCAACGACGCCGACGCCGAAACCAACGCGTTGACCGCCGCGCTGGTGGCGAACGTGACGCACGGAACGCTCAACCTCAGCACCAACGGCGGATTCACTTACACGCCGAGCAACAACTACGTCGGCCCGGACAGCTTTAGCTACCGCGCCAGCGACGGCCTCAGCAACAGCGCCATCGCCACCGTCTCGCTGACCATCACGGCCACGAATCTCGCACCGGTCGTCGTCAGCGATTCGTCCACGGTCAACGAGGACGGCACGAATTCAATTCCGGTGCTCGTCAACGACAGCGACCCGGACGCGGACCCGATCACGATTGTCAGCGTCATCACTACGAACGGCACCGCCACGATCAGCGGCACGAACATCATTTACACGCCATTGCCCAACTTCTTCGGGACAAACGTGATGACCTATTGTGCCACCGACGGCGCGCTCACCAACTGCGCGCTTATCACCGTGGCCGTGCTGCCCGTCAACGACGCGCCGCTGGCGAACAATCAGTCCGTGACCATCCCGGAAGGCACGATCACCAACCTCGTGTTGACCGCGAGCGATGTGGACAACACCAACTTGACGTTCAGCATCCTCACGGGACCGGCGAATGGTTTGCTCGGCACGGTGAATACCAACTCCGGTGCTGTCACCTACACGCCAACGGCCAATTACAGCGGCAGCGATAGCTTCACCTTCCGCGTGTTCGATGGCTCGCTCTACGCCACGGGCAGCGTGAGCATCACCGTCACCCCGGTGAATGACGCCCCGCTCGCCTTCAGCCAGAGTGTGACCAATCTCGAAGACACCGCGCTGCCCATCATCCTCACCGGCTCCGATGTGGACGGCCCCGTGACGAACTTCGTCGTCGGCACGCTGCCGTTGCACGGCACGTTGTCGGGCTCGGGCGCGAACCTGACTTACACCCCGACGAACAACTACTTCGGCCCGGACAGCTTCACCTTCACCGTGAATGACGGCTCGCTCACCAGCAGCGTCGCCACCGTCAGCATCACTGTGCTGCCCGTCAACGATCCGCCCGTTGCGGTCAATGACAACATCATGATCAATGAGGACACGACCAATAGCATTCCCGTCCTCGTCAACGACAGCGATCCTGACGGCAACCCGCTCACGATTGTCAGCGTCGCCTCCACGAACGGCTCGGCGACTGTGTCCGGCACCAACGTGGTCTATGTGCCAGCGCCCAACTTCTTCGGGACGAACGTCATCAACTACTGCATCAGCGACGGCTTCGTCACCAACTGCGCGACGATCACGGTTGCGGTCCTGCCGGTGAATGACGCGCCAGTGGCGAACAACCTCAACCTCATCATCAACGTCAACACGACAACGAACCTGGTGTTGACCTCAAGCGACGTGGATGGAGCCGCGCCCGCGTATTCCATTCTCAGCGGTCCGGGCAACGGTTCACTCGGCCCGTTGAACACCAATTCCGGTGCTGTCACTTACACGCCGAATGTGAACTACAGCGGAGTGGACGCCTTCACCTTCCGGGTGTTCGACGGCGGTCTTTACGCCACCGGCACGGTGAGCATCACGGTGCTGTCCGCCCAGTTTGGCGTGCGCCAGGGAACGAACGTCTTCAATCCGCAGACCGGCCTGTATGAGCAGCTCGTGACGGTCACGAATGCGCCCGGCAACCCGACCGTGCCGGCGTTCCAGGTGCTCGTTGGTGACATCCGCGGCACCAACGGCATTGCGCGGACTAATGTCTGGCTCTGGAATTACACCGGCACGAACGTGGATGGCCGGCGTTATGTGCAATACAACTCGCCGCTTGACCCGGGCAGCAATGCCACCGTGCGTCTGGAGTTTTACAATCCGCTCCGCACGCCGTTCACGAACAGCATCGAAATCGTGGCAACGCTGCCGGCGGCGGCAGTCACGAACCTCTCGGGTGGCGTGGTTGTTGACCGCACGTTCTGGGATTACCGCACGGCGGGCGATTCGCGCCTCGTCATCGAGTGGACCTCGATCATCGGACGCAACTATACAGTCATCTACGGCCCGAGCGCGTCCGGCCCCTGGACCGCCGCCACGCCGACTGTCACCGCCACCGCGACGCGCGTTCAGTGGTATGACGATGGCCCGCCGAAAACTCAAAGCCAACCGCTGGTAAGTGGCAGTCGCTATTACCGCGTCATCCTGAACAATCCGTGAGCTGATACGAACGAATGGAAACGACTATGAAGCGCCATCAAATCATGAAGACCGCCCTCATCGCCGCCGGTTTGTTCGCAGGCCTCGCCACGAACGCACAAGAATTGCCCGCCACCAACCGCCTCACTTTCTCGGCGCGGTTCGGGCTGAACATCTCCGCGAAGTTCAGCGGTGTTTCGCCCATCGCCGTGCCGACCGCCACGCGCACGACGCCCGATGGTGCCACTTACAACTACGATGACGGCTACGTGTTGCCTGACGTGAGCGGCAGCGGCGATGGTAACACCTGGAATTGGGGTTATGATAACAGTGCCAGTCAGGTAAACAGCGGGAATAACACCATTCTCCTCAGCCGCAGTTCAGGACTTGCCACGCTCCGTGCGCCGGCCATGGATGATGAGCCATCCTTGGGGTGCGAATTGGCCTACACGCATGAACTGGGCGTGAAGGGAAAATTTCGTTACGGCGTTGAGGGGGCTTTGAATTATCTCAACATCGGCATGAGTGCGCACAACCCCTATTCACTTCGTGCCCCGCGTATCACGGATGCCTTCGCTTACTTTACGGGAACGACCCCGCCCGGAGCGACAACGGGAAGCGCCTATCAAGGAACGTTTGACGGCCCTGGTTTTGTCATCGGCACGACGCCTGTAAGCTCGACGACCTCCGAGGGTGTTGTTGGAACCGTCACTGGCACGCGCAGTCTGGACGCCACTCTCTGGGGCGGTCGTGTCGGCCCGTATTTTGAGTATTATTTCAACAAGGACCTGAGCATCAGTCTGTCCGGCGGACTAGCCGTCGGGCTTCTCGATACCTCCGTTGCTTGGGATGAAACAATCTCCTTCACCGGCGGAGGCTCCATTAACGACACGGGCCATGGCGGGGACACGGATTTGCTGTGTGGCGGCTACCTTGCCGGAAACCTCTTCTGGCGTTTTGACGACCACTGGAGTGCGGCGGCCAGTGTGCAATATCAGAATCTGGGCACTTATTCGCATGCGTTCGGCAGTCGTAAAGCCGAGCTTGATTTAGGCGGCACCATTTTCTTCAGCATCGGAGTCAGTTACGACTTCTAAGCCTCGATCAGGGTGATTCTCCAAAATCAAAGGCCGGACGAAAGTCCGGCCTTTTCCTTAGCTCATATGAACGGCGCTCGTGTGGCTGAATGCTGCTTTCAAAATTTAAAGGGCCGGACTTTCGTCCGGCCCTAACACACATTCAGAACAGTTTCTATTTACTCTGCCCGGGCTGCGCTGGCGTCACAGCCGAAATTGATGATGTCATCATACTCAAATCGGTGGGTGACAATAGTCCCCATTACGGGGGACATTGAGCGAATGAACGAAATGCGGAGGAAATGCGATCAGCGGGGCTTTCCGCCGAGCGCTTTGGCGACGGCTTCCGTGCGGGAGCGGACCTGAAGCTTTTCGTAGATGCGGCGGACATAGGTGCGGACCGTCTCGAAGCCGATGCCCAGCTTGTCGGCGATCTCTTTATACATCAGCCCTTGAGCGAGCAGGTCGAGCACTTCGCGTTCGCGTTCGGCCAAGTTTTCGGTTGGCTGCGGCGAAGCGCCGCGTGCTTGAAAAGATTGAACCACCTTGCGGGCGATATGCGCGGTCATCGGCGAGCCACCACTCATCACGTCCTTGATGGCATCCAGGATCTCCGCACTTTTGGACCGCTTGAGCAAGTAACCCGATGCGCCTGCTTCCAGCGAACCAAAGATGTTATCGGTGTCCTCGTAGGCCGTGAGCATGACGACGAGCGTGGTTGGCAGGATTTGCTTCAGTTTGCGCACGCACTCCACGCCGTTCATGCCCGGCAGGTTGATGTCCATGAGGACGACGTTGGGTTTGTCCTTGGGAATTCCAACCAAAGCCGACTCGGCATCGCCGTATTGACCGACGCACTGGTGGCCCGCGGCGCGACCGATCACGCGGGCGAGGGTGCCGCGCAAATCTGCGTTGTCTTCGACGATGGCGACGGTGACGGGCATAGGTTCAAATCCGGTTCAGCGGCGCGGTCAACCGCACCAAGGTTCCCTTGCTGGCGGCGGGTTGGATGCTGAACGAACCACCCACATCCTCCATCCGGCGGCTCATGTTGCGCAAACCATTTCTGCCCCGCTCGCTGGCGGTCGCCGCGTCTGCAGGACCGCGCCCATCATCTTCGATCTCCACGACGAGCCGTTCGTTTTCGAGCCTGACCTGAAAACGAACGGACGTAGCTTGGGCATGTTTGGCGACATTGTTCACGGCTTCCTTCGCGACGAGGAAGACATTATGGCGAAAGTCCGGCGCGATGGGCGTGGGCGGTAAATCCGCCGGCACATCCAACCGGCAACTCAGGCCCGCCGTGGTCAAAAACTCGTGGGCATACTTGCAAAGATAGTTCGCCAGTCCCTCCAGCGTGTCGTTCGCCGGGTTCGCGGCCCAGACGATTTCATCGAGCGCCCGCTGTGTTTCGCTGGCGGTCTTGGAAATCTGCAGCGCGTGCTGCTCGACCTCGGCGGGTTCGGCTTTGTCGCTCTCGACGAGTTCGCTGAGCAACGAGACGCGAGTCAGGTTCGCGCCGAGTTGATCATGCAAGTCACGGGCGATGCGCGAACGCTCGCGTTCCAACGCTTCCTTCTGCCGCAGCAGGGACAACTCGCGCTTCAGCCGTTGGGTCGAGATGAAATGCACTGTGCCTGCGACCGCGCCCAGCACGGCAAGCACGCACAAGGTAAGGAACCACCACGTCCGCCAGAATGGTGGCAACACGCGGACTGCGAGCGAGACACCGGTTTCGTTCCACACTCCATCTTCGTTGCAGGCCACCATGCGGAATCGGTAATCGCCGTGCTGCAGCTTGGTGAAGGTCGCTTCGCGGCTCGGAGAGGGCGGCGACCAATGGGTTTCATGTCCCTCCAGTTGGTAACGGAACAAAGTCCGGTCGCGGTTGCCGGAGGCCGACAGATTCAAACTGGTGAATTGAAATTCCAACCGTTCGGCGTTCGGCGGGACGACAATCTCGGCGGGCAATGTAGTCCGCACGCTGTTCGTCAGGAGTGGACGCCCGTCAAGCCACACCGCCTCGATCAACACCGGCGGCGGATTCGTGTTGCGATGCAACTGCGCGGGGTCGATGCCCACCAACCCAGCGATGGTCGGGAACCACAACTTGCCCGCAGCGGTGCGGATAGCTGCGGGCTGCGAGCCGGAAGTGGTTTCGCTCGCGGGCAAACCATCCGCCTCGTCGTAGGTGCGGCAGGCGACGGTTGTGGAGACGCCGCGGGCGAATTCATCGAGCGCATTCTTTGCGACACGCACCAAGCCTGCGTTGGAGCCGATCCACAGGAACCCTTCGCCGTCTTCCACGAGGTAGTTGATGCTGTTGCTCGGCAGGCCTGCATCGGTGGTGAAACGGGACCAACGACCATCCTTGAGCCGCGCGAGCCCGCTGCTCGTGCCGACCCACAACGCACCCGAGCCGTCCACGAGCAGTGACGTGATGCGGTTGCCCGGCAGGCCGTCGGCTGATTTTTGGAAAACGACGAACACCCCGTTGCGCCACTGGTTCAACCCGCCGCCATCGGTGCCCACCCAAACGTTGCCGACCTCGTCATCGGCGATGGCCCGGATGGCATTGGTTGAAAGTCCTTCGCGTGCGGTGAACACCTGCCACTTGGCGCCGTCCCAGCTCGCGAGGCCGTTCGGCGTTCCTACCCAGAGCCGACCGCTGCGATCTTGGTGCAACGCTGAGATTTCTTGTCCGGTGGTTCCGGCCACTTCGACTTCTTGAAATTTACCCTCGCGGAATTGATGCAAGCCGCCCGGCACACGCGTGCCCGCCCACACCTGACCGGTTCGGTCGGCGAAAACGGAAAGCACATTCGGACTCGCCAAACCGTCGCTGCTGCGGAACGCCTTGCGTTCCCGGTCCCAGCCGAACACCTGCGCCGCGCCATTTTGCAATCGCAGGATGCCCTCGCTCGTGAAACCGACCCACAGCGCGCCAGTCGAATCTTCGCAGGCTGTTTGCACGCTGCCGCGCGTTTCCTCCGCCAACGTGCTCACGCGCCGCTTCACGCGATTCAATCCGCCGCCATCGGTGCCGACCCACAGATCGCCCTCACGATCCAGACACACGGACAACACGCCCGCGTGCGAAAGCCCTTCCGCCGGCGCGATGCGGGTGAATTTTCCGGCGGCATCCGACCAGAACACGCCAGCGTTCAGGACGCCGATGATGAGGTTGCCTTGCGGGTCCTCGCAGGCGCTGGTGATGCGGGCGTTGGGCACGTTGGTCCAAGGATAATTTCCCAGCGTGCGTTGCAATTGATTCGTAGTCCACTTCTCGACGCGTCCATCCGCCAGGCGCCAGAATCCGCCGTCACGGCTGCCGAGCAGGAAGTCCAGTTTGGTCGCCTTCAATTCGGAAACCGGTGCGTAGCCCGCGCCGTTGGTGTTGCTGGTCTTGCCGAGCGCGATTTGCCCTTGGTCGCCGCCGATCCAGATGCGCCCGGCGCCATCGGCCACGAGCGAACGACACAAGCTGGGTTGGCCGTTCGCGATGACCGCGAGCCCGTCTCCGGCGAATCGTCCGACTTGCCCATCCAACGTGTAGAACCAAACGCCGCCGTCCGCGTCTTCGCAGGCGGACATCACTCGCCCACCGCTCGCCCCTGCGCCGAAACCAATCGTGGCCACGGCCCCGTCACGCATGAGCACCAATCCGCCGCCATCCGTTCCGACCCACAACCAGCCGCGCCGGTCTTCGAACAGGAACACGATGGGATTGCTCGGCAGCCCGGGCGTGTTGCTCTCATCGAACACGGTGAAGCGGTTGCCATCGAAGCGCACGAGGCCGTTCAAGGTGCCGAGCCATAGATAGCCGTCGCGGGTTTGCAGGGTGGCGATGACAACGCGCGACGGGAGTTTCTTGGTGACTTGATCCGCGATGAACGGCGATTCGGCGACGGCCGAAATCGTCAGCGCCAGCACGGCGACCAGCGCGAGAAGCGCCGTCATGAACCGTTGGCCGTGCTTGAACATGGTGCGCAGGTTGCCTCGCGTCGGGAATCGAAGCAAGCGCGCCCAATAAGGAAGCCGGTGCAGCGTGAGCCGCACCGGCTGGGTGAAATCGCTGCCGCTTACTTCGCGAGGAAGATCGGTTTGATATGGCGCTCGAAGAGGTTAGTCGTGACGTTGCGCGCGACGGAGCTTTCGCATTCTTCGAGGAGCTTCAGGTAGCGCGGCCCCATCTTGGCCGCTACCTTGAAGCCGACATGGATCAACTGGCGCAGGTTGATGTTGAACAGCGGGTCAGCCTGATTGTGCCGCAACGCACGAACGTATTGCTCACTGCTCCAGCCGTTGACTTCCGCCGCCGTCGGCAACTTGGCGCGATTGATGTCGATGACCGTGGCGTAGGGCCCACAGAGTTCATCGATGTGCGCCAGTGCCTCGGCGTAAATCTCCTTTGCCAGCGCCAGTCCGGCGCCACCGTGTTCGGCGAGGCCGATGACTTCTTCCAACCACGTCGTGCCCGCCGTTTTCACGTGGACGCCGCAGCCGTGCTTCTTGAGCGCGCGGTTGATGGCCGGGTAGATGGAGAACTTGTCGCTGCCCGAGTGGACGCTGAGCTTGAGCGTGTCCGGCAGGCCGTAACGCTTGATGGCATGGGCAATGACGCAGAGGTCGTCGTTGAATTCCTTCTCGAACTGCTTCACGTCGCCGACGTAGTCCACACCTTTGTTGAAACGGCCGGTAAACTTCGGCGCGATGGTCTGGATCGGGATCTTCTCGTCGGCGATGGCCGCGAGGATGATGAGCAACTCGGGCGGCGTTTGCGGAGAATCGGTTTCGTCCATCGAGACTTCGGTGACGAAAGGCGTGCCTTTCTTTCCGGCGACGATGTATTGATACACCTTGCCCGCTTCCTGCGTGGCCAAAAGATATTTGCCCGCGATGCGCTCGACTTCCGCGCGCGAAATCTCGAACGGCTGGTCGATGCCCGCGATCTGGACCTTGCCGGCCAACTCGGGGTGCCGGTCTGCGAACGCCTTCACGGCGCTGGCTTCCGCGGGCTTGCCGATGTAGTCGGCGACGTCGATGGTGAAGAAATCAGACACGGCCATGAAGCGATCTACCGTCTTGAGGCCGATGTGGTCGGCGTCCACGTAAAAGGACTTCTTCCAACCTGCGCTCTTCACGGCTGCTTCGGCGGCAGCGCGCACGCTGGTCGGTTCGGAGCCGATGATGTTGTGTTCGCGGTTGGACTTGTTCCACGTCGGGCAGATTTCCACGCCTTGTTCCGCCGCCATGATGCAGGCCTTCAATTGCGCCGAGGCCTGGTGCGCGAAACGATCGCCGACACCCAAAGTGTATTTGCTGATTCGGAGGATATTGCTCATGTCACTGGAATGGTATTGGGCAGAAACCGTAAATCCAAGCATCACGGAGGACAATTTCTGCAACGTATCATGATTTTTTTGCAACCTGCGGATGGCTGGTCGTGCAGAATATTCATGTAAACCTGCACAAAAGCCTATCCCCATAACTGGCGAGGTGAATTATCCTAGCCTCACTGACTTACTCCCAGCCATTATTCCGGCAGGAGCACGTCTGTTATCCTTGATGGCTCAATGACCGGGCAACGACATTTAAAATTTCACGCTATGAAATTCATCCACGAAGACTTTTTGCTACACACCAAGACCGCGCGCCGGCTCTATCACAACTACGCCGCCACGGAACCGATCTTCGATTACCACTGCCACCTCCCGCCCAAGGACGTCGCGGAAAACCGGCAGTTCAACAACCTCTTCGAGATCTGGCTCGAGGGCGATCATTACAAGTGGCGCGCGATGCGTTCCAACGGCGTGTCCGAGAAGTATTGCACCGGCAACGCCGCGCCGTTCGAGAAGTTCAAGGCCTGGGCCGCGACCGTTCCCCACACGCTGCGCAACCCGCTCTATCACTGGACGCACCTCGAACTCGCCCGTTACTTCGACATCAACGAATTGCTCGACGAAACCAGCGCCGCGCGCATCTGGCACAAGGCGAACGAAATGCTCGCCACGCCGGAGATGTCTGTGCATGGCATCCTCAAGAAATTCCGCGTCACGCACGTCTGCACCACGGACGACCCGATTGACGACCTCCGCTGGCACAAGCAATTCGCCGCGTCCGGCCATCCCACGCAGATGTTGCCCGCGTTCCGCCCGGACAAGGCGCTCGTCGTGCATCAGCCCGAGTCCTTCAATAACTGGGTGCGCCAGTTGTCCGCCGCGAGCAATGTGGACATCGCGAGCTTCAGCGATTTCCTCGACGCGCTCCGCAAGCGCCATGACTTCTTCCATGCGATGGGTTGCCGTCTCTCCGACCATGGCATGAACCAGTGCTACGCTGATTTCTGCGATGAGAAGGTCGCGGGCGCCATCTTCGCGAAGGCGCGCAAAGGTAAGGCCGCCGCGCCGTCCGAGCACGCGCAGTTCGCCACGTTCATGATGGTGTTCTTCGGCCAGCTCGACGCCGCGAAAGGTTGGACCAAGCAGCTTCACCTCGGCGCGCTCCGCAGCAACAACACCCGCCTGCTCGCACAGCTCGGGCCCGACACCGGCTTCGATTCCATCGGCGATTTCCCGCAAGCCAGCACGCTCGCGGCGTATCTCGACCGCCTCGACACCGACAACACGCTGCCGAAGACCATCATCTACAACCTCAATCCGGCGGACAATTATCTGTTCGCCACGATGATCGGCAACTTCCAGGACGGCACCATCCCCGGCAAGATCCAGTTCGGCTCCGGTTGGTGGTTCCTCGACCAGAAGGAAGGCATGGAGTGGCAGATGAACGCGCTCTCGAACCTCGGCCTGCTCTCGCGCTTCGTCGGCATGGTGACCGACTCGCGTTCGTTCATGAGCTACTGCCGTCACGAATATTTCCGCCGCACGCTCTGCAACCTCGTCGGCACCGATGTCGAACGCGACGAGATCCCGGATGATGATTCGCTCGTCGGCCCGATGATCCGCAACATCTGCTACAACAACGCGCGCGGCTATATGAACTTTCCGGAGACCAAACCCGGCGTTTCGCACGACACCGACCGCATCACGAAGAAGAACGGCAAAAAGAAATAGCCGATGAAGCGCGGGCTTTGCCACCTCGGGGTCCTGCTGCTCGCAAGCGTGATCGCTAATGCCGAGTTCGCAGCGACGAATCTTTATCCGGCTGCGGGCGCGGCGAGCATCTGCACCGATACGCCGTTGCGCCTCACCTTCAACGACCCCGTTGTGCTCGGCAGC
Source organism: Verrucomicrobiota bacterium (assembly GCA_041181065.1). Lineage (GTDB taxonomy): Bacteria > Verrucomicrobiota > Verrucomicrobiia > Limisphaerales > DSYF01 > DSYF01. Next base: position 1,303 of record JBEGQI010000356.1, on the reverse strand, counting down.
GCGGGGCTGGTGAAGATCGTGCGCGCGAGCGACGGCAAAGTCGTCGATGCGCTCAATGTCGCCGAGGGCGGTTGGACGAATCTCTTCGGCACCAAACTGCTGCGCTACGAACCGTTTCGCATCGACGGCAACACCGTCACCGTCCAGCTCCGCGCCCACGTTTTGGAATCCGGCACCAACGCCGCTTACTCGGTCGTCATTGACCCGGGCGTGTTCAAGTCGATGAACGGCGAAACGTTCGCCGGCGTGAAGAGCGGCGACTGGCAATTCAACACACGCGCGCCGTTGCCGAAGAATCGCACGCGCCTAGAAGTCGCGCCCGACAGCCTCGGCGATTTCTGCACGTTGCAGGGCGCCGTGGATTACATCCCCGAGGACAACTACACACCGTTCGATATCTACGTCCGCAACGGCACTTACGACGCCGTCGCCTACCTCGGCCCGGGCCGGAATTGCATTCGCCTCGTCGGCGAAGATCGCAAAAAGACCGTTCTCGCCGGGCGCAACAACGACAAGTTGAACCCGGGCCGCATGGGCCGTCCGTTCGTCGGCGTGGATGCCGATGACATCACGATCGAGAACCTGACGTTGCGCAACACCACGCCGTATCGTGGCTCGCAAGCCGAGGCGCTGCGGCTAGAAGGCGAGCGTTGCACCATCCGCAATTGCGATTTTTACAGCTACCAAGACACGCTGCTCATCAATGGCCGCGTTTACGTCGCCGACTGTTACATCGAAGGCGACGTCGATTTCATCTGGGGCCACGGCACGACGTTTTTCGAAAACTGTGAGATCAAGGCGATGCACGACGGCTACTATGTCACGTCGCGCAATCCGGCGGACAAATTCGGCTTCGTGTTCGCCAGCTGTAGACTTACCGCCGCGCCTGAGGTGAAGAAGAACTGGCTCGCGCGCATCGGCACAGACCGTTTCGCCGGCAGTGCGGTCGCGTTCATCAACTGCGCGATGGGTGAACACATTCCCGCCGCCGGCTGGCAAATCTCCGGCACCGACACGGCGCGGTTGCGGTTCTTGGAGTTCAACTCCACCAAGCTTGACGGCAAGCTGCTCGATGTGAGCCAGCGTCATCCCGCCTCGCGTCAGCTCACTGCGGCTGAAGCTGCGGAACTTGGCGACGCGAACAAAGTCCTCGCCGCCCGCGACACCTGGAAGCCGAAGCCGTAATGGCGAACGACCGGCAGAATATCTTCCGGACCGCGGCGGTCCCCAGCCCCAGCGCGCCGCCAATTACACCGGTCGGAAAAAGTTCATTAGCCTCGGTTGCTTCGGTGCCCCTGCGGCT
>JBEGQI010000355.1:0-5310 GCA_041181065.1 Verrucomicrobiota bacterium | reverse complement strand
CGAGTAGCGGGCGCAGCAAGGGCCCCAACTGCCCGCCGATCAACCACGCCGCAATCCCGCAGACAAAGAAGCTGATGAGACTCAACACCGGCGTGGCGGCAAGATAATGGATTTCATGCGTGATAAGTGCGGGCGCGATGCCCAGCGCGAATAATCCGCCGATGCTTCCGATCACCGCTGCGATGAGCGCGGCAAGATTCGCCTGGCCAATGGGTGCTTTGGGTGGGGTCGGTTCCACGAGCGACGAAATTTAGGCGAGACGGCCCGCGTTGAAAAGGGACTTTCACTTTCCGCTTTGAACTCGCGACGCGGAGTGGTTCAGTGGCGGCGTGACGGGCGCATTTTACATCGGCACACTCATCAACGGCGGAGCCATCCTGCTGGGGGCGGGCATTGGTGCCCTGCGGAAAACGCCTATGGCCGCCGACAACCAGACATTTCTCAAAGTCATCCTCGGCGCCGCGACCGTCTTCATCGGTCTCAAACTCACCGTCACCAGCATCAGCGGTCCGCTCAAAGCCGCCCTCATCCAACTCGGCCTCGTGCTGCTCGCGATGACGCTCGGCAAACTAACGGGGAAATTGCTGCACCTCCAAAAACTCTCCAACCGTCTCGGCCAATACGCGCGCCAACGCATCCTCGCCGTGCCCGCCGGCCAGCGCGGTTCGCCCGCGGACGGCGTGAACGTCTGCGCCGCGCTCTTCTGCGCTGCGCCGCTTGGCATTCTCGGCGCGACCGCTGAAGCTCTCGATGGCGGTCCGTTCGCGCTGCTCGTCAAGGCCGCCATGGATGGCTTCGCCGTGTTCGGATTCGTTTCGCTGTTCGGTTGGGCGGTCGGGTTCTCGGCGTTGCCGGTGCTCGCGTTCCAAGGATTCATCTCGCTGCTCGTCGGTCATCTCGCGCAACCGTGGCTCGAAGCGCACCAGCTCGTCGCCTCCGTCAACGCCACGGCGGGACTGCTCATCTTCTGTGTCTCACTCCTCATCTTCGAAGTGAAACGCATTGAAGTGGCGGATTACCTGCCCAGCCTCATCTGGGCACCGCTGCTGACCTACTGGCTGCGGTAATTCGCGGTCCGGGCGCTTTCGATGAGTTCCCAGAAGCGGGGGTTGCTTTGCAGGGCTTCGTCTTCGTCCACCTTCATGCCGTGGCGGTAGTAGAAATCTTTGAGGGTGTTCTTGCTCAGGATGCGGTGCACCAGCACGCCGAGATCGTGCTTCTCGAAGTAGATGCGGTAGTCGCCCAAGCGCAGGCGATGGAGCACGCGGCCTTCGCGTTCGAGCCGGCCCACGTCTTCCAGTTCGGTGGCGATGACTTGATGCGGCACGCCGTGAAAATCGCCGAGCACCTGTAATTGAAGATCCTTGGGCATGCGCGCCAGTTCGGCCGCGCTCGCGGGGGTGAAGATGATTTGGAAGGGCATCATGTTGCGTGAATGTTGCGCCTTGCTTTCGCGTTGTGCAATGCCTAACGCATCGGCATGCAAAGCACGTCTTCCGCGCGCCGTCTCCTCAAGCCAGAACGTCTCCAGCCTGGCGATGTGGTGGGCATCATCGCTCCCGCCAGCGCGCCGCCGGACCCGAAGGCGATCGATCGCGTGATGGGGCAGGTGGAGCGCCTCGGTTTCAAGCCCAAGCTTGCCCGCAACGTGCGCGCGCGGCTCGGGTTCTTGGCGGGCACGGACCGCGAACGGGCGGCGGATTTGATGGCGATGTTCGCGGACAAAAAGGTGCGCGGCATCATTTGTGTGCGCGGCGGTTACGGCACGGCGCGGATTTTGAATCTGCTCGATTACGCGGTCATCCGGCGCCAGCCAAAGGTGCTCGCCGGTTACAGCGACATCACGACGTTGCATACTGCGCTGCTGGTGAAGGCGGGGCTGGTGACGTTTCATTCGCCGATGTTGAACGAGGGGCTCGGCGCGGAGACGTTCCCGGCGTTCTCGAATGCATCGTTCCTGCGCAACGTGACCGAAGCGAAGCCGGCGGGGAGTCTCGTCGCGGGGTATGGTGGGAAGACGGTTTCCATTCTGCGGAGGGGCGTGGCGGAGGGGCGGTTGATCGGTGGCAATTTATCGTTGTTGGTGACGACACTGGCGACGCCGTTCCAGCCGCAGTTCAAGAACCGCATCCTGTTCTTCGAAGACATCAGCGAAGTGCCGTATCGGCTGGACCGGTTGTTGACGCATCTGCTGAACGCCGGATTGCTCCAGCAGGTCGCAGGCGTGGCGGTGGGGATCAACCAGGATTGCAAAGACCCGAACGCAGGCAAGGGGAAGGAGTATCGCCAGACGGCGGCAGATGTGGTGAAGGAGCGGCTCTTGCCGCTGGGTGTGCCGGTGGTGACAGGCTTGCCCTTCGGTCATCTACCGACGAACGGCACCATCCCGATCGGCGTGCGCGCGAAGCTGGATGCGAATCGTGGCGATCTCATCATCACGGAAGCGGCGGTGAAGTAAGAGCAGCGGTTCGCAAGTCTCGCGTCTTCAGTCTCGAAATTGGAACCGTAGGCGGACCCATCACACCCGATTGCTGCGCAATCATTGCGCGCGACGAATGTGTTACCTCTGTTATGATGCCGGCGTCTCCACTGGTAACGCGCGATGAAAACGAAGGCACATTCAACCAGCCGAAGTTGCCTCGCGCAGGCTCAAGCCGCCGAATACAGCGTCGCGATTGGCGCGGGCGTTTGAGTGACACACGCACACACAAAAAACATGAAAACATCCAAGACAGTTCTGCTGGCCGTTGCAGCCTTCGGCATTTCCACGCTGATCGTGACGGCTCAACCTGATCAAAATTCCGGTCCCGGCGGCAATCGCCGTCAACACCAAGGGCAGGGGGGAGAACAAGGTGCTCCGGGCCAACCTAGTCAGGGCGGTCCCGGTGGTGGCCCCGGTGGCGGGCAACGCATGGCCGGCGGGCCGTTGATGGCCGCTCTTGATGCAAACCACGACGGAGTGATCGACGAGAAGGAGATTGCAAATGCGTCCGCGGCGCTCAAGGCTCTGGACAAAAATGGCGACGGCAAGCTGACGCAGGAAGAATTGCGCCCGCAACGTCCGCAGGGCGGCCAGGGTGGTTCCGGTAGCCAGGGCGGAGAGCAAGGCGGCCAAGGTCGTCAACGTGCTCCGCGCGGTCCGGGTGGACCTGGTGGTGCCGGCGGTAATCAGCAATAGACTTCTGAACGAATGACAGGTGTGGGGTTACAACACTCCACACCTGTTTTTCTTTTGCGGTTGCACCTTTTTGCCTGACTGCTCGGATCTACTATCAGTTGATTTCCGAGCGGCAGCTGGCTTCAGCTTGGCAATTGTTCGAGCACGGAGACGATCGCTTCCTTGAGGATGGTCGCGCTACGATGCAACGCGGCTTGCTCGTCTTCTGCCAGTGGAACAGGGATGGTTTCAATCACGCCGTTGCCGCCGAGCAGGTGTGGCACCGAGAGGGTTACATCTTTGACGCCGGCGACTTCATGGTGAGGCGAGCAGATGCTGAGGACGGCGCGTTGATCGTGCAGCAGCACATCCACGATGCGGGAGACCGCGCTGCCGATGCCGTAATACGTAGAACCTTTGCCGGCGATGATGTTGTATGCGGCGCGGCGCACACGGGTGTCAATCGCTGCTCGGTCTGCGTCGGTCAGCGGCGACATCCCACGGAGTTTTGCAAAATCATCCAGCCGTGTGCCAGCAATCGAAGCACGCGACCAGGTGAGCACTTCGGAATCACCGTGCTCGCCCATCACGTAGCCGTGAACGTGTTGGGGATCGACGCCAAAGTGGCGCCCGAGCAACGTGCGGAAGCGCGCGGTGTCGAGCGTGGTGCCGGAGCCGATGACGCGAGTCGAGGGCACGCCGAGCCTCGCCGCGAAGTGCGCGGCAAGGTGAGTGAGGATGTCCACCGGATTGCTGACGACGACGAGCACTGCGTTGGGTGCGTGTTGGAGTATGGCTGGGATGACCTGGGAAAAAACGGTCGCGTTGCGCTGGAGGAGATTGAGGCGAGTTTCACCGGGCTTCTGCGCCACGCCTGCCGCGATGACGACGACTTTGGCGCTGCTCAAGTCCGCATAATCTCCGGCGCGGACGGTGAGCGGGTGGGCGAAGGGCACGGCGTGGAAGATGTCATCCGCCTCTGCTTCGGAACGCGAGCGGTTCTGGTCCACCAGGACGATCTCGCGTCCGACTCCACGCATGACCAGTGCGAAGGCCGAGGCTGAGCCAACCATTCCACAGCCGACGATGCCGATTTTCATAACATGCCTTGGTTGTTCACTTCTTTGATGCTTTTGCCTGTGTGGCGGCGAGTTCCTTGAGCTGTTTGGATTGCACTGGTCAAAGCTGCGCCAAGCCCGAAGTAAATCAAGTCGCGTGATGAAGCAAAAAAGCGCGGGCCAATGCCCGCGCTTGAATGGATGGTTCCAGGCTTTCAGGCGGCCACCGCAATGGTGGCGTTATCGAGGTCCGGTTGATCGTGCTCTTCCATCTTGTTGCGCAATTTTTTCAATGCGAGTTCCTGAATCTGACGGATGCGCTCACGGGTCACTCCGAATTTTTCTCCAATTTCTTCCAAGGTTCGTTCCTGTCCGTCTTTAAGCCCGAAGCGCAGGGCGAGGATTGCGCTTTCCCGCTCATTGAGCGTGCCGAGGATTTTTCGGAGCAACGCAGTGTCCGTGCCTCGACTGAGGGATTCATGCGGTGAGGTTGCGTTCGGATCAGCAACCATCTCGGAAATGCGGCTGGAGTCGTCGTCGCCAATCGGTGCGTCCAGCGAGACGGGGGCGCGTGAAGCTTCGCGATATTGGCGGATGCGGCGCGTATCGAGGTCCACTTCATGCGCGAGTTCCTCATCCGTCGGTTCACGGTCGAACAGGTCGCGTAAGCGCACTTCCGCCTTGCGAATGAGTGCGAGGCGATCGGTCACGTGAACTGGCAGGCGAATGGTTTTGGACTGGTTGGCGAGCGCGCGTTTGATGGCTTGCTTGATCCACCACGAGGCGTAGGTCGAGAGCTTCGCGCCTTTGGCCGGGTTGAATCGTTCGACGCCTTTCATCAGGCCGATGTTGCCTTCGCTGATCAAGTCGAGCAAAGGAACGCCCATGCCTTCGTAGTCGCGGGCGATTTTAACCACCAGACGCAGGTTAGCTTTGATCATGTGCTCTCGCGCGGCTTTGTCGCCGCGTTTGATGCGGCGTGCCAGCGCGATCTCTTCCTTGGGAGTGAGCAGTGGCACTTGGCCGATTTCACGCAGGTAGAGTTGAAATGCATCGCCCCGGAGAGATTCAGGCGACTGTAATGGATTTGATTCA
>JBEGQI010000354.1:0-3154 GCA_041181065.1 Verrucomicrobiota bacterium | reverse complement strand
TTGCACGACGAAAATGGAAAAGTCATCGGCACCTTTGGCATCTCGCACGACATCACCGATCGCAAGCGTGCCGAGGAAGCCATGCGCGAAGCCAAGGAAGCGGCTGAAGAAGCCAGCCGGGCGAAGAGCCAGTTCCTCGCCAGCATGAGCCATGAATTACGCACGCCGCTAAACTCCGTCATCGGTTTTGCCAACATCCTTCTCAAGAACAACGCTGGCACGCTGGGCGCGGCGGAACTCAACTTCCTCGACCGCATCCTCGCCAACGGCAAGCACCTCCTCGCGCTCATCAATCAAATCCTCGACCTCTCCAAGATCGAGGCTCGCAAGGTGGAACTTCAAAACGCCCCAGTAGCGCTCGACGCCCTCATCCGCGAAACCATCGCGCAACAGGAGGGCTTGGTGCGCGACAAACCAGTTCAATTGCTCGCTGACGTGCCTGACCAAGTCGCCGTCATCCAGACTGATGCCGAGAAACTTCGGCAGGTCATCATCAACCTCATCGGCAACGCGCTCAAATTCACCGAGCAAGGCAGCGTTACCGTGCGCTTGGTGACCGAGCCCGCGGATGGCCGCCCTTTGCGCATCGAGGTCATCGACACCGGCATCGGCATCCCGCAGGATAAGCTCGGCCTCATCTTCGAGGCCTTCCAGCAGGCGGAAGTCGGCACCGCGCGCAAATACGGTGGCACCGGACTCGGCCTCACCATCTCCCGAGCCCTTTGCAACCTGATGGGCTTCAACATCGAAGTGGCTAGTGAAGTCGGCCAAGGATCCACCTTCTCCGTTTTGCTCACCCCCAGCGAGAAGACCTCCGCCAAGCCGATGGCCATCAAGCCTGCGGAATCAGTTGCGCCGGGGGCCGCTGCGGAACTCAAAAGCAAGCTCGTCCTCGTCATCGACGACGAACTCGATTCACGCACCTTGCTCACCCACATGATCGGCGAAACCGGCTGCCTCGCCATCGCGGCCAGTTCCGGCGAGCAGGGACTGAAGCTGGCCCGCGAACTCCGCCCCCAACTCATCACCGTGGACTTGATGATGCCCCACATGGACGGCTGGCAGGTTGTGCAAACCCTCAAGGCCGACCCTGCGCTGCGCGACATCCCTGTAGTCGTCGTCAGCATCGTGGCGGGGGAGAACCGCGGCCGCATCCTGGGCGCCGTGGACATCCTCCAAAAACCCGTCTCCCGCGATGACCTCAGCACCTGCCTCAAGCGCGCCCTGCTTGTCGAACACCCCAAGCTTCTCATCGTGGATGACGAGGAAGACGCGCGCCGACTGCTCGCCGAACACCTCAAGGACGAAGGCTGCGAATTCCGCACTGCCGTCAACGGCCGCGACGCCCTCGAGCTGATGAAGACCTATCCGCCCGACCTTGTGCTGCTCGACCTCATGATGCCCGAGATGGATGGCATGACCTTCCTGAACCAGATCCGCTCCATCCCGCGGTTCCGATTCCTGCCCGTCGTCGTGGTCACCGCCAAGGAACTCACCGTGGCGGAGGCACAGCAACTTCGGCGTGTCGCTCAGGAAGTGGTGAAGAAAGGCGACGTCTTTGAAGCTGACCTCAAAGGCATCCTCCGCCGCCTGCTGAAAGCAAAGCCTTAGCCCATCAGGGGTCAGGACATGCGTGCTTTCTGTGGCCCCTGCTGAAGTTCAAGGAACCGTTCAACCCGGAAGTGTTCGCAAAAGTAGAAGCCAATATGAAACGCAAGATACTCCAACGCCTCCACAACATCGCCGCCTTCCTCAACTACTCCCTCGTTCCTAACCAATGACTTAGCGGTCTAGTTTCTCAGGAGCGAGCCAACCGCCTGTTGGCGGACCCTTTTGCAGAATAAACAATCGCGCTTGCCTCGTGCGAGCGGTGTTGTGGATTGAGGGCGAACTGGAAGGGAAGCTGTAGGCCGGCGTGCCACTGGTGTTTTCGAACCCATTCAGGAGCTTGCCCCGCATGTGCCGACTCTATCACTGGTCGCGTGCGTGATGCTTGCAGGACGCAGCACGACCACGATTGCGAGATTGACACTAGCGTTTGGATCATGCGGCCCGCCTCCGGTTCCACAACTTGATCTGCTGTTCTGGCCGCGTGGTTTTTTTGCTGCAATTTTGTGTTGGCGACAACGCCGCATTCAAAAAACACCCTTCAGGTCTAATTTTTCTTTCTTACGAAAAGGTTTCCGGAGTTCTGTGGCGCTGCTTGGCTCGACGCAACAGCTTGCTAGACCTCGGGGTGTGTTTCCCTTAGGCTTCGCCCCATGTCCAAGCTCGCCAAGGCTGCGGATGCAGCCCGGACCGACAATCTATCCTTTGAAGAGGCAATGAAACGCCTCGAAACCATCGTGGATGCGATGGAGGCGGAGGATTTGCCGCTGGAGTCGTTGCTGACGCGATATGAGGAAGGCATGAAGCTGGCGAAGGTGTGTCAGTCGAAGATCGGTGAGGCGGAGCTGAAGATCCAGCAATTGGAAAAGAATGCGCAGGGCGCGTTGACGTTGAAACCGGTGGCCTTCGAAGAGCCGGAGAATTGATAGACGTCGGCCAGGGCGGCAGGCGCGCTGGCCCATGAATCGGACGAATTTATTTTTAACAACGAATGAGCCGTTATCTCGACATGGTTGATAGTCCCGTGCACGTCCAGAAGTTGACGCTGCCCCAAATGCTGGAACTCGCGGAGGAAATCCGTCACGAGTTGATCACTGTCCTTTCGCGCAATGGCGGTCACCTCGGCCCGAACCTGGGCGTGGTGGAGCTGACGGTTGCGTTGCATCACGTTTTCCAGACGCCGAAGGATAAGTTCGTGTGGGACGTGAGCCATCAGGTGTATGTCCACAAGTTGCTGACGGGCCGCAAGGATCGTTTCCATACCATCCGCCAGACGGATGGCTTGAACGGTTTCGCGCTCCGCACGGAGAGCGAGCATGATTGCTACGGTGCGGGTCACGCGGGCACGGCGCTTTCCGCCGCGCTTGGCATGTGCGCGGCGCGCGATCAAAAGGGGACTGATGAAAATGTGGTGTGCATCTTTGGCGACGCGGCGTTGACGAACGGCATCTCGTTCGAGGCCCTGAACAACATCGCGCACACCACGAAGCGGTTCATCGGAATCCTGAACGACAATGAGTGGAGCATCGCAAAGAACGTCGGCGCG
>JBEGQI010000353.1:0-8509 GCA_041181065.1 Verrucomicrobiota bacterium | reverse complement strand
TCTGGTTCCAGTCGGGCTACGCCCGCCTTCCACCAGAACCTTGAGTGGAAGCAAAACAACAAACCGAAACCACCGGAAACCATCTCATCTAAAGTGGTATGACCGTTGGGGGCCAATCAAGGTTGCCGAAGACCTCGGCGGACGTCTGCACCGGCACAACAAACAACGTTTTATAGACGCTCTGACCGGTCGAGTTCGTCGCCGTTATCGTCACGGTGCTATCGGCGAGCCCGGGTGAGGGCACTGGCAGCCACACCAGATTCGACTGCCCAGCAGGCAGGTTGGTCGCGAGGAGACTCACGTTCGTAACCCCGTCAGTGACGGACTCCACACGCATTACTATCAGTTCAGGCACTGCATTGGAGACCGCCAGATTCAAAATCTGGCCTGCACCTGAATCAGCTACACTCAGCGGAACGAACGCAGGGTTGTGCTGCCGCTGTTCTAAAAAATATGTGGAGCCATCCAGCGTGAGGACGTTCGTCGCCAGATCGGCGGCCAAGGAATACTGAAGCAGGCTGAACTGGTTGTTCGCAACGCTGCGCAACCGGATAAATACCTGCGTTGCCGGAAAGAGCGATGGCGGCAGCGTGACGACGGCATTGGTGGCGCCATCGGACATCACGCTGAACGGAATCCAGTCCACACCGTTCGTGCTGGCGTCGAATTGGAGCGTGCCTCCCGAGATGCCGTTGTAGTTCCAAATCTGGGCGGTGGCGGTGGCGTTCTTCATCGTCCAGCCGGCGAGATCATGCCGGTAGATCAAACTGGAACCCGGATTCATATACCACCGGAAACTGGCAAAGCTTGTTCCTGAATCAACCAGACATCGCGAGTAACTACCGCCGTAGTTTGCGTAGGTTGATTGATAGCGGTAACGACCGGGCTCAAGCCGTTCACCCGCGCCCAAGGTTTTCCCAATCGCCAGTTTGTGGATCGGAAGGACTGAATAAAGCTCCACGTCGTCGAAGTAGATTTTCCCGTTCACCACAACCTGCCCAAGATCGAGTTCCGGCGGCGTGCCGGCTGGCAGCCACGCAACCATCGAGTAATTAGTCCACGCAAGCCCAGGCAAAGCAAAGTCGCTATAGACCGTGTTGAAGCCGGCAAAACAGCCCCCGCCCGCGGCATTGGTCGTGCGGGTCCAGAAGCGCAAGGCATAAGCCTGGCCGTTGGTAATTCCAGCCGTCGTATTCAACCAGCGCGTCATCGTGGAACCATTACCAGCGATTGCCACGCTACGGATGCCGGAATGACCTGAGTTGGCATATTCCGCATCCGGATAGGAGCTGCTCCAAACATCGGGAGCCGTCAGACCTGACTCAAAAGAGGGATTGGGAGCAAGGTTCTGCCCACATGCAACTGTCGCCGCTAAAAGCAGTAGCCCAAACTGGAGGATTGGTTTCAATGGATTGATGCGCCCATTCTCTTGGCGGGGGAAGCGTAGCATGCCAGCATCCCACTTTCAAAGCCGGGGCATCGATTAAAATCTCTTCACCAATTTTGGCGAAATTGCGGCGCCGTCACTTGCCGGACGATGCGCATTCCAGGGCTTTTCAGCGTGTAGATAGAAAAATTGAATGGTGGCTGCGAATACGCCCCGGCTCGCCAGCGACGCAAACGGTGATGCAAAACCCAAAGCGGCACACCGAGGCGCATCCACCAAGGCGCAGTCGCCCGGAGTTTTTGATTCTCGTCCACCGCACGCCGATCACGGCCCAGGTTGACTCCCGTGCGCGTGAACACGGAGGTGAACTCGCCGAGTGCCGCCATCTTCACCCGGTCGCGCAACAGCCGGACCATCCAATCGCCATCACCTCCACAGCGGTAATCGGTGTTGAAGAAATAGCGCCCACCTTCAAGCAAACGCCGCCGGAAAAACATGGCACACGAAAGCGTGGAGAGATGGCACGTCCAAGTGTGATGCAACAGCGGCACTTGAACTTTCCGATGGCAAAGGTATTCGCCCCGCTCGTCCACCATCACAATGTCTCCAAAGACGACCTCAACGTCGGGATGTTGATCAAAGAAACGCGCGACCTTCACGAGGGCTCCGGGCAGGTATTGCTCATCACAATTCAGATAAGCCAGAAAGTCTCCCTGCGCCCGATGCAGGCCACGATTGATGGCGTCATACATCCCCGCATCCGCCTCGACGTGCGCCTCGACTCGCGGGTCGTGCGGGAGCCATTCACGCGTGGCATCGTCCGAACAGGCGTCCTGCACAATGTGTTGCATGTCTGGCAGCCCCTGGTCGGCAACCGAAGCAACACAGAGCTTCAACCACTCGGATTGATTTCGGCTAGGGGTGATTACAGAGCAGCGCACGGATGCGGAAGCGTGATGGCCAGTGGGCCGTTGGTTCAGTTCCGGATTCACCCAGCCTTGACAGAAGGTGCGGCGCCAGCCATGCCCGGTCGTAGCGGAAGATTCTGCCGCTGCGGAACAGGTTTAGGAGCGGCCGTTTTGACAGGTTGTGCGGCTTGCACCGACTGGCGCGCAATGCCGCCATTCAAGCTGACGCTAAAACCAAGCAATGAGGCGAAGATCACCGCGTCGGAATACATGCAACCAGCGACAAACCAGAAGACGATCATGTGCGTGATGAACTGCGTCAGCAAAAAGCCGTTAATAATGCGCAGGGATGGATCGCCATATCGGAAGTTCCTGATCATGGCCCGCAACCCGGCCAGTTGCAGCCACGTGAACGCAGCAAATCCCCAGATGCCAAATGTCAGCAACATCGAGAGCGGGCCGTTGTGATAGTCGCCCGTGATCACCGCCCACAGCCACTGGTCGGGGCTGCGCTGGATGCTGCGGTCGGTGATGGCCAGAAAGTCGGCCTCCGGAAAGCTCAATCCTTTGCCGAGCAGCAGGTATTTGGGCACGTCTGGCCAGACAGCCTTCCACATTTGCAAGCGCCACTCCGAGGAACTGTCCGCATCCATTTGCGCCACGGGGTCAATCTTCACCGGCAAAAAGGCGAGTGAACGTTGGAACACAAAAGGCATCTTGGGCAGAAAGATGATGACAACGGTGATGGCCAGAAGCCCGCCAAGAGCCAGGGGAACCACGACCCGTGTGCGATAAAGCTTTTCAAGACAGAACATCACCAAGAACAGCAGCGAAATGTGAATGAGCACCGAACGGAACCCACCTAAGAATGTGATGACGATGGTGGCGATGAACAAAAACTGCAACCAGCGACGGGATTCCAGCAGGATTCCCCGGATGCCATAACGTCCAATCAAGTAATGATAAATCGAAACCGCCATCCCGGTAAAGCCGAAGAGCCGCGTCACACCTACTGAGAACTCAGGCGTGGCAGCAACGCTGTAGAGTGGGAAAAAGAGGTAGATGTATTTCAGATAGCCGCCCGGATCCATCAAGGAAAAGAAGTCGCCAACCAGCATCGTGACCCCGCTTAGAAAGAACAACCCGATGTAAAGGTTGCGCTTGTGAGCAGGAATCTGCTCGGCGGTCATCGCGAAAAAGCTCAAGACCCCCATCAGCAACATCGCGTAACGGCTACCCCCGACAGTTCCACCGCCGAATGCATTGAAGCCGACGCCGCCCCGCAACATCGCCGTCATCACGAGCACCGCGACCACCGCCAGCACCGGGCGCGTCAACTCTGGCGCATGCAAAAAAGTCGCGCGCGGCTGCATGATCCGGTGAAGAATCGAAAACATCAGGCTGATGGCCACCATCACAAGGCCAAGCTTCGGGCTGCCCGGCAGGAGAAACACCACGATACTCGCGTTGATGCAGAAATAGAGAATGGGCCGGTGCCACTTAAGCATGACAGGAATGAGCAACACCGCGAAAATCGCGCCCATGATACGCAGGCTCTCCTTCGTCGCCCATGCGAGGTCAGAAATCTGGAAACCGATGAACAAGGCCAGCGGGATGCACAGCCCGTAAATGATCAGGGCTTTGATGGCGGGTTGCCCGGTCACACGGCTCCTTTCCGTGCGTGGGCCATCGGCCTTGAAGAAGGCTTCACCGCAGCGTTGAAATGGCGGCAGGTAATCACAACGTTTCGCTCTCCACCAATTCTGGCGATTCTGCCGTTTGTTCGGTTGACTCTTGGGCTGCCGGCTTCCGCATGTTTAAGGCTTCGCCCAGTCCGGCCAGAAAAGCAAATTCCACCAGCCCCGAATACAGGGAACCAATCAGGAAAATAAAGAACGCGATGCGCGCAAGAAACAAAGCGAACAGCACACGATTGATGGTCACCATGTCAGGATCGCAATTGCGGTAATGCCAATGCAACCGCATCGCGCCTGCCGTGAGAAACCATAGAAACGCCACGACTCCCCAGATTCCAAAAGGGATCACCACGCTGAGCGGCCCATTGTGATACTCACCGGTCAGCATGGCCCACTCGGACTTGGGACCGTAATCATAGGACGAATTGAACATCGACATCCGCATCGCGTCCGGGTCGATGGCGTAACCCTTGCCCACGACCAGATTGGCCGGCACTTCCTTGTTCAGGTAATCCCACATCTCAATCCGCCAATCCAACGAGCCCTGCGCCTCCTGCCGCACCCAAGCATCCAGCTTCAAGGGCAGGAAAGTAAGTGAACGCTGCACCGAGATCGGCAGCTTGTCCGAATACGCCACCAGCCCGACGCTGATAAGCGCAAAAATGGCCAGGACTAGCAGGATGAGCCGGGTCTTGTGCAGGCCTTCAAGCAGGAAAATGGTTCCACCGATCACGAGCATGCCCATGAGGAAGGACCGGAAACCGCCAATGGTGCCCACGGCGAGGCAAACCAAGACCAAGAGAAGATACCAAGGCTGGCGGATGTTCAAAATCCCGCGCAGCCCTTTGAACGCCAGCACAAACCCGATGATCCCCCCCGCCGCCTCGGAAAAAGCGAGGCTGCGAAACACGTTGTCGCCCGCAATCTGCCACTGGAATTGAGCCTGCGAATACGCCGCGTCGACCGAGATGAACTTGAACATCCAATAAAATTTGCTTCCCGCCATGAAGATCGCATGGCTCAACAAACCAGTCAGGCTGGAGAGAAAGAACATGGCCAGATAGAGCCACACGCGCCGACGCGGAATCGGATGCGCCGAGAGCACGAAATAGGACGCGACTCCCAGCAGCAGAAGAACATACTTTTTGCCCCCGTATGACTCCGACCCGATCGACTTCAAGCCCACCCCGCCCCGATACCACGCCGTCAAGATCACCACGGCTACCAGCGCGATCAATGCCCAACCCACTCCACCAGGATGCACCAAAGTCACATCACGGCTCAGGCATCGCTGCAAAATCACGATGAAAAAACCCACCGCCGCGAAGCCACACCACATTGGCAAATCACCCGGCAAGTAGCCCATCACGAAGGCGGAATGCACCGTAGCCACGAGCAGGATCCGATGCCACTTCACCACGAAAGGCCAAAGCATCAAGCCCGCAAGCCCGCCCAAGACCATCAAGCTGCTGTAACGCAGCGGGTCCGCGATGACAAACCCGACCAACGCCGCCACGGCGACGCACAGCCCCGAAAGGAGCTGCGTCCGCGAAAGCGTTGCTGAATCGGTCATGTGCGGAAAAGCTTAGCATCCCATCGCCAGACAGGGCAAAACCGAAGTTCGACACGCCCCGCCCTGACGGATTCAAAATTAGGAAAAATTCAGCGCTCAGCCGTTGCCAGATAGGGATGCGTCGGCGTGCCCCGAAGCCCCTCCGGGCGAAGGTCCAGCTCGCGCCCCTTCCAACTCGGTTGGCCGATGTGATTGAGCTGGCCAAGCCGCCAGCGCCACGAGATGCCGTATATCGGATTGTTCGTCGGCCAGAACGAGATGAAGTCCACCTTCGCCTCCTTCGCCATCTCGATGGCCCGCTCGATGTGCTGCGGATGGTCGTTCCAATTAAAGAGCAGATATTTCCACTCCAGGATCGGTTGCGTTAACCCACGCGCATTCCGGTAGGCGGCCATGGCCTTCATCGCCTCGAACGCTTTCGTGAAATGGCCGCGATGCATGTATTTCTCCAGCATCTCGTCAGTCACGCCATGAACGGAGAAGAAGATATGGCTGAAGCTCAACGCCGCCTCCCGTTTCGCATCCGTGTTCAACAACGCGCCGTTGGTCGAAGTCACGATGCGGCAATCCGGATTCTTTCGCCGCAACATCGGCAATTCCTGACCAATCGTGGGTGACAGGAACGGCTCGCCCAGATTCAGATAAAAAATCTGCTTCATCCCCAGCCGGGCCATGAGGTCGCCCATCTGCTCCATCTGCGGCAACGGCATCTGCACTTCGCCATCCACCCGGTTCGCCGCAGCGTTCTCCCGCGCGCACCCAATGCAATCCACGTTACAGCGCACGGTATTTTCCAACAGCATGCCGCGTGAGGGCAACCTCACCGGCGGTGGCGTGGCGCCGCGTTTGGGCAAACGATGCAATTCACCGCAGCGGGCACAGATCGGGATGGGCATCTTGCCTTTCGCCAGCGTATCGCGAAACCGTGTCGCCACCGGACCATGGAAAACCTCCTCGAACGTCTGTTTCCGCAAATCGCCGATGTGGCCAAGCGCGTCGTAGTCCTGACAATTGCACGAGACGGTGCGATCGGAATTGATGGTGATGCTGTATTCGGATTCGCCGTGCAACGCGGCACAGTAGTAACCGCGCCCCGTCAACTTCGCGAGCCACTCATGTTTCAACGTCACCCATCGGCGGATGATGTCGCTCACGACCCAGTTCCAACGCTCTTTGGGACGCAATCGCTTCTCGCGGTTCAACAAAACAGCCATGCGGAAAAGCTGCGCGTGAAATCGGATTGAGCAAGCACAATCAAGGCAGGGATGCCGGGAAAATAAAATGCCGGCGTTCAACACGCCGGCATCGTTCAAAAAACCAAGGCTGATTACTGCGCGGACTTCTGCATGTCTTCCATCAGCTTGAGCGCCGTGGCTTCGGCGACATCGCCAAAGGTGAAGTTCTTCAACTGCACGGGCGGCATACGGCCCGTGACATCGTCGGAGGATGCCTGACCGATAATCTGCGAATCACTGAGCCGGATGGCGGTGGCCTGGATGTCGGGCACCGAGTAGGTCTTGTCGCCGGAGACAGCCATGACCTTCACTTCGCGAGTGGAGATCAACACCTCGATGACCACGTCGGTGATCTTGCCGAGCGCTTCGCGATCTTTGCGGGCAGCTTCACCTTCGGTCGGCACGACAAAGTTTTGAATGGGCTTATCGCCGATCAATTGGGTCGCCACGCGCTGGTCGGCCAGCTTGGCGCCCGCGGAACGAATCGGCCGGCCGAACGTGCGTTCGACATCGCGGACGTTCTGCTTCTCTTCGACCGTCAGCTGGGTCTTGTCCTTGAAGCGATACGAATTGCTGGCGTTGACCTTCTCATGTTCGTGCGAACCCTCGCCCTTGCCGAGATGAACGCCGCCGCCCACGTCGCCTTTGACCACCACGCCGCCACCGGCAGTGATGTTCACGGGCTTGCCGTCACCGCTGGCGCCGGGCTCGAAGTTCGACTTCACGCTGCCGCGGCTGGCAGAGGTGGATTCCGAACGGCCCGACAATTTCATGCCGGACTGTTCATCCACGAGTTCGCGATTCACGTAGATCAAGAAACGCGGGCTGCCGAGCTTCGGATAGGCGGCCTTGAAACCTTCGGCAATCTGCTTCGCCGCATCTGGTGAGAGAAGCGTGCGGCTGATGGCGACGGGCTGCTGCGAATAGGTGTAGCTTCCCTCGGCGTTCGCTTGCGCGGGAGCCGCAGGAGCGACCGCAACTGGCACGGGCGTTTCCTGCTTGCTGGGGTCAGGCTTTTGGATGGGCTCCGGACCTTGCGCTGCCATCACGGCAATGGCGGGAGCGCAGAACAAACTGGCGGCGATGAACGTTTTCATGGCGTATCCTTTGGGCTGCCGCTTAGCGGGCCTGGCGCACGCGCACAGTGTATTTGCGCGCCTGGTTGTTCATCGAGATAAAGCGCACGGCTTCCTGACTGTTCTCGCCGAGGATGAGCGTCTGGAACGGCGTTTCGTCGTTGGTCGAGAAGCCTTGCTCGTCCTTGAACACGCAGTTCACCTGGACTTGGATGCGGCGGTTTTCGCGGTTGCGGATGTTCGCCACGACTTCGAGCCGGCCGTCTTCATTGACGCGTTCCTGCAATCCGGAGCACGTGATGGAATACTGCACCTGCTTGTCCATGAGCACGAACTTGTCGGTGTTCTCGGCGGCGCCGCCGGTGGTGTTCTGCGGGCGACGGGCGCCCTTGTCGTATTCAGAGGCGCAGCCGGCGATCAGGATGAGCGCGGCGGTAGCGATGATGGGGAGAAGTTTCTGGTTCATAGTTCTTGTTTGGAGTTGATCAGCGGTCGCTGACGAAAATGACGGTGTCTTTGTCCGGCGCATTCACGGTGATGTTCAGTTCTTTGGTTTTCGCCGTGAGAACATTGCCACTGGCGTCGAGGAATTCAACTTTGAGCGTCTGCGCTCCAGCCGGCAGGGCCAGCGAT
>JBEGQI010000352.1:0-8624 GCA_041181065.1 Verrucomicrobiota bacterium | reverse complement strand
CGTCCTTCACGTTCGCGGGAATCAGGTGAAGCCATTCCTCTTCGACGGCACAAAGCTGCGCGAAGCTGCCTTGCCGTCCGCCGAAGCCGAGATTCGAACACCACACGCGATCGCCGACTTGGAAGTGTCGCACCGCCTCGCCGCACTCGACGACCACACCAGCCAAGTCGCGGCCGAGGATGAACGGGAAGGTCATCTTCGCAGGCACCATGCCGCCGCGCCAATAGATGTCGATCGGGTTGACGTCCGCCGCGTGGACTTTGATGAGACATTGGTTTGCGTTCGGCGTCGGGTCCGGCAGGTCGTCGTATTGGATGACTTCGGGTGGACCGGTGCGCGTGATGAAGGCGGCTTTCATACGGGGAAATTAGAAGCTGCCCGCGCCCGCCGCAACCCAAGTGCGCGATTTCCCTTTTTGTATTTCCGGGCGTTCACCTTTAACTTCCGCCCGTGCATCCGGTCGCAATCGAACTTGGTCCGCTGAAGATCCATTGGTATGGCATTCTCATCGCCATTGGATTTCTGCTGGGCACCTGGACCGCCGGCAAACGCGGGCTGCGTTACAACCTGAGCCCGCAACTCCTCTCCGACCTCGCCATGTGGCTGCTCGTCGGCGCCATTATTGGGGCGCGCGTCTTGCACGTGATCAGCTACTGGGACACGGAATTCAAGGGCAGGCCGCTCGTGGAGATCTTCAAGATCCAGAATGGCGGACTCGTGTTCTACGGTGGGCTCATCGGCGCGGCGATTGCGGGCACGATCTTTGTGAACTGGAAAAAACTTCCGTGGTTCAAGACTGCCGATGCCCTCGCGCCGAGCATCGCGTTGGGCAGCGTGTTCGGGCGGCTCGGCTGCTTGATGACCGGCTGCTGCTACGGGAAATCGTGCGACCTGCCGTGGGCCATCCACTTTCCCGCCGAGCACGAATCGCACGGCCTGCCGGTGCATCCGACGCAGCTTTACGATTCGTTCGCCAACCTGCTGCTCTACCTCGGCCTCGCGTGGCTGTATCGACGCAAGAAATTCGACGGGCAGGTGTTTGCCGTGTTCCTCATCGGTTATGCCATCCTGCGCTCGACGGTGGAACTCTTCCGCGGTGATTACGGGGCTGGCGAAATGCATGCGGGCCTGACGCCGGGGCAGTTCGTGAGCGTGGGGATTGTGATCGCGGGGATTGCGATGCTTGCGTTACTGCCACGCAAGGCCAGTGCGCCAACGCGAGGATAGATGATTGAGGATGGAAGATGGCTGATACGCTCACAACTCAAGTTCCACCTTTCATCCTCCATCCTCCATCCTCGCCTTTGTTCCTTGCCGGTCCGACTGCCGTTGGCAAATCCGATGTCGCGCTGCTGCTCGCCGAACGGCTCGGCGGCGAGATCATCTCGGTGGACTCGATGCAGGTCTATCGCGGCCTCGAGATCGGCACGGCCAAACCCAACGCCGCCGAGCGGGCGCGCGTGCCGCATCACTTGATTGATGTCGCGGAGCTGAACGAGCTCTTTGACGCCGCCAAGTTCTGCGCGCTCGCGAAGGTTGCCGTCAGCGAAATCCAAGCCCGCGGGCATGTCCCCATTTTCTGCGGCGGCACCGGGCTTTATTTCAAAGCCTATCTCGAAGGTTTGGGCGAAGCGCCGCCTGCGGATGCCAAACTGCGCGCGGAACTTGAAGCGGCGCCGCTCGAAGAGCTGCTGCGCGAACTTGCCGAGCGCGACCCGGCGACGTTCGAGAAGATTGATCGCCAGAATCCGCGCCGCGTCATCCGGGCCGTGGAAGTGATCCGCCTGACCGGCAAACCGTTTTCCGCGCAGCGCTCCGAGTGGAAGGACTCCTCGCGCATCACGCCACACGCATCACGCCTTTTCGTCCTGAGCCGCCCCAAGCCCGACCTCGACGCGCGCATCAACGCGCGTGTGGAGGCCATGTTCGCGCAGGGGCTCGTGGCTGAGACAAAGGCATTGCTCACACACGGCTTGGAGCAAAATCCAACGGCGATGCAGGCCATCGGTTATCGGCAGGTGGTGGAACATCTGCGCGGCGAACGTTCGTTGCCGGAGACGATCGAGCTGGTGAAGATCAAGACGCGCCAGTTCGCCAAGCGGCAGATGACGTGGTTCCGCCGCCACGCGCACGCGCAGTGGGTGGAGGTTGGAGCGGGGGAGGATTTGCACCGCGTGGCGGGCCGCCTGCTTGGGGGCTTTTCACCGTGAAGGTTTGTGCTATTCTGGCCCGACAACTGACCATTGAGATCGTTAATTGAAACACGCACGCAGCGCACCGAGCGGGTCTTCCTCGTCGGTGTGGAACTAAAGCTTCACAAGGGTGGCACCACGCGCGAGACGCTGGACGAACTCGCCGAACTCGTCGAGACCGCCGGCGGCATCGTGCTGGGCGAGGGCGTGCAGAAGATGGACGCGCCCAATGCCAGCAGCTACATCGGCAAGGGCAAGGCGGAGGAATTCGCCGCGTGGAGCAAGGCGAACCAGGTGGACACGATCATCTTCGACGACGAACTCACGCCGGCGCAGAGCCGCAACCTGGAAAAAATCTTTGAGTGCAAGGTGCTCGACCGCACCGCGCTCATCCTCGACATCTTCGCCCAACGCGCTCGCACGCGGGAAGGCAAGTTGCAGATCGAACTCGCGCAACTGGAGCATCTGCTCCCGCGGCTGACGCGTTACTGGACGCACTTGTCGCGCCAGAAGGGCGGCATCGGCATGCGCGGCGGCGAAGGTGAATCGCAGCTCGAAGCCGACCGTCGCAAGACGCAGGAGCGCATCGACAAGATCATCGAAGAGCTGGAGATCGTGCGCCGCCAGCGCAGCACTCAGCGGCAGTCACGCCAGCGCCAGCAATGGCCCATGGCTTCCATCGTCGGCTACACGAACGCGGGTAAATCTACGTTGCTGAATCATCTCACGGGCGCGGCGGTGTTGGCGGAGGACAAGTTGTTCGCCACGCTTGATCCGACCACACGTCGCTTGCGTTTGCCGACGAACCAAAACGTTTTGCTGACCGACACCGTGGGTTTCATCCGCAAGCTGCCGCATGATCTCGTTGAGGCGTTCAAGGCGACGCTAGAAGAAGTGGTGCAAGCCGACTTGTTGCTGCACGTCGTGGACGCCAGCCACGAGCAGGCCGAGGAACACATCGAAGCCGTGAACTCGGTGCTGCGCGAGATCGGCGCGGAAGGCAAACCGGTCTTGATGGTCTTCAACAAAGTGGACTTGCTGCCCCCGGGCGCGGTGATGAGCCGGTTCCTGGAGAAGTTCCCGCACGGCGCGGTGATCTCAGCCAAGACGGGTGAAGGCATCCCGGAATTGATGGCGGAACTGGGCACGGCTCTGCGGCCGATCCGGGAGTTCGTTGAACTGGCGGTGCCGCATGAGCGCTCGGATGTCATCGCGCGACTGCACGAGGTCGGGCAGGTTGTGGAACGCGATTACGAAGGCGAGACGGCGCGGTTCAAGGTCCGCATCCCGCCGCATTTTCACCACGAGTTCGAGAAGTTCGTGGTGAAGGAATTGCAGACGGCTTAGCCCCGTGCGGATTGCCGTTGCTGGCGGCGGATCGCCCGCACATGGCCAAAGCCCACCAGCCGGCAGCGTTGCTCATCCCACAGCCGGAACGTGAACGACTTGAAGCTCGCGAAGAACGTCACGGGCTTCACGGTCTGGAAGAGCGGCTCGGCCTT
The DNA here is from genome assembly GCA_041181065.1 of Verrucomicrobiota bacterium. GTDB lineage: Bacteria > Verrucomicrobiota > Verrucomicrobiia > Limisphaerales > DSYF01 > DSYF01. The sequence continues at coordinate 4,930 of JBEGQI010000352.1, read as the reverse complement.
GTGACATTTCTCCAGATGGTAATTCGGGATGCGCGGGCTCAGGTGATGGATGTGGTGGAAGCCGATGTTGCCGGAGAACCATTGCAGCACCTTGGGCAGCTTGTAGAACGAGCTGCCATGGAGCGCGGCCTTCACATAATCCCACTGCTCGCTGCGTTCCCAATACACACCTTCAAACTGATGTTGCACGTAGAACATCCACACACCCGCCGACCCGGCAACCGCAAGGACAGTGATTTGGAGGATGAGATACGCCTTGAGGCCGAAGAAATAAATGAGTCCGGCAGCCATCGTGCCCAACGCGAGGTTGGTCAGGTAAACCGAGTAACGCTCGCGCACCGGCGCTTTGCGCGACGGCACGCGCTCCAACACAACAAACAGGAAGATCGGTGCGAGGATGAAAAGGATGAACGGATTCCGCGCGAGCCGATACGAGAAGCGCTTCCAGCGCGAAGCTTCGAGGTATTCTTGAACGGTCAACGTCCAGATGTCACCCGTGCCGCGGCGGTCGAGGTCGCCCGAGCTGGAGTGGTGGATGTTATGTTCCCAGCGCCAGTGATAGTAGGGCGTGAACGTCAGCACACCGGTGATCGCGCCAAGAATGTGGTTCGCCTTTTGCGACTTGAAGAAGGAGCCGTGGCCGCAGTCATGGAAGATGATGAACGTGCGCACCAGCAATCCGCCCGCGATGATCGCCAGCGGGATGGCGAGCCACCATCCGAGCCGCGACTGTAGCGAGAACCACATCGCGACCCAAAGGCCGATGTAGGGAATCACCGTGTTCACCACTTGCCACAGGGCGCGGGGAATGGAGGGTTGCTGGTATTGCGCAACAATCTGGCGCCATTTTGAGGTGTCTGGCGCGGCCTCGCCAGTCGGCGAAGCGGAGATATCTTCAGTCATTTCTTCGGTCTCGGTTTTGTGGCGACGCTCAACCCGGGATAAACCAAGGATGGGTAGTCGCAACGAGACCGAAGCTACACTTCATGGCGGCCCTTCGCAACAACGCGCTTCGGGAAAAAATTTCGTGTCTTTCGCGACTTTCATGGTTAACACATCTGCATGTCGTCCAGCCTGCGACTCAAGGATCAGCCGGCTTCCGAGTGGCCACGCGAACGCCTCGCCGAACGCGGAGCCGATTCCCTCAGCCACGCCGAACTCGTTGCCATTCTCCTCCGCACCGGCCTCAAGGGCACTAACGTCCTCGATGTCGCAAAGCAGCTGGTCACGAAGTTTGGCACGTTGAACGCACTGGCGGCCGCGTCTTTGGATGACCTACGCACCGTCAAAGGCATCGGCCGCGACAAAGCGGTCACGCTCATGGCGGCGTTCGCGCTGGCCAAGCGCATGGCCGCCGAACTCCGCGGCGAAGCGCCGTTGCTCGACACGCCGGAACGCATTGCCGATCTGTTGCGCGAGGAAGCTCGCCATTTGGGCGCGGAACAATTCTACGCCGTGCTGCTCAACACCCGCCGTCGCCACATCAAAACCGAGCGCATCTCGCAGGGCACGCTCGACACCATCCTCGTCCACGCCCGCGATGTCTTTCGCGCCGCCATCACCGCGAACGCCGCCGCCGTGGTGCTCGTCCACAATCATCCCAGCGGCGACCCCACGCCAAGCGAGGCGGACATCAAGGTCACGCGCGACCTCATCCGCGCGGGGCAGCTGTTGAAGATCGAGTTACTGGATCACGTCATCCTCGGTCGCGCCACACAGGAGCGGACGAAGGATTACGCCTCGTTGCGCGAGCTGGGCTATTTCTACAGCTGACCCGTGCGCATGAAACGCGGCTTGGCACCAGCGCAAATCTGTGTTTCCTCTGTGTTCAATCTGTGGCTAACAACTTGATTCATCCGACGGCGGTCATCCATCCCGATGCCAAACTGCATCCGACGGTGCAGGTGGGTCCTTACGCGGTGATCGATGGCGGCGTCGAGCTCGGCGCCGGTTGCGTGGTCGGTCCGCATGTTTATCTCACCGGCGTCACGACCATCGGTGCGAACAACCGCTTTCATGCTGGCTGCGTCATCGGCGACGCGCCGCAGGATTTGAAATACAAAGACGAACCCACGCGCCTGCGTATCGGCGAGGGGAACGTCTTCCGCGAACACGTCACGGTCCACCGCTCCAACAAACTTGCCGAGGACACTGTCATAGGCTCTGGCGGATTGTTCATGGCCAACAGTCACATCGGTCACAATTCCATCGTGGGCAATCACGTGATCATCGTAAACGGGGCCATGCTGGGCGGGCACGTCACTGTCGAGGATCGGGCATTCATCTCGGGCAACGGCATGGTCCATCAATTTGTGCGCATCGGCGCCCTTTCGTTGATGCAAGGCGGGGCGGTTGCGACAAAAGATCTACCTCCATTCTGTGTGCTGCACCAAGTCAATGAGCTCTGCGGTTTGAACGTGGTTGGCTTGCGGCGCGCGGGATTCACGGCAGCGGAGCGGCTGGAGTTGAAAAAACTTTACCGTTTCATGTTCCGCGATGGCCGTCCCTTCCGCGAAGCGTTGACCGCGGCCGAAGGTGAATTCACTGCGGCGCCCGCCAAAGCATTCCTTGCATTTGCCGCCGCCACCAAGCGCGGCCTGTGTGCGGATACCGGCAAACGCGGGGAAGTGGAAGCAGAGGATTGAAACGCCAAAGAAGCAATGAATCTGAACATCGCGTGGATTGCCCAAGGCCGGATGCGCATCAAGGCAGGCGCCGAGATACCGCGCACCATCGACAGCAAATACGGTGACGGCATCCGGGAACGCGCCGCCCGCAGTGCGCAGCGTCACGGCTGGAAGATGCAGGGCGCGGGCGAAAAGTTTCTCGCGGGCCCGTCATTGTGGGGCCGTTCCGTGCGCGATCCAGCGCAGATCTCCATCCAGATCACCAGCCTGTGCCGCGGCAAGGGGCCGGGTCAGGCGCTGTATTCACTCGAAGCCGACGGCATGTGTGCGGTGCTGTCGCTCGAGGAATTCGGCAAGGATGAATTGCGCGTCTGGAACAAGAACGACAAACGCCTCAGCCACCTGTGCGTGTCCGATGCAGGCGACGTCGCGTGCTGCGCGATGAACTCCGCAGGCACGGCGCACATCGCCATCCGGTTGAATCAGGAATCCGGCTTCGCGGAAGTGACCGAAGGCGACGTGCTCGACACCGCGCCGCGCTGGATTCCCGGCGCAGGCCGGCGGCTCGTGTATCAATCCGCCGGCATCGCGCGCAACCGCGAGGGTTTCCGCGTGGGCCAATCGCATTTCGCCATCCATCAGCTCGACGTGGACCGCGGCGAACTCTCGACGTTGCTTGACGAGCCACAGAACGATCTCCTCACGCCGCAGATGACTGCGGAGGGCGCTTTGTATTTCATCCGGCGACCGTTGCAGCGCGGGCCGAAGCTCAATCCCTTCCGCGTGTTGCTGAACATCGTGCTGTTCCCGTTCCGGTTGCTTTACGCGGTGTTCCAATTTCTCCAATTCTTTTCACTGCGTTACACCGGCAAGCCGCTGACGTCCGGTTCCGGTGAGCAGGCGCGCGAGGCCGATCTCAAGCAGATGATAATCTGGGGCAACATGGTTTCCGCCGCCAACGCCCAGCCCGCCACGGGCGACGACGCCCCCGACCTGGTCCCCAACTCTTGGCAGCTCGTGCGGCGCGATCCGGCCGGCCGCGAGAAGGTGCTGGCCAAAGGCGTGCTCTCCTTCGACCTCGCGCCGGATGGAACGGTCATTTACTCGAACGGCAACGCCATCTTCCGCCTCGGCACCGACGGCCAGCGCGAACGGATCGTGCGCGAAGCGATGATCCAGCAAGTCGTCGTCCTGCATCCGGAAATGCCCGCTGCGATGGTTTGAATTTGGAACTCAGGAAAACCGCGAAGGCGCAGAGACGCGGAGAATTGGAGACAGGATTAACAAGATTTTCAGGATGGAGCCAGCACGCCGGTTTTCCCAATCCGGTTAATCTTGATAATGCTGTCTTAGTTTAACTCCGCGTCTCTGCGCCTCGGCGGTTAAGCCTGCTCGGTTCCTGATTTCCTGATTTCCAAATCCGCTTGGGTGGTCAATCCTTCCGCATGCCAGCCAACACTGCTGCCCTCTGGAAATCGTTGACCCGACCGAACCGGCTCTTCCTCCTCGCCGGCCCGTGCGTCATCGAGAACGAGGCGCTCTGCTTCAAGGTCGCCGCGACGATGCAGAAGACCTGCGCCAAACTCGGTATCACCTACGTATTCAAAGCCAGCTTCGACAAGGCGAACCGCACCTCCGGCAAAGCCTTTCGCGGACCGGGCATCGCCGGCGGATTGCAGACGCTCGCGCGCGTGAAGGAAAAGTTCGGCCTGCCCGTCGTCACCGACATCCACACCGCCGAACAAGCCGCCGCCGCCGCCGAGGTCGTGGATATTTTGCAGATCCCCGCGTTTCTCTGTCGCCAGACGGATTTGATCGAAGCCGCGGTCAGCACCGGCAAAATCGTGAACATCAAGAAAGGCCAGTTCCTCGCGCCTGGCGACATGGCGAACGTGGTGAACAAGGTCCGCGCGCTCGGCGGCAAACAGCTCGCGCTGACGGAACGCGGCACCACCTTCGGCTACAACAATCTCGTGGCCGACATGCGGTCCATCCCGATCATGAAGCGCACGGGCTGCCCGGTGATCTTCGACGCGACGCATTCGGTGCAACTGCCCGGCGGCGGCGGCGACCGGACGGCGGGCCAGCGGGAATTCGCGCCGGTGCTGGCGCGCAGCGCGCTGGCGGCGGGCGCCGACGGCCTGTTTATCGAGACGCATCCGGAGCCGGACCAGGCGCTGAGCGACGGCCCGAACATGATCCCGCTCGCCGAAATGCCCGGCGTGTTGAAGGGGTTGCTGAAGGTTTATGAGGCGGTGAGGTGAAAAGCGAACTCACGAAACTTATGGGCTTGTTTGGCTTAA
>JBEGQI010000351.1:0-29318 GCA_041181065.1 Verrucomicrobiota bacterium | reverse complement strand
CGCAATCCGCCCGTCGCGGCGGCGGCGCAGAGCTTGTGGTATCAGGGCAAGGCCGCGGAGCTGATGGCGCAGCTCTTCTTCCAGCCCGACGAAGGCGAGTTCTTCTGCACGCGCCAGCATCGCCTCTCGAAGGAGCGCACCGAACGCGTCATCGCCATCCTGCGCCGCGACCTTGCGAATCCACCGGCGCTGGAGCAGCTCGGCAAGGAAGTCGGGTGCAGCGCGTTTTACCTGAGCCGCACCTTCTCGCAGGAGACCGGCTCGACCATCCCGCAATATCTCCAGCGCCTGCGCATGGATCGGGCGGCGGAACTACTCCGCTCCGGCAAATACAACGTGACCGAAGCCGCGCTCGAAGTCGGCTATTCTAGCTTCAGCCACTTCAGTCTCGCTTTCCGCCAGACCCATGGCTGCTGCCCCGGATTATTTCCAGTGGTGAAGGGATAGTCATGGCGAGAACAGTGTCGGGTTTCAATCCCGCCATCAGGCTGGCCGGGCGTCTACGCGTTGAGGCAGTTGGCTGGGGCGTGCAACATTCTCACGCAGCATTGCAGACGCGGACGATTCCATTGCGGATGAATTGAACCTATCGTGGCGCCGTCCATTGAACCTGATCACAAATGCACTTCCCCAAGCCAACTTTCATTCGCCGATTTCCTCACCTTTCAAGCCTGTTCCTTTGTGCCGCCGCACTTGCCGCCCGGGCGGACATGGATGGTGTAGCCGCCATTCACAGCGCGAGCGATTCGCAAGCGCAAGCCGCTAATGCTTTTTCAACTGCTGCGTGGGCGCGCGTGCCGGCAATCCTTGCGCGCATCGTGCCGCCAAGTTTTCCGGCGCGCGATTTCAATGTGACGAATTTCAGTGGGGTCGGAGATGGCGCAACGGATTGCACCAAGGCCTTTCGCGATGCAATCGCCGCGTGCAACGCCGCCGGTGGCGGACGTGTCGTGGTTCCATCCGGAACGTTTCTCACCGGGCCGATCCATTTGATCAGCCGCGTGAATCTGCACCTGAGCAAGGGCGCCACCATCCTGTTCACCACCAACACCGCCGCCTATCTGCCGGTGGTCTTCACGCGGTATGAATGTGTCGAGGTGATGAATTATTCGCCGCCCATCTACGCGTTCGGCCAGACGGACATCGCCATCACGGGCGAGGGCACGCTCGATGGTCAGGGCAAAGCGTGGCACACGTGGGCGAAGGAATTCGGCAGTGACATTAAGTCGCTCTACAAGATGGGCGACTCGAACGTGCCCGTTGCCCAACGCGTCTTCGGCACAAACGGCCATCTCCGGCCTAACTTCATCCAGCCGACGCGCTGCAAGAACGTCCTCATCGAAGGCGTGAAGGTCATCAATTCGCCCATGTGGACGCTGACGCCGCTGTATTGCACCAACGTCACCGTGCGCAACGTGACCGTGGAAACCACCGGCCCGAACACCGACGGTTGCGACCCCGATTCTTGCGTGGACGTGTGGATCAAGGGTTGCACCTTCAGCAATGGCGACGATTGCATCGCTGTGAAATCCGGTCGCGACGTGGACGGTCGCCGCGTGAACATCCCCTGCGAGAATGTGGTGATCCAAGATTGCCGGTTCGCCGCAGGGCACGGCGGCGTGACGATGGGTAGCGAGACGGCTGGGGGCATCCGCAACGTGTTCGCCGAGCGCTGTCATTTTGACAGCCCGGACCTCGACATGGCGATGCGATTCAAATCCAACCCCGCGCGCGGCGGCTATGTGGAAGACATCTACTTGCGCGATTGCACCGTGAACACCGCGAAGTTCGGCATCCACATGACGCTGCGCTACGGCAGCAGCGGCGCGAAGGAGGGCGAAGCCCCGCCGCGCATGCGCAACATCGACATCCGCAACTCGACTTTCGGCACACTGACCAAAGGGCCGATCTTCATCGAAGGCTATTCCGCCGAGAACAAGATCACCGACGTGACGATTGCGAATTGTGAATTCACACCGGGCAAGAAGAGCTGCATCTTTACCAATACCGCACGCGTCACGCTGATTGATGTTAAGGGAGCCATCAAGTAATGACTGTGCCTTGACATCCCGAGGCGCCGCCCTGAAATGGCAGGATTGCCTCGAATGTCGCCGCGTAATGCCGTGTGCCTGATGCTCAAAGTGACTTGATGGCATTGTGGTTAGTTATTGGAACGCCAGCGGCATGACAAAACCGCCCATGGGCTTGCTCTTTCGCCCTGACAGTTGCAGACAAAAATGATTCGGTGCTAAAAAGATGTTGTCCCCAAACCCTGTCAAATACATGAAAACCCCAAGAGTCCTATCATCTGTTCGTGCTCTGATGCTCACAGCTGCCGCGTCGCTGCTGTGCGCGAGTGTCAGCGCACAGGTAACCACATTCACCCAGCCGACTGGCGAATGGAATCTCGACGCCAACTGGGATTTCGGCGCACCCGGCACCGGCACCAACGCGGTGATCAACAGCGGTGTCGCCGTCACCTATGACAACGTTTCAATTTACCCGAGCTTTGGCTCGTTGACCTTGGGCGGTTCGTTGACGGTCAACACGAACTCGTTCGTGATGGACCTGGCCGGCGCCAATGTTGCGCCACTCGCGATCAGCAGCGGTGGGGTTTTGACAGTCGGCGCGACTGGCACGATGACGGCCAGCAACTGCGGCCCGGCAACCGTCAGTGCGGGTGGCCTGTTGGACATCACGGGCAAAGCTACCCTCCGACCAGAAACCGCCACCACCACCAATGCCCCGCTCACGATTGCGGGCGCAGTCAATGTGAACAGCGGTGGAAATCTGACGGTGAGCGTAGCCGGCACAACCACTATTTCCGCTGGCGGCGGGCTGACAAATGGCGGCAGCATCACTTACTCGAACACCGGCCCGATCACCATGAGCAACGGTAACTCCTCGAACGTGATGGTGACTTTCAATGCCGGCAGTGTCTTTGCCATGACGAATACGCCCGGGTCAGCGGGTTTGAACGTCGGCACGGCCACCGCCAACAGCGGCGTGATTTTGGTCAATGGCGGAAGTGTGAGCATTGATAAATTGGTGACCATCGCCGGAACAAATTCGCGCGTGCTCGTAACCAGCGGCACCTTGAATACCTCGGGCGGAATCCGCATCAACGAAGTCAACAATGACAACGCTCAGCGCGTCTTCGTCAGCGGGACCGGCGTTGGAAATCTCGGGAACGTCAGCATTGGTCGCACGTTGAATACCGGCGGTCTGATCGTCACCAACGGCGGGCAGGTCAATCTGACGGGTCTTCAGGTCGGTGTCGGCATCGCGGCTTCCTTCTCGACGGTTGGTCTTGGCGGCGTGCTCACGAACACCGGTCTCTTCGCGGTCTGTGACGCCACCAATTTTGCCACCACCGGTTCGCGTCAGGCGCAGTTCCTGGTGCGCGGCGGCACCGTGGTTTCGACTGATCCAAACGGTATCATCTTGGCAAACAAGTCCCAAACTAGCACGACGGTTGCGGTTGATGGCTCGGTCATCGGCGGATTTTTAGATATCAACTCCGGCACACTCATCGCTGAGAAGATTTCGCTGATCAAGGATTCCACCCTCAGCAATGCCTACGCGCGGCTCAATCTTTCCGGCTCGGGCACGATCTACCTTGGCAGCGGTGGCCTGGTCGGCAACACGGGCTTGGCCCGCACCGCCTTCAACATCAATCTCAACGGCGGCACCGTGGCCGCCAACGCGGATTGGGCTAGTGGTGCACGCATGGCGCTCGCCAACACGGTGACCTTCAAGGCGGCGAGCGAAGCGAATACCGCCAAGAATATCACTCTCTCGAACGTCCTGAGCGGCACCAGCGCGGTGTTGGCCAAGTCAGGGGCGGGGACTTTGACTTTGCTCGGCACTAACACCTACACCGGCAACACGACCGTGAGCGCAGGCACGTTGAACCTTGGCCCAAGCGCCAGCGTGGCCAGCCCGGTGGTTAGCGTGGCCAGCGGCGCGGTGCTGGCTGTCGGCTCCAGCACACCTTTGTCAGCGGCCTCGGCGAGCGTCAGCTTGTCCGATGGCGCAACCTTGGATGTCAGCAGCACCGGCGGATTCAACCTCAACTCGGGCAAGACCATCGCTGGCACTGGCACCGTGGTAGGCAACGTAACGAATCTTACGGGGGCAGCCATCAGCCCCGGCAACACCATCGGCGTGTTGACCTTTTCAAACAGCCTCGTGCTTGCGGGCGGTGCCAGCAGCTTCGACCTCTCGGTTGCGACGAATGACACCATCGAAGTCCTGGGTGATTTGAGCGTGAGCGGTGCGAGTCTCGTAAACGTTACGGCCGTAGGCGGATTGCTCCCGGCGGGCACCTACAAGTTGTTCCATTACACGGGCACGTTCACTGGCAGCACGACCAGCTTCACCGTGAGTGCCCCCGGTTACATCACGAATATCGCCGGCGCCAAGACTCTGAGCTTCGTCACTCCGGGTATCCGCGGAACCACCAACCTTGTCTGGGTGGGCAATGGTGCGCTCAACAACTGGGACGTCGGCGGCTTGACGAACTGGTTGAACGGCGCCGCGTTGGACTCGTTCTTCCAGGGTGACACGGTGACGTTCAATGCGGCTGGTGCGGCCAACGCCACCGTGAACCTCACCGCGAATGCGAATCCTGGTGGGATGACTGTGGACGCGGCGGGCACTTATACTTTCAACGGTGCTGCTGCCATCGGCGGCACCGGCGGTCTCACCAAGACCAATTCCGGCACGCTCGTCATCAACACGACCAACAGCTTCTCAGGTCCGACGATCATTGGGCAGGGCACACTGGAAGTTTCTTCACTGGCGAACGGTGCGGCCAACAGCGGCATCGGTGCGGCAAGCAGTGCCGCCTCCAACCTTGTCTTCAATGGCACGACGTTGCGCTACAGTGGCGCCACGACATCCACGGACCGTGGATCCACATTGAACGGTGCTGGTGCGACCATTGAAGTGGCGAACTCCGCCTCCGTCCTAACCTTGAACGGTGCCACTACTGGCGCTGGTTCGTTAAACAAGATTGGCCCCGGCACGCTGGTCCTTGGCGTCGCGAACGGGCACACGGGCGGCACAGTCGTCAGCAACGGCGTGTTGCAGATCAACAACGCCAATTCCTTCGGCCCGTCCGGCACCGGCTATACTAACTATGGCTCCACCTTGAAGTTCGGCTCCGGCCTCACGGCCAACCACGTGGTTGAGTTCAACAACAACTGCGTCATCGACCTGAACAATGCGGGAGCAGACGTCACGTTGCGCGGCGCGTGGTCCGGCAACGGCACTGTGCTCTTGAGCAATCTGAACAACGGCGCCCGCACCTTCACCATCGGCGGCGACGGTGACGGCGGTGGCACGATGAGCGCCTTCACCGGCACCATCAACGGCGGCAACACCACGTGCGATATTCGCCTCAATGACGGCGCACAAAAGAACTACGGCAGTGCGGCGGCGGTGTTCGATCTAGGCACCGGCGGCGCCCGCTTCGTGGTCCGCAATGGTGGCGTCACGATTGACCTCGGCGCGCTCAAGGGCGGGCCGAACACGCGCCTCGCGGGCCGCGCGAGCGGCTCCTCCGGCACGGTGAACTATTCCATCGGTGCGCTGAACCTCGACACGACCTTTAGTGGCACGATCACGAACTTCAATAGCCCCGCCGCCATCACCAAGGTCGGCACGGGCAAATTGACCCTGAGTGGCACCAACACCTACACCGGCGCGACCGCAGTGAACAATGGCACGTTGGAAATCAGCGGCACGATTGACAACTCAGCGGTCACCGTTGCTGGCGGCACCTTGACCGGCACTGGCACGTTGGGCAACGCGGTCACTGTCACCAGCGGCAAACTTACTGGTAGTCTCACCATTGGCGGGGCGATTGATATCCAGTCCGGTGCCACCATTGCTCCAGGCGCATCACCCGGCACCTTGACCGGTGGCTCGGTGCTGCTCGAAGCAGGTAGCTTCATCGAGATGGAGATCGATGCGGCAGCCGGGACCAACGACTTGATCGCATCCGGCACCACCGTCACCTTTGGCGGCACGCTCAATGTTACCAACCTTGCTGGCACGCTAGCAGCGGGTCAGTCCTTCAAGTTGTTTGGCCCGACGAATGAATTGAGCTACAGCGGTCAATTCGAAGGTGGCACCAACCTTCCAGCGCTGTCCGGCAGCCTTGCTTGGGACACCTCCAGCCTCGCGACGAATGGAACCATCTCCATCTATTCGACGTCCTCTGTCAACCCCACGCCCACGAACATCGTGAAGTCCGTCAGTGGCGGCGTCCTGACGCTCAGCTGGCCGTCTGACCACATCGGCTGGACGCTCCAGACGCAGACCAACAGCCGCAGCGTCGGTCTCGTGGTTGCCACGAATGCATGGTTTGATGTGGCGGGCTCGGCTGGGACTAACCAGGTGGATATCCCGATCAGTCCGGTGCAGCCGACGGTGTTCTACCGCCTGCGCTATCCGCAGCCTTAAGCGCGTTTTTTCGAAGCACAAGGGCGCCACGAGATTTGTGGCGCCCTTTTTGTTTTTGCACAAGCGGTGCCAAAAATTCACCGCGAGTTGCCCAAACGCGGGGGCGCTAGTCTTTGACCGGAGGAGTTTAGCGGTTTAATTAGACTTCACTAAGCCGAAGACTGATGCGCTCAAGCATTCCACATCCGTTGTGGCTTGTTGGGTGAGATGTCTTGGCGAATTGCACAAACAAACCAGACACGTTTCAAACCAACACAACCCCAGACCTATTCCATGAAGACTCCGAACACAACTGGATGTCAGAATCCCCCCCGAGGCATGAAGAAGTTGGCCATGCTCGCTCTATTGGGCGCGCTAAGCCTTACTCAATCGTTGCTAGCCCAGCCTGCATTGCCCGTTTATGAGCCGTTCAACTATCCAATCTCTGAGCGCATCGGCACAACCGGTAGTAGCGGCACCAACTGGTCCAGTGCGTTGAATTCCACCGGCACCGGCAGTGCCATGATGACCAATTCCGCGTTGCTCAGCTATCCCGGTTTGCCGGCGGATACCAGCATGTGTCTTTGGTTCACGCCGGTTCAGGCAACCTCAGGCAGAAATCGCGGCCTGCCCTTCCAGCCTGAGTTCCTGACCAACAGTAACCCGACGCTATACTATTCATTTTTGCTGAACGTAGTCTCAAACCCGGCAGCCGGACTGAAGCAGGTGCTGGCCTTGTCGTCCACCACGAACAGCCTGTCCACCGCCATGACCGTGTTCCTTACGGCCGACGGCAAGCTTGCGTTGGGCAAGAACTCCAGCACAGCGGCCACCGTGACCAATGGAACGGCCTTGAGTGCGGGCACGCATCTCATTGTGGTGCGCTACAAGTTTAACACCGGCTCAGCCAACGACGAGTTTGCGCTCTGGCAGGATCCCGGATCGTTGGGGGCGGCTGAAGGCAGCGTGCCTGCGGTCAGCGCCAGCACTACGAGCGGGAGTGATGCCACGGGATCCACTTTGGGTTCTGTATGCGTGGTCATCGTGGCAAACGTGCCCGCTACACCTTCTGGCAGCTTCTACATCGATGAACTGCGCATTGCCAAAACGTGGGCGGCGGTCACGCCGTCTTCCTGCAGCCCGGGCACTGCGTTCGCGGTGACCGGAGGCGGTTCGATTTGTTCAGGGGACCCTGGTTTGTCAGTTGGTCTCGCGGGCTCAGAAACGGGCGTGAGTTATCAACTGAAACTCAACGGCACAGATACCGGATCGCCCTTGGCGGGCACGGGCAGCGCGCTCGACTTTGGGCTGCAAACGGGCTCTGGCTCCTACACCGTGCTGGCCAGCAATACCACAAGCTCGTGTGTCGGACTGATGACGGGTAGCGCGACCTTGACTTTAAACACCGCGCCGGGAATCACGACTTCGCCTGCGGCGAATCTGACCAATTCCGTGGGCGGCTCCCAGTCGTTTACAGTAGTCGCTACCGGTTCCGGACTTACTTATCAATGGCGTCGTGCGGGCACCAACCTCAGCAATGCGGGCAACATCTCCGGTGCAACCACAGCCTCACTCACGGTCAATCCTGTGGCATTGTCTGACGCAGCCAGTTATGACTGTGTCGTCAGCGGCACCTGTTCGCCTGCGGCCACCTCCACCGCTTCTAGTTTCTTCGTCAAGATTCCTGCGAATCTCATCTGGGTCGGCGATGGCACTGCGAATCTGTGGGACACCACAACGGCCAACTGGGCTGGCCCGGCGACGTTCTCCACCGCGGATAATGTGACGATCAATGACACCGGCAACAATACCGTGCCCATCGATCTGGTGGGAACCATCTCGCCAACGCTGGTCACGGTGAACAACTCAACGAAGGATTTCACCATCGGCACGACGACCACGGGCATTCTAAGCGGACCGGCGGTGGTGACCAAGAGCGGCTCTGGCACGCTCACTTTGACATCATCCAATGCCTTCACCGGCAAAGCCACCGTCAACGGCGGCACCTTGAGCATTACCACCGGCAACAACCTTGGCACACCGCCCGGGTCATTTGTGGCCGACCAGTTGACGTTGAATGGTGGCGCTCTCCAAGTGACCGCCAGCGGGAGCATCAATGCCAACCGCGGCACCACTCTTGGTGCTTCGGGCGGCACGCTGGACATTCCCACCGGTGTGAACTTCACCAACGCACCGGCGGTTACGGGTGCCGGCAGTCTCGCCAAGATTGGTGCTGGCGCGCTTGTCTTTGCGAACGCCAACACCTACGGCGGCGGCACCGTCATCAGCAACGGCACGATCAGCATCGGCAACCTCGGTTCGCTGGGCACCGGCGGTATCACGCTCGCTGGCGGAACCTTGAATCCGACCGCGGCCTTCGATGCGTTGACAAACGATATCACGCTCACCGCAGACAGCACGATCAGCGGCGGCAACATTGCTCCCCGTTTCAATGGCGCCCTGAGCGGCTCCGCTGGAACGCTGACCATCAGCGGCTCGGCGGCGACCTTCGCCCCGCGTCTCCAAGGTGCGTTCACGTTCAACCGTCCCATCGTGCTCGCCAACGGCAACACCTCTGTCCGCTGTTACAACACCAACACGACACAAACATTCGCCGGTGTCATTTCGGGCGCGGGCAACCTGCATCGCCGTTCGGCCGTCGGCGGTATCGGTGGTGAAACTATCCTGAGCGGTGACAACACCTACTCTGGTGGCACCACCTTGACCGAAGGCGGGCTTGGCTTTGGTATCAGTTCAACGGGTGACCCCGTCACCTCCGGGCCGCTGGGCACGGGGACCTTGACCTACGGCGATTCCGGCAACAGCACCGCCTCCATCCGCACCATCTATGCGGTCGGCGGCGCCCGCACGGTGGCCAATGCCATTGTGATGAGCGCGGCTCAAGCCGTGCAGACGAATGTCATCGCGGGCGCGAATGACCTGACGTTGGCGGGCACCATCGACTTGGGAGCAACCAACCGTCAGTTCATTGTGGACAACACCGGCATCACCACGTTTGCCGGCATCGTCAGCAACGGTGGCATCACCAAGGAAGGCAACGGTGTGCTTCGCCTGAATGGTGCCAACACCTACACCGGCCCGACCTTAGTCAGCGCCGGAACCTTGGGCGGCACGGGCGTGGTTAGCGGCCCGGTCAGCGTCGCAGTCGGTGGCAACCTCGCGCCCGGCGCGTCCATCGGCACGCTCACGATCAACAACGATTTGACCTTGGGCGGCACCTTCACTGCGGAGGTGAACTCCAGCGCTTCGCCGAACTGCGACAAGGTTACAGGCGTTGGCATTCTGACCTACGGCGGAACGCTCGCCATCGTGAACAACGGCCCGGCACTCGCCGCGACGGACACCTTCCAAATCTTTTCCGCCACGACCTATGGCGGGGCGTTCGCCAGCATCACGCCCGCGACGCCTGGCGCGGGACTGGTTTGGAACACGAACACGTTGACCACCGACGGCATCCTGCGTATTGCAGCTGGTGGCGGCGGACCGGCCACAAACCCTACCAACATTGTCACCGCCGTCGGTGGCGGAAATCTGACCATGACCTGGCCTGCCGACCATATCGGCTGGACGCTTCAGACCCAGACCAACAGCCGCAGTGTCGGCCTCGTCCCAGCCAGCAACGCGTGGTTTAACGTCAGTGGTTCGACGACCACCAATCAGGTGGTCATCCCGATCAGCCCGGCGGAACCCACCGTGTTCTACCGTTTGAAGCTCTGATCACAAAATACCAGTTCCTTCGCAACGGCCCGTCGCCACAAGCGGCGGGCCGATTGCATTTCCGCCCTGCGACCGGTGCCAAAAATTCACCGCACACTGCGCAAATGCGGGTGCACTAGTTTTTGACCATTGGGCTAATGGAAGCTTACTTATGTATCAATCTGCCAAACGGTCCATTGCGCTCGCTATCTCGCATGCAGGTGGGCTTTTGGTGGTGATAAAAAGATACAAACCACAACCATGATCAGTCATACACCCCCAAAGAGTCGGAACTTCACAGCGCTCCCCAAAATAGAGCTGCTGTGCCTTGCAGCCTTAACCGCCAGCGTTGTCACATCTCTCGCCGCGGACATCGTCAACGACACGTGGAAGGACGCCACTTGGAATGACCCGGTGCAGCCAAGGTATTCCGAAACGGGAACGGATTTGGATGCCGACGGAAACATCGAGTCATCTTGGATGCTGAGCAACGGCGGCAGCATGGCAGCGAATCCGTTTTCTCCGGGCAACAGCATGCTGGTGACCCCCGTGCCCTCAGGTTCCTGCGGGATGACCACGTATTTTACCTCAAATTCAGCAGTCAACTTGAGCGGCGTCGGTGACAAATTGAAGATCACTTGGAGTTTCATACCGCGGGTTCCCGCTACCAATGGCAACAGCAGCCAGAACTTCCGCGTTGCGGTCGTGGACTGGCCGGAAAGCGTGTTGTCGCGCATGACCGCCACGAACCAGCAACCAGGCAGCGCCACGTATGCTGGCTATGCCGTATTCATGAACATGGCCACGAACCTTGCAGGATCCGGCGCTTTTCAATTGAAGAACCGGACTGCGCCAGCCACGACGAACGACTTCCTCGGAACGTCTGGCAATTGGGCCACGCTGGCAGCGGACGCAACGGCGTCCGGCACCAAGGGTTATGAGGATGGCACCAATTACACCTTTGTTTTCCAATTCACCCGCATCAACTCCACCGATCTGGAAATCGTCGCCTCCATGACCGGCGGCACGATCGGCGGCGACGGTGAATTGAAAGTCACCTATACCAATGCTCCGGCCCAGACCTTCAGCTTCGACACGTTTGGAATGCGCCCATCCTCAGCGATTGGCGCTGCCGAAGCGTTCAGCAACACGCTTTTCCGGGTGGAATACACCGCTTCTGGATGCGTTCCAGTTTCTTTCAATGTGACAGGCACCACCACTAACTGCTCTGGCGGAACCAGTGCTATTGGTTTGTCTGGATCTGAATCGGGCGCGAGCTATCAGCTTTACCAAGGAGCATCGCCCGTAGGCTCTCCCGTGACCGGCACAGGCAGTGCCCTCAGCTTTGGTTCGTCATTCAGCGCCGGCACTTACACTGTTGTAGCCAGCAACCTTTCTGGCTGCATCGGCAGCATGGCGGGCAGCGCCGTGCTCTCGGAATACTTGAACCCGTCCATCTCCGTCCAACCGAGCCCGACGGATGCGACCAATGGTGTCGGCACCGTCCGGACTTTCTCGGTCACGGCCACCAGTTCCGCCATAGCTTACCAATGGCGGAAAAACGGCACGAATCTGTCCAATGGCGGGAACATCTCCGGCGCAAAAACAAACACCTTGGTTCTCTCCGGGTTGACGCTTGGTGATTCAGGCTCATACGACTGTCTCGTCAGCAACACCATCTGCCAGACTGAGGCCGTTTCTTCGCCGGCAAATTTGACCGTCATCCAAGTCTTCGGGCCCTTGTTCCGCAGTATTGCCAGCGGTGATTGGGCCACGCTCTCCACTTGGGAACTTTCTACCAACGGCACCACTTGGTTCCCGGCGACCGAGGCCCCTTCGACGCTCTCCTCAAACATCACGTTGCAAACAGGTCACACCGTGAACGTGAATGCTGATGTCACGGTGGATCAGCTCACCATTCAATCTGGTGCGACCGTCAGCGTCCAAGCGGGTAATTTCACCCTCAACAACGGAATTGAAGCCGTTGATTGCGACGTGTCGGGCACGCTCGAGGTCGGAGCAGGGGCTGGCGTCATCGATGTTGGTGCTGCAACACTGCGTTTCTCAAGTGGTGGCCAGTTCAACTGGAATCGTGCCGCAGCGCCCGCTGTTCCCACGGCCACTTGGCAAGACGGCTCTACCTGCCGCATCACCCAGATCAACACCGGCTCCAGTGCGCTTGCAACCGGTATCGGCGGTCAAAGCTATTACGACTTCATCTACGACACGACGGCTGGCGGCCAAGTCGCCTCCGCCCGCTGCCGCATGAACATCACCAATAACACCACCGTCCGACGCGACTTCACCATCAAGGTGGCCGATGCCACCAGCGCCAGTGTAACCATCCTCAATGCGGCTAACACCGTGCTGACGGTGGGACGCGACGTGACGTTCCAAACCCAGACCAACAGCGGCAACGGCAACAAGGTTCTTCTGGCCAATGCCTCGCTCACTGGGCTGGGAATCAAGATCGGCCGCAACTTTAACTCTTCGGGTTACTTGGATGGTTTCGGCGGCGCCTCGACGCTGCTGGAGTTCAACGGCACGGGAACGCAATCGCTGGATCTGACGCCGCAGCCCTTCATCATCACCAGTTCTGCAATGAATTGGGTGGTGGACAGCGGCTCATCGGTTCAATTGGCCAACAACATCGATGGCTTCAGCACCTTCACCAACAACGGCACCTTGAGCTTGAACAATTACAAGATCGTTCGCGGCTCCGCGCTGGTGCTCAACAGTGGCAGCACGCTGGTCGGCAGCGGGACGAACCAGCTTACGTTCACGAACTACGTCTCCAGCCTAAACGTGACCTCCAGCTTCGACACAGTAACTTACGGTGGCACGCTCAGCCTGCCGGGCCTTCCGGCGTTCGTCGGCGGTGAAAGCTTCTTGCTCTTCCAAGCGGCCGCCCGCAGCGGTTCCTTCTCCGCCATCTCCCCGGCCACTCCTGGCGCGGGTTTGGTATGGAACACCAATCTGTTGGTCAGCGACGGCATCCTGTCCGTCGCCACCGGCGGCGGTGGTCCTGCCACGAATCCAACCAACATCACCTCATTGGTCAGCGGCGGGAACCTCACGTTGGGGTGGCCGTCAGATCATCTGGGTTGGACGCTCCAGACGCAGACCAACAACCGCAACGTCGGCCTCGTTGCCGCTACGAATGCATGGTTTGATGTTCCGGGCAGCACCACGGTCACCAACTTTGTTATCCCAATCAGCCCGGCACAGCCTACCGTGTTCTTCCGGCTGAAACTCTGATCGGCAATTCATTCGTTTCACCGGCGCGCGGCCGCAAGGCTGCGCGCCGTTTTTATTTTCCGGAAAGCGCCGTAGCTGAGGGCACGCGGTTTGCCTGACAGAACAGCCTTCAATAGCGTGCCCGATAAAGCCGCAGCTCGTTCGTGGCCGTTGAGTCCGTGAATGGAGTGACCGCGCCAGTGCTGTTCACGGTGCGCAGCCACGACCAGTTCGTCAGCGTCGCGGAATACTCGACCGTGTAAGTCAGGCCCGTCTGTGCGGCGAGGTTCAACTGTGCCACGCCGTTCGAGGGCGCTGCGAGCGATAGCGAAAACGGCGGCGGCAGGATGGCCGTGCCGACGTTCGCGGTGAAACTTTTCCAGCATGCCACGGCATCGTCGCTCACGAATTGAACGACCGCGTTCGCGTCCAGCGCACCTGACGGCAACACCGCGCCTTCGGGGCTGTAATCCGTTGGAAAGTCAGTCGTGCGCTCGAGGGGCGCGTCGTTGGTGCTGCCGGTCCAAGTGAAAAGGCGGAAGTTCAACGGCGCAACTGGCGGCGCACTGACATCCCCGGTTGGCCCGGCGGTGATGAGATATTGCCCGGCAGCATTTACATCCAAGCTGCGTATGCCGCGCCCGCCGAGGTTCAGACGGATGGGTGCCCCAAACTGCGCCGCGCCCGGCCCGGGCGTTGGGCTGCCCGCCACGAGAGCAGCGAGATTTTTCAGCGGCACGATGAGCGCGTGGGTGCGCGGGGCGAGATTCGTCGTTGGCCCAAAGCCATTGACCAGCGGCGCACGGAAAGCGATCCACGCGTTCGTGCCGTCGGGAGCCATTGCGAGCCCTTCGATGTTGAAACCATTGTTCGCCTCGGACGGAACACCGGAGTTGGTGCTGGCCACGAGGCCGAAATAATTTGAGCCAAGGCCGTGGAGATTGTTGCGATCCCAGCTCGCGAGGTCCGTGCGCAGATGGTCGTAGCGCCCGACGTAAGCGAGCGAATAGGCCGGCGAACCCGAGCCGTTCCCGTTGACCTGCGTGGCGAACAGGCGGTCTCGATTGGGCCGCAGATTGCCACCGCTCTTGGAGTTGCTGTGCGAACCCAGCCAGTAGATGCGATTCGTTCCGCCGCTGCTCGTCATCACGGCTGACTCAATGTCGTCCTCTGGATTTGTCGAGGTCAGGTTGAGCCACGGGCGCATGTTCGTGGAGTAAAGCGGATCCACGCAGGAACTCACCGGGAAGCGTTGGAACAAACGCAACGTCTCGTGCTCGTTGTCGGCGACGAACATGTAGTTGCCATCCATCGCAACTACTGCAGACGACTCGCCGGCGGTTGAAGTGTCGCCCGCGAGCGATTTCTGCGTCCATGTCTGGATGACTTGAGCGCCCGCCATCGCCGGGAACGCGAGCGCAAAAACCAAAGCTGCACGCTGGGCAATCACGGGGTCTCGAACGCACCCAAGTCGGGCGCTGTGCCGTTGAATGGCTGGCCGATATTCACGCCTTTATCCACCAACCGGCCACCGATCACCGGTCGCAGGAACGGCCATTCTGGCAGGCTGCCATCGGCGTTGCGCGGTGCTACTGCGACAGAATCATCGATGCTTTGCACATCGGCAGCCGTCGGCGCGGGGGAGATGACCTGCCAGCTGTTGTTCGTGAGCAGCGAACCACTGCGGAAGGAATCTCCGCTGGGCGCGCCGAAGGAAAGATTGTTGCGGACGACATGCGGCGTGGTGTTCGTGCCGTGGTTCAGATTGAAATTACGCACGGCATTGTTCCAACCGGTGCACTGATCCACGGTCTGACCGAGGATGTTGTTATTCTGGTCGTAGCCATTCGCGGCATTGCCGAACGAGACGCAATGCACCCAGATGTGCGGTGTGCCAACGTAATTGCCGCCCATCTTGAAGCCGTTGCCGTTGCCGTTGAAGCTGCCGGAGAACCAATAATCGATCCCGTGCCGGAACGCCCAGCAGTTGGTGATGAGCACTGGGTTCGTGCCCATCCACAAATCCCAACCGTCGTCGGAGTTCTCCCACGCCCGGCAGCCGTTGAACACGTTGCCGGGACCGATGTCCCACTTCGCGCTAAATCCGTCGGCGTTGCCGCCGATGGGCGGGTCGTAGTTGCGATATGAGTCACAGTTCAAGATGAGATTGCCGGTCGGCCCGGGCGCTGCGGAACCGGTGAGATGCAGGCCGGTGTTGCCGTTATCATGGACGACGCAGTTCTCCACGATGTTCGAATCGCCGGAGATGTTGATGCCATTGTGGCCAGCCAACGTGACGGTGAGTCCGCGCAAATGATAAAAGTCGCCGCTGATGCCAATGCCGTCGGAGGAATTTCCCGTGGCATTGATCACCGGCACTTCACCGGGATACGCCCAGATGCGGATGGTGCTCGCAGCAGTTCCCAGTTTGCTAAAGCTGACCTTGCTGGGTGTGGCATAGGTGCCGCCGCGGACGTAAACCAATTTGCCGGCGGTCGCGACGCTCGCGGCCTTGGCCAACGTAGCGAATGGTGTCGTGATGTTCGTGCCGTTGTTGCTGTCGCTGCCGTTGGTGGCGACGTAGTAATTTGCCAGGGGCGTTGACGTAAGAACTGTCAGCACGGCGTAGGAACTCGTGATGGCGCCGTAGTTGTTGGTGATGCGAACCGAGTATGCGCCCGCGTCGCTGGTTTGAACCGAGGCGAGGCCAAAGTTTGCGTTGGTCGCGTTGACCAACGCCGTGTTCGTGTTGAAGAACCACTGGTAACGCAACGGCGCGGTGCCGAGCGCAGCGACACTGAAGTTCGCCGCGTTGCTCGCGGTTATGGATTGGGTCTGCGGTTGCGAACTGATGGACGGTGGCAGGAAAACGGTCAACGTGGCGACGCTGCTGGTCACGGCGCCGGCGACGTTCGCGACGCGTAGGGAATAGGTGCCGGCGTGATTCGATTGTGCGCTGGCGATCGAATAGTTCGTCGCCGTTGCACCGGAGATGGGGGAGTTGGTGTTGAACAGCCATTGATACGTGAGCGGCGCGGTGCCGCTAGCCATCGCGTTGAATGCGGCCGATTGTCCGGCAACGACGTTGAGATTCGTTGGCGACGTCAAGATGCTCGGCGCCACAGGCGCGGGCGGCGCTTGATAGGGAACGAACAAGCGGAAGAACGTCGAACCGGGAGTGCCGACGAACGGATTCGTGCAGACGAAATTACCATTCGCGTCGAACGTGTTCGACCCGATGGCGGGCCAGTTGGAGCTATTCACAAGATTGGCGGACGACAGCACAGTGTAGCTGGCGTTAGAAGTGCCACCGGTGCCCGCAAGCACGACGCTGCCGCCGACGAGCGAGGCGTTAGTGATGATCAAGGGCGCGGGCGGGGCCGGCGGCACCACCGGTGAGTAGGGCGCGACGTCGGCGAACGTGTCGCCGATGCGATATTCATCCACGATGATCTCGGCGTAGGGTTGCGACGCGCTGCTCTGTCCGCCGGCAAAGATTCGTAGTGTATCGAAGGAATAGTCGAAGGCGCCCAGCGAATTGGTGCTCGCAGCGTTGGTGGAGGGTTCGATTGTGAGCGGCGGATTTACGAACAGCCACGCATTGTCGTTCGCCGCGCCTGCGATGTGGTCGATGCGCACCACAACAAAGTTCGTGCGCCCACCGAACAGAGTGGTCGAGGATTTAAGATTGCTGGCGGAACCTTGCGGAATCAAACCGACGGTGTTCGTAGCCGCACCGCTGCTGTTGCCGATGGCGAGCTTCTGCGCCGTGCCGAGATCGTGCGGCACGTTGGCGCCGCGCAACCAGCCGTTCGTTGCCGAACCATTCGTCGGACCCTGACGACAAATGAGGAAGCTGATCCAAGTCGTCGTCCCATCGGCGCCGTTCGTGCCGCGGCTGAAAATGAACGGGCGCGTCGGCTGCATGCTGGTGTTGGCCGTGGTCAGTCCTTGGAAAAAGGCTGCGCCACCCAATGTGACCAACGAGTTGCTCGCGACATCGGTGTAGCTCAGACCGCCGGCAGTATTGGTGGCCACGCCACCGCTGCTGTTCGTCTGCCAGACATTGGCGAAGCCACTGCCGCCGCCCGAACCGATGACCGCCGAACCGACGGTGTTTGTGAACGGTTCGTAGGCCAGCAGCGCCGCGTGAGTTGGATTGGCGACCAACAGCGAAAGCGAAGTGGAAACAAGGAGAGTCAACTTGCGAAGCATGATGAACATCAGGGTTTGAATTCGAACGCACCCAAATCTGGCGCTGCGCCGGCGAACGGGATGCCGACGTTGACGCCTTTGTCGATGAGAGCGCTGCCAGCTTTGAGGTGGGCGAAGTTGTTTGCGGGCAAGCTGCCATCCGGCTGACGCGGCGCTGCGGCGAGCGCCATGTCGAGCGATTGAAAATCTGCCTTGGTCGCGAAGCTGATGAACTTCGTCGGCTTCTTGGGCTCGGGATTCCAACTGTTGTGGTCGGAGACGACCAGCGGGTCCAGCTTCGCGTCCTGACGCGCGCGGACGGGATCGAACGCGACGCAGTTCTGGAGCACATGCGCATGCTTCTTGAACTGAAAGTTCGTGCCGTTGTCCCACGCGGTGCAGTTCTGGACCGTGATGGGCGCGTCGTTGTTGTTATCTTCGAAGCCGTTTCCTTGCGGGTTGTCGAAGGCGAGGCAGTTGCGAACGAGATGCGAGGCCGGACGGTTTTGCCCGCCGAGTTTGAAACCGTTGCCGTCGCCCTTGTAGCCGCCGGTGTCGGGGAACAACTTCGCGTCGCCATTATGCCACGTCCAGCAATGCTCCAGCGTCACGGAATATGTGGTCATGAACAGGTCCCAGCCGTCATCCGCGTTTTCCCACGCGCGGCACCCGACGAACTTATTGCCGGAGCCGGGAAACAATTTGCACGCGAAGCCGTCGGCGTTCTCGCCCTTTGTCCTTGGGTCAAAGTTGCGGAACGAATCGCAGTTCAACACGAGGTTCGTCGCCGCCTTCGAACCGTCGTTGATGGATTTCTTGGCGAGGCCGATCTGGATGCCGGTGTCGCCGTTGTGATGAGTGACGCACTGTTCGATGATGTTCTGACTGCCCTCGACCTTGATGCCGTTGTCGGGCGAGTGGCAGATTTCTAGCCCCTTGATATGCCACGCGTTGCCGCCGAGAAAAATACTGCGCGCCAAAGCCCGCACCTTTTCATCCGTCGGCCACCAGCCTTCCCAGCACAACACCGGCTTCTCGCCCGGCGCGGCTGAAAGCTTGATCGGGGCAGCGACGGTGCCCGAGTTGGTCAGCTGGAGGGTCGCAGCCTGTTTGAACGTGCCGCCGTGAATCAGGATGGTGTCGCCAGATGCCGATCTACTGACGGCATGTTGAACGGTAGCGAACGGTGCGTCGACTGTGCCGGAAGCGGAGTCATTGCCGTTCGTTGCGACATGGTAAGTAGCCGCTGTGGCGGATGCGGCGGCGAGCGCGAGCAGCAGCGCCAGGCGATACGAGGGGAGTTGCGTCATGGGGTGGTTCTTTTACTCGGACAAAGTAACACGCGGCGCACACGGGTCACGCAGCGGCGCTTGCAAGGCTGAATGAAAAATGGGAACGCGCAGGCAGCTGTGCCGCTCAAGCGAGGTTCGCTCAATACTCAAACGCACCCAGATCGGGGGCCGTGCCGTTGTAGGGCATGCCGACGTTCGTGCCCTTGTCGATCAAATCGCTGCCGGAGACGAGCCGGGCGAAGCCGGTCGGCAAACTGCCGTCCGGCTGGCGCGGGGCTTTGGCAGCGGATTCGAGGATGCTGGTGAAATCCGCGGCGCTGACGGTCACGATATTCGTCGGGTAGTTCCAACTGTTGTTCACTTGGAGCGGGCTGTTGTCTTCGATGAAACCGCCGCCATTCGCGCCTGAGCGTGGGATGCTGGCGTTGTTCTTGAAGACGTTTTGCTTGCCGGAGTTCAGCGTGCCTTCGAAGAAATAATTGTAGCCGCTGTTGCCGGGTGAGAAGGCCGTGCAGTTGATGACCGCTTCGCCATCGCGGTGGCTGTTTTGCGTGAAGTTGTTGACTTTGCAGCCAAACGCGATGCCGTTATAGACGTAGTGCGTGCCCATCGAATTGCCACCTGCGCCGTCGCCGCCGAGCTTGAAGCCGTTGCCATTGCCTTGACCGCCGAGCATCGCGCTCTTCCAAGTCCAGCAGTTGCTGATGACGACGCTGTAGTCGGTTTCAAACAGATCCCAACCGTCGTCGCTGTTCTCCCACGCGCGGCAGCCGGTGAAGACGATGCCCTGACCGCAATGCATCTTCGCCGCGAAGCCATCGGCATTGCCGCCGTTGCCCGCGACGTCGAAGTTCTGATACGAGTCACAATTCACAACTTCGATGTAGGCGGCCCACTGCCCGCCGGGATTATCGTTCGTGTGTCCGAAACCGATCTGGAGACCGGTGTCGCCGTTGTTGTGCAGGATGCATTGCTCGAAGCGAAGGTAGCTACCTTCCACCTTGATGCCGTTGTCACCCGCGTAACCGACGCGCAAGCCGACGACATTCCAATAAGCCGAATTGGTGGTGAACAGGATGCCGCGATTGGCCGTGCTGACAGGTTGATTGGTGAAGTTCAGATAAGGCTGTTCCCCGGGATACGCTATGAGGTTGATGCGGTTGCCCGCAGTTCCAGCCTTGGTGATGTTGATTGTGCTGCTCGGGAGATAAATTCCGCCGCGCATGTAGATTGTCTGGCCCGCCTGCACGACGGACACAGCTTTCGCCAACGTCGCGAAGGGCAACGACATTGTGCCCGGATTGGAATCGTTGCCGCTCGGCGAAACGAACCAGTCGCCGTTCGTCGGCGCGGGCGCAATGGTGAGCGCCGCGAAGCTGCTCGTCACGGAGCCGGAACTGTTGGCGACGATCACGCGATAATTGCCCGCGTCGTTGGAGGTGACACTGCTGATGGTGTAGGTCGAGGCGTTGGCGCCGTTGATGGAGGTGTTCGTGTTGAAATACCACTGGTAGCTGAGCGGTGCGGAACCGCTCGCGCTCACGCTGAATTGCGCGCCTTGCCCGATGGCCGCCTGCTGATCCTGCGGCTGCGAATCAATGCTCGGCGGAGCGCCCGCGGGCGGATTCGTGCCGCTGCTGCCGCCGCCGCAACGGATGCGATAGAACACCTGCGGCACGCCGGGCGTCACGAGATTGGTGGCGTCGAAAAGTCCGGCGCCGGAAAAATTGTTCGAGCTGACGGACGTCCATTGGTCGAGCGGCAACGTCGGGTTGGTCGCGCAAATGACTTCATAACTGCTGCCGGCGGTGCCGTTCGTCCCGTGCATGATGAAGCGCACGCCGTCGTGCTGCGCCTGAGTGATGTGCGGGCTCGTGGTCGCGACAACGGGAGGCTGCTGCGGCGCGTTGGTGGTGACGACGGACGTCCAACTCGTGCCGATGCGGAGTTCATCCACATTGACCGATGCAGTTGGGACGCCCGCGCCATTCAGATAGAAGCGGCCGATGCCGGATGCCGATGCGAAGTCTGTCCCCGTGTTGATCGTGACCGCCGCCGCACCGGCGGCGACTTCCGTGGCGGCGTAGTTCGTCAGAATCCAAAGGCTCGCGGTGTTGGGGCTGGTGGCGAAATCGTATTTGCCGACGACGAGATAATTCGTGCCCGCCAACAACACCGTGGACGGAAACGCCGCCGTGCCGCCGGCTTTCTTGAGGCCGAGCTTGAACCCGCTGTTGTTGCGGAGCTGAAGGTTGATCGCCGCCGAACTGCCGTCCTGCGCCGACAACGCAGCGATGTCGAGGCCGGTGGAACTTGAACCAGCCGAACTGCCCACCTTGAAAAGGAATGAGAAGTAAACCTGCCCGGAGGCGTATTGACCGCTGTTCGCGAAGGTTACGTAGTTCACCGCTGAACCTTTGCTGAGCGTCACCATTTCGCCGGTGGTCGCGGGATAATTGGAAGGAGCGGAGAGGCTCCCGCTGGTCACGGCGATGAGCGCCGAGGACGCAGCGTCCCAACCGCCGCTAGTGCCGACGGCACCGAGGTTGCCAGTGCTGTAAGCGAAGCCGTCGTAGAACGGCAGCGCGGCGGAGACAGTGCCCGCAGCGGCGAGCAACAAGGCGGTTTGAAGAGCGATGTGATTTTTCATTCTGGCATTCAACGGAGAAAATTCTCGGAGAGTTTCGTCAGCGGCGCAGGTCCCTCAACCCGCGCCGCTGACACCCAACCAACTCAACCAACCCAAATCATTTCACCTCACGGCGCATATGGATACTTGCCCGAGCCCGCATAGGTCTGGATGTAGAACGGCACGTCCGCCGCTGCATCAAGCGTATAGCTGTATGGCGGCGGGTTCAGGTCGCTGCCCAACGTGTCGGTGCCGGGAATTAAGGTCACCCCGGGATACCACGTGGCGGACCAGGTGCAGTTGTTCGTGATGTTGCCGGTGGCTTTGAGCAGACCGGGAGAGCCGCCCGCGCTGGTGGTGAGCCGCTCCCACGGGTTTTGCACGCCGATGAAGTAGTTGTTTTCGACGAGCACTTCAGCAAAGAGCCGCGTGCGGATGCAGTAGTTGTTGAAGGTGCAGTTGTAATAGTTGTTGAACACGTGCACGTGGCCGGCGCGCACGGAAGGCATGCGTTCGCGGCAGTGGTCGCCCCACCAGTTGTGGTGGAAGGTGACGTGGAAATTCACATTCGTGTCGCTGTCACTCGAGCCGATGAGGTTGACGTATTCATGGCTGGTCGTGCCGGGAGGCGCATAGGCGTAGCTGAACTTGCACCACGAGACTGTCACGTAGTCCGCGCCCTTGGTGATGTCCACCGAACCGTCCGGCGCGTCGTAGAACGTGCAGTGGTCCACCCAGACAACCTTGCCGGTGCCTTTGGTGCCGCCATCAATCGTGATAAGGTCGCTGTTGTTGAGGTTTCCGGCGAAGGAGAGATTGCGGATGATGACGTTGGTTGCGTTCACGCGCAGGTCGCCAAAGAAACCGGAGTTGGTGCCGAGGCCGATGATCGATTTGTTCGGCCCGTAGATGTAGCAGTAGGCCTCGGTGTTCGTGATCCAGCCGTTCACATAGATGATGAGCGGGTTCACGTTGCGGACCGCGTTGCTGAAAGAGGCGTAGTCCGCGCAGGTGATGCTCGCGGTGCTGCCGCCGTATTCGCCGCCGGTGACGCCCGCGTAGGCGGCCCAACCGAGGGCGTTCGTGTTCGGGAGACCGGTGGGCGTCGGCGCAATGCTCAAGGTGGCATTGGAACTCGGCGCGGAACCGAAGTTGTTGGCCACCGTGCAGGCGTATTTGCCGGCGTTGTTCGTGGTGACGCCAACAAGCGTCAATGTGGTGTTGGTGCCACCCGCGACGGGCGTGTTCGTGTTGAAATACCACTGATAGGTGAGCGGGCTTGTGCCCGTGGCAGCAACACTGAAGATGGCGGTGTTGCCTTCGGTCACATTTTGATCCGCTGGGTGCGACGTGATCGTCGGCGCGATGTCACCAATGCCCAGCGTCGCCACCGGACTGGTGCCGGAGCCGCCAGGGTTGGCGACGATGACGTGGTAGTTGCCAACGTTGCCCGCCTGCGCATTCGGAATGACGAGCGATGCGTTGGTCGCGTTCTTGATGGCCACGCCGTTGAAATACCACAGGTATTGGAGCAGCGGTCCGACGGCGCCGACGGTGAACGTGGCGGTTGCGCCCGGCGAAACGATCTGGCTTTGCGGCGGCGAGAGGATGGACGGCGGTTCGAGCTTGGTGCTCGTATTGCCGGTGCGGAGGCGATAATAGGCGTTCGGCAGCGCAGGCGAGATGGGGTTGGTGAAGGTGATGTTGCCGCTGCCGTCGAGATCTCCATAGGCAACGAGCATCCAGTTCGAAAGCGGCACATTCAGGCTGGGCGAGCCGACGATCTGCGCAAAGGTGACCGGGGTGCCGTTCGTGCCGTTGACTTCGTAGCCCGAGGGCAACATGCGCGTCTGTGAAACATTCAACGCCGACGAACCACCACCGCCGCCACCCGAGGTGATCGCGAACGCACTGCTCGTGGCGCCGGTCAAACTTGCCGCACTGGCGGTCAATTGCTTGCCGGTGCCGATGGTGTCCACGCTGAGATTGTTGAAGGTGGCTTTGCCAGCCGCATCCGTGTTCTGCGTCAGGGTGCCATTCAACGTCCCGACGCCGCTCGACAGCGTCAAAGTCACCGCGACGCCATTGGTGGACACGGCTACGTTGCTCGCGTCCTGCACTTGCACCACGACGGCGCTCATGACCGCATTGACGGCGGCATCGGCGGGCTGCGTGGTGAAAGCCAGCTTGGTGGCAACCGACGGATCGGCGATCGTGAACGTGGTGCTGACCGCATTGGTCAGTCCGGTGCCAATGCCGGAGGCGGTGGCGGTGAGTTGCTTGCCCGTGCCCGCGGTATCGATGCTCAAGTTGCTGAAGGTCGCCTTGCCTGCGGCATCGGTGTTTTGCGTGAGCGTGCCGCCCAACGTTCCGCTGCCGGCGGTGAGCGTCAGCGTGACCGGCACTCCGTTGGAAGCGACTGCGGCTCCGCCTGCGGTCTGCACTTGAACCACGACCGGGCTCATCGCTGCATTTGGCGCGGCGCCGGAGGGTTGCGTGGCGAAACCAAGCTTCGCACCAATGAGCGGACCGCCAGCCGGGACGGCTTGCGCCCAAGTGGTGCCGATCCGGTATTCGTCCATGAATATGACGCTGCCCGCGCCGCTGGCCGTCACGATCTGGCAATAACCAAACGTAGTGGGATCACCGCTGTTCGTGTGGCTGCCCATCGAAGCGGGTGCGGACGCCGCACCGTAGTCAGCACTGGAGGGATCAACCCACAGGTCCACCTTGTCGTTGCCAGCTTGAAATGTGTAGCGCCCCACCACGAGGTGTGTTCCCGCCGAAAGATTGGACGGCATGGTGAACCCTGGGGTCGAAACATTCTTGCCGATGCCCACCTTGGGGCCGGCATCCACAAAGATTCCAAGGTCCGGTGACGACACGCTCGCCGAACTGGTGTCGAGTTGCAGGATGCACTGGGCGGCGCCGGGCGCGGTCTGGACGTTCAAGAGGAACGAGACATAAACCTCCGCGCCGTCAGCGGGCGTGAACGAATCGATGGTCTGCACCGACCGGCGGGCTGAACCGCCGGGAGCGCGTCGCACGCCTTTGCCGATGGCGGCGGGATACCCAGCCGGCGCCGTCAGCGCGGCGGAGTTCGAGACGGCGATCTCGAAGGTTGAACTCCCATTTCCAACCGCCCACGTCGGTGTGGCGACGGCATTCAAGTTGCCTTCCGAATAATCAAACCCGTCATAAAACGGCAGCGTGACGGCGTGACTGGAACAGGCGGCGATCAACAGACCAGCCGCCAGCAGGAAACGACCACGGAGAAGGCGCGTTGCGCTGGACACAGGGTTGCTCAACATAAAACGAGGGGAAGTTTTCATGTGGATGAATTGCGGTTAAATGTGTGCGAATCGGAACGTGGGTCATTTTTGTGGGACGATGTGATTCTCCACAGCCAGCCTGAAGAGTCCACGTCAGTCCGTTGCATTGATGATTGAAAAATGAGCACTCATCACGGCGCGAACGGCCCCTTGTCCGCCCCTGCGTTGTTGGTGACGGTGTTGGGAATCGTCGCGGCGGTGGCGAGCGAGTAGGAATACGGCGGCGCGAACACCGTGCCCGTGCCGGGAATCATCACGCGGATGGTGCCGTCGCCGTTGGTGATGGTGCCGGTCCAATTCACGCCGTTCGCGGTGCCGAGGAACGGCACGTTGTTGCCGGCAGCGGCGAGCTTGCCCTGCACGTCGCCGGAGCTGGTGATGTATTGCTCCCACGGATTCTGCACGCTCTGGAAGAAATTGTTTTCCACGAGACATTCGGCCTGCTTGCGCGTGCGGACGCAGTAATTGTTGCCCGCGGCACTGTAGTAATTGTTGAAGATGTGCGCGCGGCCGAAGCGATTCGAGGGCATGCGCTCCTGCACGTTCTGTCCCCACCAGTTGTGATGATAGGTCACGCGGTAATTGCCGGTGTCGGCATCGCTCGACGCGATCAGGCTCGCCAGCCGGTGATCGAGCGTCGGCGACGAGTAATAGATGTGGCACCACGAAATCGTGATGTTGTCGGACTCCTGCGTGATATCGATCGCGCCGTCCGCAGAATCCGTGATGGTGCAATGGTCGATCCAGACCGCTGAGGAATAATGCAGCCCGACCCCGTCTTCGGTGGAACCGGTGATGGTGAGATTACGGATGATGACGTTGATCGAACGGTAGAGGTAAAGCCCGCCGCCCGACAGCACAACGCCGGGGAAGCCGATGACGGTCTTGTTCGACCGGATATGCGTGGCCATGCCGGTGAGCGAGAATGAATTCGTGATGTAGATGACGTAGGGGGCGTTGTCATCGGAGTAGGTTTGCAGTTCGGTTTCGTTGCCGACGTAAACCGTCGGGCCAGCCGCGCCGCCGGTGATGGGGGCGCTGTTGTTGCAGAAACCGATGGCGCTGAAATCAAGCGGCGCGTTGGTATCAATCGTGAGCGAGGCGAACGCGCTGTTCGTGCTGCCGTAGGCATTGCTGACGCTGACGGAGTAAGCACCCGCGTTGACGTTCGAGGCATTCACGAGCGTGAGGCTGGCGTTGGTCTGGTTCGCGAGCGGCGTGTTCGTGTTGAGGAACCACTGGTAGAACAGCGGCGGCGTGCCGGACGCGACGACGCTGAACACCGCCGTCTGACCCTCGGGCACGGTCTGATTCTGCGGCTGCGTCACGATGCCGGCGGGCAACAGGATGTTGCTCACGCTGAGCGAAGCGACGGAGCTCGTCGCAGCGCCGGCAACGTTCGTCACGATGACAAAATAGGTTCCGGCGTCGTTGGTCTGGACGTTGTTAAGCGTGAGCGTCGCGCTGTTCGCACCAACCGCTGTGGGCGCATTCGTGTTGAAGAACCAGCGATAGGTCAGCGGCGAAGTGCCGCTCGCGCTGACGTTGAACACTGCCGTGGCACCGGCGAGCAAACTTAGGTTCGTCGGGCTCGAAGTGATGCCGGGCGCCACCGGCGCGGGTGTGCCGGAGCCGACGCGGACGCGGTAGAATAATTGCGGCGCCGACGGGGCGATGGGATTGGTCAGGATGAAGTTGCCGTTCGCATCGAAGTTCTCGGCGGAGACATCGTTCCACTGGTTCAACGGCAGCGTGACGTTCGCCGACGCGATGAGATCGAAGGCTGCGTTCGCGGCCCCGTTCGTGCCTTGCATCACGAGCCCGGCGGGCGAATTCACGATGCTCGTGAACACCGGCGTGCTGCTGCCGGACGGCGGCGGTGTGGTGCCATCCGTTGGCGTGACCTCGGCCCAAGTCGTGCCGACGCGCAATTCATCCAGCCACACGGTCTGGTTGACCGCGTGATTGAGGAAAACGTAACTCAAGCTCGCGGCATCGCTGGAACTGGCGGTGCCCGTCGTCAGCGTGGCGGCGGGAACTGTATTCGTGCCGAGCGACGCCGGGTCCACCCACAGGTCCACCTGATCGTTGCCCGCGAGGAACGAGTAGCGCGCCACGACGAGATGCGCGCCGGAACTCAAGTTGCCCGTGCTGACAGCCGGTGTGCTCCCGGATTTCGCGAGGCCGACTTGCGAGCCGTTGAGATAAATGCCGAGCGGCGGCGAACTGGACGCGGAATTTCCGTTCTGCAAATAGACCAGCAGCTTCGCGCCGCTGCCGGCGGTCTGGAGGTTGAGCAGGAACGAAACGTAAACCGAACCGCTGGACTGCGCGGTGAAGGGCGCCGCCTTCTTCTTGAACGTGCCACCGCTAAAAATGATTCCGCTGCCGCTTGGCCCGAACAATCCGGCGTAAGTGAGCGCGGCGTTGCTGCTGACGGTGATGGCGGTGCTCGGACTGTCGCCACCAGTCCACACCGCGTCGCCGCTGCCGGCTGCGCCGAGGCTGGCGTTCGGGTAAGCGAAATGCTCGGTGAGCGATTGGGCGTGCGCAGCCAACGTCAACGAGGTGATGGCTCCAAGGCAAAGCAGTTTTGTTTTCATGGCGCAAAAGGTCCGCGTCCGGCACCGGCTTCGGCTTGGACGCGCGCGGCGACATTCGCCGCGGGTTCGGGCGAGTAGGAATACTTCGGCACGAAGACGTCATTTGTGCCGGGCACGATCTGGACGATGGACAAACCTTTCTTCGTGTTCGTGGTGCCGTTGCCCCAGGCGACGTTCAATTCAAGGTTGTTCGTCGCAAAGAGGCGGCCGACGGTGTTCGTGTAGTCGGTGATATAAACCTCCCACGGATTGCGAACGCCATCGTAAACGTTGTTCTCAATGCGCGCCTGGGCATTGAGCCGGATACGCGCGCAGTAGTTGTTCCCCGCGCAGCTGTAATAATTATTGTAGAGATGAACTGTGCCCCAGCGCACCGAGGGCATACGCTCCTTGCAACCTTCCGCCCACCAGTTGTGATGGAACGTGACGTGCAACTTGCCTTCGCAGTCGGTCTCCTTGTCGTTCGAGCCGAGCAGGCAGGACAACGCGTGAGTGTCGTTGACCTGATAATAAAATTTGCACCACGACACCGTGATGTTGTCGGAGGCGCGGCGGATATCGAGGTTGCCGTCCTTCGCATCCACAAACGTGCAATGGTCAACCCACACATTCGTCGAAAGCAAAATACCGAGGTTGTCGTCGGTGCTGCCGCGAATGGTGAGATTGCGGATGATGACATTGCCCGACCGGTAAAGATACAAGCCGCCGCCTTCGAGCGTGGCGTTCGTGCCGACGCCGATGATGGTCTTGTTCGGGCGCACATGCGTGTCCATGCCGGTGATCTGAAGCGTGCCGGCGATCTGGATGATCAAGGGCTCCTTCGCATCGGTGTATTGATTGAGGTCGGCACCGTTCGTCACCGTGACGGTGGTGCCGCCCGCGCCACCGGTGACGCCGGGAGCGAGGTCGGCAAAGCCGCCGGTGGATTCGGCGAAGCCGTATTGGAGTGAGAGTCCAAGGATAGATGCGAGCGCGAAGCGTTGGAGTTGTTTCATCTTAAAAAATTCACGGCGCATATTCATACGCGCCAAGGTCGGGAGCCGGACCGTTGAAAGGAATGCCCACGTCCACGCCGGCATCGATCAAGTCGCTGCCGGGAAATAGCCGGAGCAACGGCAGCGTGGGCAGCGAGTAATCGGCGTTGCGGGCGTTCGTAACGCTGGAAGTGTCGAGCCCCGCGAAATCGGCGGCGGTCACCGTGAAGCCCTGCCAGCTGTTTGACGTGAGTTGCGCGGCGCCGTTGATGGCGTTGAGGCCATTGAACGAAATGCAGTTCTTGATGACGTCCACGCCAACGCTCGGCGTGTCGGGGAACTGGAAATTCACTGCGTTGCCGTAGCCGGTGCAGTTATAGATGGTCACGCCGCCGCTGTTGTAATTCTGGTCGAAGCCGTCGTGGACGTTTTGGATGGCGAGGCAGTTGCGGAGGATGTGCTGCGAATGAGTGCTCGCGCCGCCGAGCTTGAAGCCGTTGCCGTTGCCGGTGAACGCGGAATCGCCCCAGAGGTTCAGACCGTTCGCCCAGGTGATGCACCCTTCGAGCGTGATCGTGACGTCGTTGTCGTAGAAATCCCAGCCGTCGTCGGAGTTGTTCCATGCGCGACAGCCGCGAAACACAT
Organism: Verrucomicrobiota bacterium; assembly: GCA_041181065.1. GTDB lineage: Bacteria > Verrucomicrobiota > Verrucomicrobiia > Limisphaerales > DSYF01 > DSYF01. The sequence continues at coordinate 245 of JBEGQI010000351.1, read as the reverse complement.
TGCCCACACCCGTGCCGGCCTTGGCGGAGAAACCGTCGCCGTTGTTGCCATGCGCGGCGGCTTGATAGTTGCGGAACGAATCGCAGTTGAGGATGAGCGTGTAGTTCGCGAGCGTCGTGGAACTGCCGATGCGGATGCCGTCGTTGTTGCAGTCGTGCACCACGCAACCTTCGACGATGCAGTAGTCCGCGCCCGCGACGATGATGCCGTTGTCGGTGGCGTTCGCGACTTCGATGCCTTTGACG
>JBEGQI010000350.1:0-2931 GCA_041181065.1 Verrucomicrobiota bacterium | reverse complement strand
TGGGGATGGCGCGGGAGGTTCGGGATAGATCCGCGCCAAGTCGGCCCAAGGGTCGGGGGCAGCCGGAGTGGGCGGTTCCGGATGATCGGGGATGCCCGCAGCCCAACGCCCCAGCTGGACGGCGGCCCACAGGAGACGCGCCAGCTGACCGAGGCTCGCAACCTTTTGAGGCCGGCGCTCGTGAAAGCGACGCAGGTTCAACGTGCCGAGCGTCAACCACTGCTGGCGCTCGGCCAGCAAGGCATCCACACGGCGTTGCACACGCGGCGACGGCAGCGGCGGCAAAAGGTCGGGCTCAGGCTCAGGGTCCGCCGATTCACCATAGACCTTGCGCAAGGCCGGCTCCCACTCAGCCCGCCAACGAAGTTTTTCTGCACGTTCGCGGGCGAGGCGATCCACGATGACCGGGTCAAAGAATTCCGGGACGAGCCGGGCCAGTTCCCGGTTACACCGCAGAAGGCGCTGGCAGGCGCGCAGGGCCAGCGCAAGGTAGTCCGGCGCGCGCCAGCGACAACGCACGGCACGCCGAACGTTGCGGCGCACCAGCGAGCGGTCACGCCGACGGAAGAGCTGGCGGTTCGTCATGGGCGGTGGCGGACTTTACCAAAACTTTACCATTCCTTTACCACGGAACGGCAAAAGGCGATGGCGTCAACCGGGCCAGTCCTGGACCTGGTCGTGGTATTCCTCATCGGGGATGTCGCGCACGGAGCTGGTGAACTGGACGGAGCCGGTGAGTTCGGCGATCTGGCGGCGCAAGCTACGCGCCAGCGAATAGAGCTGGACGGTGCCGAGCTCCTTCACCTCACGGGTGGCGAGTTCCGCCTCGATCTTCTGCAACTGACCGCCAAGGGCGTTGACGCGGTCGGTGATGGAGGCAAGCCAGCGAACAGCCAAAGCCTCCAGCTCAATCTGCTTAAGGTTCTGGATCTGGAACTGGTGCTTGCGGCTCCAAGCGATGAGAGTGGGTTTGGAAACACCCAACTCCGAGGTGAGTTCGGCAAAGGTCCGTCCCTGAGCCCGCAACTCGATGAAACGTTGAACAATCTTATCGTCGTGCATCTTTGGTCCTAGCGCGGCCCAGGCGACCGCACACTATGCGGAGATGTGCCCGAGCCGACTTCATTGGTGCGCGGATGAAAATCAGCGAACCGGGTTGAAAAAGGTCAGCCTCACGCCAACGCAAAGCTGGCGTGATTCACACCCCTCTCCGCCGGAGAAGGACCAAAGAAGCTTTGGAAGCAGCCACACACCCAGTCCGGAAGCGCCGCCCCCGAACCCCGCCAGCACCGCCAGCGGTTGAACATGTTTTTGCCGACCGACCGCCACCGCACCGCGGGGGCGTCGATGGCAGGACACTAGCATGGGGTGGGGGAAATTCAAAATTCAAAATTCAAAAAGCGGAGGCGGAGACAAGGGGGGGGATTAAGATTAAGATTAAGATTAAGAGGAAGAGGAAGAGGAAGAGGACTGAGGGGGAGGAGCGGGTCAATACGGCCACTGGGGATAATTCGTCAGCGAGACCACCTGCATCTGATACCGCGCCGGGTTCAGCCCGGAACGACGGCACAGTTCGTCGATCTTGCGCTGCATTTGCGGGGATGGATACGGGGACAGGCCGCCGACATTGATCAATTCATCGCCGTGAATGATGAAGGAGGGCGAACCCGAATCGCCGCCCACACCGAAGGGGGAACCCACGTGCTGCTGACCGCCCCGCCCCAAATAGCCGTGCTGACAAAGCATCAAGATCGGCAGATGCCCCGGCTCTGGGCTCGGCGAAAAATACGCCGCAAAGCCACGCCACGAATTCGTCAACGGCCCGGCCACGCGCATCACCTCGACATCCGCCGGCAAATCCTGCGTGAACTGCACCACCTCCATATCCTCGAACTCTTTCGTGACAGACTTGTCCGCGAAACAATTCGTCGTGCGCATCCCGTGCACCATGCCGTTCGTGCCCATGAACCACACGATCTGATTATCCAAGCTCGCGCCATCGCCCCAGTGCGCCGTGCCGATGGCATGACGACGCGTGACGGCGCACAGATGATTCTGCGTGCTGTTGAACTGCGCGAGGCTCAACGCCGTCGCACCGCGTTTGCCGAAGATGACCGAGCGGGGATTCAAGCGATACGCCGCCACATTGGTGCTCATCCACTGGTAACCGAGCCACGGCTGGTCATTCCACGGTTGATAACCGCGAATCGCATTCGTGAGCCGTTGGTAATTGGATTCCAACGCGTAGCCGAGCGTGTTCGCGGGATAAAACTCACCGCGAAAGGTCGCGCCGGGAACGGCGTTAGTGCCCGCCGGCGCATCCAGCCGCAACAATGTGAAGCACACGACGACGGAAAGAAAACTCAGCGCAAAAACGCAGTGGCGCGGAGAGGAAATGGATGTGTGCATGCGAGGAACGATTGCGTCCGAAATGGCAAAGCGCAAGGGGATTGGGATATCACCACGGGGTTGGGGGGATTGAGAGTAAGATTAAGATTAAGACTTTGATTCAGAGAGGGATTTAACCGCGGAGAACGCAGAGAACGCAAAGGGAAGTCACTAGCAGACAGGAATGTCTGCCCTACAAAAAGAGGAAGGCCGCTCTTGCGAGCGGCCTTCGTGAATTTTTTGGTGATTTGCTGATTTCAGCAACCGCTTAGTTGCGGCGGCGGAAGATCAACAGACCGGCCAGACCGAGGCCCGCGAGGGCGAAGGTCGAGGGCTCCGGAACAGGAGCAACGGCGGAAACCGCGAAGCTGGTCCAAGCGCCGGTGCCGACATCAGCAGCGGTAGCTGGCAGGGCTTGAGCAGTCATCTGGAACGCCGCAGAATGGCCGCGGATGTTGGACGAAGCGTAGTTCGCGCCATTGTAAGCAACCAGAACGATTGTCACAGTCGAACCACCAGCAACGCCAAGGTTTGCACTTGAAC
>JBEGQI010000349.1:0-9276 GCA_041181065.1 Verrucomicrobiota bacterium | reverse complement strand
ACGGTGGATGCGTTCACTACCACAACGCTTCAGTTCCCCAGCGGCACGCATCCGCTCTCGCTGCCCTCCGGTGGAAACTACGTTAACAGTTCTTCGGTTTCCTATCAGGTGGATGCCGGCGCCTCCGTGACGGCCAGCAACGCCCTCGGCTCCAGTGCGGCGCTGACCTTGAACGGCACCCTCACGATCAACGGCGCGGCGACCTTCACCGGCCCGAACACCGTCGGCAGCGCGGGTGTCTTCCGCATCAACTTCAACGGCGGCACAGTGCCCACTGCGGTGTGGCCCACCGGCTCGCGCGTCGAAGTTCTTGGCGCCACCACCGCATCTCCCGGCGGGCTGGAGCAAACGCTCAACGATTTGACTTGGGACAGCGCCGCCCAATCGCAAGCCATCAACATGACTCTGGCATCCACCATGACCGTGAACGGCACCCTGCATCTCAAGAACTCCAACGCGAAAGAAGTGCGGTTGACCTCCTCTGGCACACCCACCGTCTCAGTCGGGACCTTGCACGTCGAGTCAGGCATTTTGACCGCATCAAGCGGATTGGGACAAACAACGCTCAATGTCACCAACAACCTTGCGATTGATAGCGGCGCCACCCTCAAGGCTGCTGGCGGCGCTGGTATGTCTGCCATCAATCTGGTCGGCACTCTAAGCAACAGCGGCACATTGAATCTGGCGCTGAACCGCACGAACACTCCCTCCGCGACCAAGCTGTCCAATGCTGGCACCATAAACGCAGGCGGCACGTTGACCGTTCAAAACAACGGCCCGACACCACAGAATGGTGACATCTTTGATCTGTTCGACGGAACGCTCTCGGGCACATTCGCCACCGTCAACCTGCCGACCGGCGGGACGACTCACTGGGATACCAGCGACCTGTATGTCGGCGGAACCATCAAGTTTACGAACGCAGCGCCCGCCGCCAGCGACCTCGGCTTGGGTGTATCCGTTGGCGGAACTGCAACCGCGATTGTGATCGGCAAGTTTGCCACGGACGCTGACGGAGATACGCTGACCATCACTTCAGTTTCCTCACCTACGAGCGGCACGGCCACGATCTCCGGTGGCAATGTGATCTACACCAACACTGCCGCTGCCGCGAGCGACAGCTTCACTTACACAGTGAGCGACGGCGTGGGCGGCACGGCGACGAAGACGGTGACCGTGACCATCAGTTCGCCCGAAGGCTACAACAAGCTTTCCGGACCGACCCCGGTGGGTGGGGGCCAGTATCAGTTGGATTACCTGGGCATCCCTGGCCAGCAATACGCGCTGGATGAAACCTCCAGTCTCGCGCCACCCATCACCTGGACGCCACTGCTGACCAACACAGCGGCGGGCAACGGCTCCATCACCTTCACGGTCACCCCGGCAAATCCCTCGGGCTTCTTCCGGACTCGTTCGGTGCCGTGATACGGGTATTTGTGGAATTGTTGAAATCTTGAATCACACCAAAATCAGAACCGTTATGAAACGCTTGCTGTTCTTCCTGTCCGTGCTCCTCGCGACGCTCGCGTCGCACGCCACCCTCTATACCACGAACTGGAACAGTGGTTTTGCCAACGGCGGCGTGGTGCCGGACAACAACCTCAGCGGCTGGGCCGATACCCGCACCGTCGGCGCCATTCCCGCAGGCACATTCACCAGCCTCTCCGTGACCCTCAACCTTTCCGGCGGCTGGAATGGGGACCTCTACGCCTACTTGGTGCACAGCAGCGGCTTCACCGTCCTGCTCGACCGCGTGGGAACGGGCGTGAGCGGCGTCAGCAGCTACGGCTACGGCGACGCCGGTATGAATGTGACGCTCGCCGCGAGCGGCACGAGCATTCATCAATACGGCGGCAACAGCACGTTCAGCGCGACACCGACGGGGATCTGGATGACGGACAACACCAGCGGCAGCCTTGGTTCATTCCTCAGCACGAATCCAAACGGCACCTGGAGCTTGTTTATCGCGGACCTGAGCGGCGGCAGTGTGAGCACGGTGCAAAGCTGGGGTTTGCAAATGGACATCGTGGCGGTCCCGGAAGTGGAGACCTGGGTGGCCGCGGCGCTGGCCGGCATGTTCGGCGCGTTCTGGCTGAACCGGCAATTTTTCTCGGTCAATCGCAAGCCCACGGCCTGACCGAGCCCGACTCAAGCTCGCTTGATCACGCACCCTTTCGCTTCGAACGGGTGCGTTTTTCGTTCCGCCCCTCGATGCACGCGTATGCGTTGTGGTTGTGGATGCTTTCGTAGTTTTCCGCCTCCACCTTCCACCACGTGATCTCCGGATGCGCCTTGAGCTTCAGCGCCACATTGCGCACGAGGTCTTCCACGAAGACGGGGTTCTCGTAAGCGCGCTCGGTTACGGCTTTTTCGTCCTCGCGCTTCAATAACGCATACATCTCGGAACTTCCCGAAGCCTCCACCATCGCAATAACATCCTCGATCCAAACGATGCTGCGGGAGCGCAAGGTGACCGTGACCTCGCCGCGCTGATTGTGGGCGCCGTATTTCGCGATGGCCTTCGAACACGGGCACAGCGTCGTCACGTTCGTCTTCACCGTGAGCACGAAATCAACCTCGCGACCGCACGCCGCCGCATCGAAGCGGACTTGATAGTCCATCACGCCGGCCTTGCGCGTGACCGGCGCCTCCTTCGTCATAAAATAGGGGAACTCGATCTCCAGGTGCGACGTCGCCGCCTTCAACTTGTCCTGCAACGCGAACAGGATCTCCTCGATGTTCTCGACGTGAATGATGTTGCCATGCGCGTTCAGCACCTCGATGAAGCGGCTCATGTGCGTGCCTTTGAACTCCTTCGGCAGGTCCACAAACATGCCGATGGTCGCGACCGTGTTCTGATGCGCATGCGCCTTGTCGCGCACTTGAATCGGAAACCGCACGCCGCGCACGCCCACCTTGTCGATGTGCAACTCGCGCGTGTCACGTTCGCTTTGCTTGTCGTGCAGTCCGGCCCTTTCTGGCTTGATTGACATGGCGCGCACAATACCAACGATTGCCGGTTTTGCAAAAACGGTTTCGGTGATCCTAAGGCTGGCTCCTGATGAGGCGGTAAAGCCGCCGGCTGCCCGAGGGGTCCGGCAAGATGAACTTGTTCGTCCCATCGTCCAGCACCGGTTACGCCGGAGTCCCCCAGCCTGCCGCACTGAATCCGACGTTCTCCTGGAGGCTGTAATCCGTCCACTTCGAGCGCCAGCTCACCTTGGTCGTATTGGTCGGTGTCTGCGTGATGGCCAGCGCGGGCACCTCCGCCGGCGTCCAGCGCGCCCGATAGAAATGTTCCCCCGGAAGCGTGATCGTCCCCGACGGCAAAGCAAATCTGAGCGTCTCCGACCACCAAACCGTGTCGGCCACGATGTAAGCAATCCTCCCCGTGACCGGATGCACGCTCGTGCTTTTCACCGTAGCCACGTCACCGATCAGCGGATGCTTGGTGAAATAGCGGGTATCCCGATGAAACAGCCAGCACTGTGTCTCGGTAGCAACGATCATGTAGGGGCTGTTCGGCACCGGATACATGTCATGCCCGCCACCTTCAAGCAGACCTGTCCACGAAACCTGAACCAAGGAGGGGTTCGTCGTGTTCCAGTTCTGCAAGGCGAACGCCGCAATGAACGAATCGGACAAGCCCCAAATGAGTTGGCGCTGTTCATCCCATACCACTCCGTGCGCGCCCCACAGCGGCACGCTGACTTTCTCGACGTCCGGTTCAGCGAGATCAAAGACCACGAGCCGGTTGCCGTTCGTCTTGTAAGATAGCGCCACAGCCACACGATTGGACGGCAGCAGCTCGGCCGAATGCCCGTTCGGCGCGTGGGCGTAAAAGAAGACGTTACTGGTCCCCGGCTGCACGAGTGCAACGGCACCATCGGCGGTGTCACCTCCCGATGAAGTCACGAGCAACTTTCCACCCGGACACGGCTTGCATTCATCCGTCGTATTGAACAATGGCTTGAACTCTTCCGGCAAATTCGCATTGGTCGCGCCCCACGACCAGAGCACCGTCGCGTTCGTGCCTTCGACTCGATAAGCGCGGACTTCAGTCCAACCGCAGGTCAACAGGTCTTCCGCCCCTGCGCCAAACGGCATCATCACAGTGGCGAAAGCGACGCAAGTGAGCATTTGTAACATCCGATGCATGGAAGCTGCTAAATGGTCATCTACGCCGCTTCAATGCGCAAGTGAGTGACAAGAAAAAGGCCGGAGGCAGTCCTCCGGCCATGAATTTCGTTTCGTTGCGAAGTCAATAAGGTAACGGGAACTTGCCCGTCAGCTCGCGCACGCGCTGACGGACCTTGTGGGCCGCCTCGACATTCTTCAAATCCACCAGCACTTCGCTGATCATGTCGGCAACGGCCGCCATCTCGGCTTCCTTCATGCCACGCGTGGTCACCGCCGGCGTGCCGAGACGGATGCCGCTGGCCTGAAACGGCGAGCGCGTCTCAAACGGAATCGTGTTCTTGTTCGTCGTGATGCCCGCCTCATCGAGCGCAATCTGACAGTCCTTGCCCGAAACGCCGCGCGCACCGACATCCACCAGCATGAGGTGATTGTCCGTGCCACCGCTCACGAGGCGGAAGCCGTTCTTCTTCATGCCGGCAGCAAGCGCAGCCGCATTCTTCACGATCTGCTGCTGGTATTCCTTGAACGCGGGCTGAAGCGCCTCGTGGAAGCAAACCGCCTTCGCTGCGATGACGTGTTCCAATGGGCCGCCCTGGATGCCGGGGAAAATCATCGAGTCGATTTCCTTCGCATACTTTTCTTTGCAAAGGATCAAGCCGCCACGCGGCCCGCGCAGGGTCTTGTGCGTGGTAGTCGTGACGAAGTCCGCATGCGGCACGGGACTGGGATGAACCCCCGCCGCCACAAGACCAGCGATATGCGCAATGTCCGCCAACAGGAGCGCCCCGACCTCGCGGGCAATCTGGCTCATGCGCTCGAAGTCGATGACGCGTGAATACGCACTGGCGCCAACGGTGATCATCTTCGGTTTGTGCTCGTGCGCCATCTTCGCGAGTTGGTTGTAGTCAATGCGCTCGTCCTCCTTGCTCACACCGTAGTGGACGATCTCGAAAAACTTGCCGCTGAAGTTCGCCTTGTTGCCGTGTGTCAGATGGCCGCCGTGCGAAAGGTCCATCGTCAGCATCTTGTCGCCGGGCTTCAGGAACGCGAAATAGACCGCCATGTTCGTGCTGCTGCCACAATGCGGCTGCACGTTGGCGTGTTCCGCGCCGAACAACTTCTTCGCACGATCAATCGCAATCTGCTCGGAGAGGTCCACATTCTCGCAACCACCATACCAGCGCTTCTTCGGATACCCTTCGGCGTATTTGTTCGTGAGCACGGAGCCTTGCGCTTCCATGACGGCCGGGCTGGTGAAATTCTCGCTCGCGATGAGCTCGATGTTCTCCTGCTGGCGGACGCGTTCGTGCTCGATGATTTCGGCGATCTCGGGGTCAACGTGTTTGAGTTTCAATTCAGTAGGCTTGTTACGGGGTTCCATTTTGTTCACGCGGCGCTCGTGGCGTCCGCCTTCAAATTTCGCGCCAAGGAAGGCGTCCACGATCTTTCGCGCATCTTCGACGAGGGTGGTCTTGCCGGCAAGGCAGAGCACGTTGGAGTCATTGTGCTGGCGCGTGATTGCGGCGGTGTCCTTGTCGGCCACCAACGCGGCGCGGATGCCGGAAATCTTGTTCGCCGTGATGCACATGCCGATGCCGGTGGTGCAGACGAGCAGACCGAACTCAGCTTTGCCTTCGGCCACCATCTCGCCGACCGCCTGGGCATAATCGGGATAATCCGTGGAATCTTTCGTGTGCGTGCCGAGGTCAACGTAACTGACTTTGGCCGACTCCAGATGCTTCTTCAGCGCTTCCTTGAGATCCAGCCCGCCGTGGTCGCTGCCGATTGCGAACGTCACCGGCTTATGGGCGATCGGTTGCACCGTGCCGCCCGGGCCATGCTCGATGAAATGAAGCACGCTCATCACGCCTTGTTTGATCTCGTCGCGACAACGCTGATAAACCGACAAAGAACCGCCGATGGGATCACTCACATCCTTCTCGTAAGGATCTAGCGTGTCGTCAAACTCGCGGAGCAGGAACGTCTTTTCGGCCACCTTCGGATAGAGCAATTGGATCGTATCCACGTGGCTGTGCGTCATCCCGAAGATGTAATCCGCTTCGCGCACCAGCTCTGCGGTCAACATGCGACTGCGTTGCTTCGTAATGTCGATGCCCAACTCCTTCATCGCCGTAACCGAGTGCGCGCTCGGCGGCTGGCCGTCCATCGCCCCCAGGCCGGCAGACAACACGCGGTATTCGCCGCGACCTTCGACCGCACGCCGGAACAATCCTTCCGCCATCGGACTGCGGCAAATGTTCCCGGTGCAAATGAACAAAATGGTTTTCATCACGAAACGAGGCGTCAGTGTGGTTCCGAATTGCGAATCGTCAAATGCGAAATCAGTTCTTCGCCTGCCGCACGACCGCCAGCCCCTTCAACAAATCAACCGCCCGCGCGAGGGCGGGGTCTTGGATCACTTGCACCTCCGGCTCCGCCTTGACCCGCGCGTTGGTGATGGTTTCAAAGTCCCCGTCGCCGCGTTTCTCGCGGACCAGGTCCGCCTCCGTCACGCGCACCCGCTTCGGAGAACGACCTGATGCAACCCCATTGGTCCCATTCGATGCAGCCGTTTTGCTGGCAGGCGAACTCAGGGAACCATCAGCGTAAAAGCCTTTCTCGGCCTCCAACTTCACGGGCACTTCGATATCCGGAACAACGCCCGTGGCTGGCACGGGCTTGGCATCGCCGAGCAACACCGGCGCGACCACCAGCCGCAAAGTCTGGCCGTTCGAAAGTTTGAAATCCTCGCGCACCCCTGCCCGGCCCGAGGTGCGTCCGCCAAGCAACAACCCCGCGCCGGTTTGCCGCAGCATCGCGGCCAGCGCTTCAGCCGCCTCGCTCGTTTCACCGTTCACCAAAGCCACCACCGGAAAATGGAAGCTGTTGGTCTTCTCGTGGGAACTCAGCAATCCCTTGCCCGCATTCAGCAACGGCACTTCCGTCTTCAAGAAAAGGTCCACCACGCCAGTTGCAGCGGTGTAGTCATCGCCACCCGCAAATCGTAGATCGAGCACCAGCCCGGAAAGTTTGTTCGACGCCCCAAAACCTTTCACCGCCGCCTCCACCTCCGACGCCAAGCCCGCGCCGAAACGATCCACCCGGACATAACCAATGCCGTCATCGAAGACGTTCTGACGCGACACAAGCGGCGCCTTGTTCGTGGCGACACCAACAACGTTGGTGACAATCGTGACACGCCCTTTGAGCGCAGCCACCAAGCCCTCCAACGCCGCGCGGTTCACCGATTCGTCAGTGGCGCCAGCCAATCGCTCCCGCACGATTTGTAAAACCTCTTTGAAGTCCGCCGTTGGCTCAGCACCGCGGATATCACTCGCACCGAGCAATACCCCCGCCGCACAAGCAACACTCAAGCGAAGAATCGTTTTCATGAAATGTGCGCGATGTTGGCAATCCAGACGGTTTGCCGCAACAGCGCAGTCGTGTCTCACTGTGCGAATCCCTGCTCCTTCAACCAGAATTCGCAATCCCGCGTCCACGGATGGCGCTTTGCCGGATTCCAACTCCGCGTGCCCAAGCCAAGGCCGTGCGGCCCCTTTTGATAGATGTGGAAGTCAAACGGCACTTGGTTCCGACGCAACGCCGCCACGAACTGCATCGAGTTCTCCACCGGCACCGTCTTGTCTTCCTCCGTGCTCCACACGAAGCAAGGCGGCGTGTTGCTGGTGACTTGCAGTTCGTTGGACAGCAACTGCACCAAGTCCGCCGGTGCGTTGGTGCCGAGCAGATTGTTGCGTGAACCGCGATGCGTGAAATCCCCCATCGTCACCACGGGGTAACACAAGATACCAAGCGCTGGCCGCGAACTGACCCGGTCGATGGGATCAGCCGCATTCGTATCGCCACCGTCAAAGTGCGTGAGCAACGTGGACGCCAGATGCCCGCCCGCTGATGAACCGATGACCCCGATGCGCTTGGCATCAACGCCCCACTCCGCAGCGCGTGCCCGGACCGTTCGCAGTGCGCGTGACACATCCTGCAACATGACCGGATGTCGATATCCCGCTGACCCGAGCCGATACTTCAAGACGAACCCGGCGATGCCCTGTTCGTTGAACCAATTGGCATAATCCGCCCCCTCGTGGCTCGCCAGATGCGCGTAACCACCGCCCGGGCAAACCACCATGGCCGCACAATTACTCCCCACCTTCTCCGGCAGGTAAACCGTCAACGTCGGGATGTCGTTCGAGGAGTTGCCCAGCGCGCCGGGAGCGCCTTGGGGCCAAAGGGGAAAGGTGTTGGTAGATTGCGCGTGACTCATAATGGCTACTGCCATGGCGACCGCCAGAACCGGGAGCTTTTTCATGCCGCAAGGTTAACCGGCCAAACGACCAACTCACGCCTTTTTAGCCGGATTTTGGGATTGCCAAAGGCTTTTTCACCGCTACCTTGCCGCGCTCGTTTCGAAATAGGCAAATACGATGAACGCTGAACTGCAAAAGAAAGCTTTGGAAAAGGTTGGCAACCCCAACACCCTGATCAACGTGGTCTCCCGCCGCGTCCGTCAGTTGAACATGGGCAGCGGTGGCATCAGCCGCCCGCTTGTGCTTGACGCCCACACGCTCGGCGCGGGCGACATCGCCCTCCGCGAAATCCTCGAGGAGAAGATTGGCTGGGATATGCCCGAAGAGACCGTGGACGCCACTCAGGCGCCGAAGAAGCGCAAGAGCAGCAAGCGCTAAGCGCGAATAAACTGGAATTCACGACAGCCGGAGGGGCAACCTTCCGGCTGTTGCCATTATGGCCGAGATCGTCACCAATCCCAAAGCCCGGCGCGATTACCACATCCTCGAAACCTTCGAGGCGGGCATCGTGCTCAAGGGCACCGAGGTGAAATCTCTCCGCGCCGGCAAAGGCCAGATCGCCGACGCCTTCGCACGCATCGAGAAGGACGAAGCCTGGCTCTACAACGCGCACATCGAGGAATACTCCTTCGGCAACATCAACAACCACGCCCCCAAAGCACCGCGCAAGCTGCTGCTGAACCGCTCCGAGATCCGCAAACTGTTCGAACTCGCCTCCGTGAAGGGTAACACCCTCGTCCCCCTCTCCCTCTACTGGAAGAATGGCCGCGTGAAAGTCGCCATCGGTGTCGGCAAAGGCAAAGCGCAGTTC
>JBEGQI010000348.1:0-2932 GCA_041181065.1 Verrucomicrobiota bacterium | reverse complement strand
AGTTCGAGGTGCTGGCGGCGGACGCGGATGTGCTGCGCAATCTCAACGAACCGCCGTTCGATCTCGTCGTGAGCACCGAGGTCGTCGAACACCTTTACGACCCGCGTGGCTATGCCCGGGGATGTTTTACGGCTCTCAAACCCGGCGGGCGTTTCATCTGCACCACGCCATATCACGGTTATCTCAAAAACCTAGTGCTAGCGCTCGCGGGCAAGTGGGATCACCACGCCAATCCACTTTGGGATGGCGGCCACATTAAGCTGTGGAGCCGGGCGACGCTGACTCAGCTGCTGACAGAAACCGGCTTTCAGAATCCGCAGTTTCGCGGCGCGGGGCGGCTGCCATTCCTGTGGATGACCATGGTGATGGCGGTAGACAAACCTGCTTGAACTTCCTGTGCTGACTGAATTGAAACCATTTACGTCCGGGCCAAGCCACTTCTTCGGCTTCCACGATTTGACGCCGTGGAATGTGGCGACGGAGGAACTCGTCTGTCTGCGCACCAGCACCACGGAGGATCATGTCCCGACACACGCAGACGTGGCGGAGGTCGTTGTGATTGACGATGCGACTCGCCGCGAGACAATCGTTGGTGAGACACACGCGTGGAACTGGCAGAAAGGTGCGCGTCAACGGTGGCTTCCGGCGCTGGGGCGGCGGGTCATCGCTTACAACGCGGAGAGCGCGTCGGGCTTTGAGTGCCGCATCGTGGATTTGGATTCGGGAACAACGCGGACATTGCCGATGGCGCTGTATGACATTTGCGATCGCGCGGGGTTCGGGCTGACGCTGAATTTCTCCAAGCTTGTGCGCTGCCAGCCCGGCTACGGCTACGACCACCCTTCCATCAACTCTCAACCATCAACCATCAACTACGCCCACGACGGCATTTTCCGCGTGGAACTGGCGACGGGCGAAACAAAACTGATTTTGAGCATCGCGGATTTTCTCAAGATGCGCGGACTGGACGCAGCGTTGGGCGAGCATTACTTCACGCACATCCAGATTTCGCCGGATGGGAAACGGTTTGTGTTCATGCATCGCTGTTTTCTCAAGAGCGGCGGACTGGTGAATCATTTTGTGGTCGCAAACACGGACGGAACCGGCGTGCGCGTGCTGCTGGATGACAAGATGAGCCATTTCGACTGGCGTGATAACGACCATGTGCTCGTGTGGTGCCGAAAAAATTCAGCGATCAAGAAACTCAAGGAGTCGAAGCTGCTGGCGCTGGCCCGCGTATTGTATCGGCTGTCGCGAAAAATCCGTTTCAACGCCGTGCGGCAGGGGCTTTACAACGAGTCGTTCCGCGAGATCGACGTGAACACCGGCGAGAGCGTGGCGGTGGGCAAAGGCGTGTTGCCGGAAGACGGTCATCCGCAGGTCAACCCGCACAATCGCGATCTCTGGATCAATGACACCTATCCGAACCCCGAATGCGAGATGACGTTGATGCTTTACCACCAGCCCAGCAACCGGCGCGTGGATCTTTTGCGGCTCAAGACGCAGCCGAACCTTAAGGAAACGTGCTGGCGGTGTGATTTTCATCCGCGCTGGCATCCGGACGGGAAGAAAGTTTGTTTTGATTCGGCGCACGCGGGACGGCGTCAGTTGTGTGTGCTGGACGTGTCGCGGGAGGCGGCGGAGTTACTCAGATGAACAATCCCGAATTGAAACCGGGCCGCGTTGCCTTGTTCCTACCGTTCCTAGGTGGGCGCGGCGCAAACCGTGTGATGTTGAATCTGGCAAACGGATTTGCCGCAAAGGGAATCGCCACCGACCTCGTGCTGGCGAGTGCGAAAGGCGAGTTCATGGATCGCGTTGCGCCAGCGGTGCGAATTGTGGATTTGCAATCGCCAAGAGTTTTGAAAAGCTTGCCGCGATTGTCGCGCTATCTGCGTCGGGAGAAGCCAGCGGTGATGTTGACGGCGATGGATTACGTGAACGCTCTGTCGATTGTGACGCGGTCTATTGGCGGCGGCGTTGCCACCCGGTTGTTTGTCAGCTGTCACAATTCGCTGCTCAGCTCGACGCGCAATTCGCCGTGGCTGCGGGATCGGTTGCTGCCGAGTTTTGTGCGGATGACCTATCGCTATGCGGACGGAGTCATTGCGGTTTCATCGGGCGTAGCGGACACGGTGGCACAAGTTGCCGGTTTGCCGCGTGAAAGGGTTCATGTGATCTACAATCCGGTCGTGACACCAGAGTTCGAGCGCGAGGCGATGCAACCTATAACGCATCCGTGGTTCAAAGCTGGTGAGCCGCCGGTGATTCTCGGCGTGGGCAGCCTTACGCGGCAAAAGGGGTTTGATGTGTTAGTGGAGGCTTTCGCGCTTGTGCGTAAGAAGGTGAACGTGCGGCTGCTTATTCTCGGTGAAGGAGCGGAGCGAGCGGCGTTGCAAGCGCAGGCGGATAAACTGGGTGTGTCAGCGGACTTGCAGCTGCACGGATTTGTGGCCAACCCGTATCCGTTTATGCGGTCGGCGCGGCTTTTTGTTCTTTCTTCGCGCTGGGAAGGATTTGGGCTGGTATTGGCGGAGGCGATGGCTTGCGGCACGGCGGTGGTAAGCACCGATTGTCCGAGCGGGCCGTCGGAGATTTTACGCGGCGGCGAACTAGGAGCGCTTGTTCCGGTTGAGAATTCAGCGCATCTATCAGAGGCAATCCTCGCCGGACTGAACACAGACCATGATCGGGAACAATTGCGGCTGCGTGCTGCGGATTTTTCGCTGGATAATGTTTTG
The DNA here is from genome assembly GCA_041181065.1 of Verrucomicrobiota bacterium. Taxonomy (GTDB): domain Bacteria; phylum Verrucomicrobiota; class Verrucomicrobiia; order Limisphaerales; family DSYF01; genus DSYF01. Next base: position 191 of record JBEGQI010000348.1, on the reverse strand, counting down.
CAGGATTACATCCGCGTTATGGGTGTTGGCGCGAAATGCTGAGCGAGATACGAACGAAACTTTAATGAAACTTGATTTTGCAATGGTTCACATGGGAGCGCGGCTGCATTACGCCGTGCCGGAGGTGCTGGCCGCGGCGGGCATGTTGAAGGTGATGTTCACGGATGCGCACGCGGGTTCACCGCTGGTGC
>JBEGQI010000347.1:0-2908 GCA_041181065.1 Verrucomicrobiota bacterium | reverse complement strand
TGTCGATTTTGTTGGGTTCTGGACCCGTGCGCAGCCAGAAGTGCGAAGGTACATCGGCATACTTGTGCCGCGCTCGGCCGACGCCGACGACATCTTGCAACAAACGGCGGTACGCCTGCTGGAAAAATTCCACGAATACGAACCCGCCCGCCCGTTCGTTCCATGGGCCATTCGCTTCGCCTACCACGAGGTCCTCGCGTGGCGGCAACGGCAAGCCCGTGATCGCCTGATGTTTTCCGACAAGTTGCTGGAACAGTTGCATCGCACCGTCTCAGACGAAACCCCGCTGCTCGAAGTCCGGCGGCGAATTTTGGACAGGTGCCTACAAGACCTCACCGAAGCAGAACGCAGATTGTTAATTCGTCGGTATTCGGAGCATGGCTCTATCCAACGTGAAGCGGACGAGTCCCAAACAAGCGTCCACAACCTCTATTACGCGATCGACAAGCTGAGGATTCGGTTGATCGAGTGCATCAATCGAAAGATGCTACGAGAGGGGTGGTAACATGGCTGAAGCGAAAGACCAAGAACTGGATCGTTTGCTTGCCGCGTTTGTGGATCAACGAGCGACACCCGAGCAGGTCGCCCAGCTCGAAAGTTTCCTCGACGGCGATCCGAAAGCTCTGCGGCGATATGTTCACTACCTGGATTTGCATGCCGAACTAAAGGAGCGACACCTCTCCCCAATCGACCCAGCCGGCACATTACCGACACGCTCTTTGACGCCGCGATGGTGGGTCTGGCTGATCATGGCGACGGCTGCGGCAATCTTGATTGCAACGGGCGTTTGGATTGGCAGTTTTTGGCATGCTGCCGAACGCCCTATCGAGAAGCAAATAGCTGAGGAGCGAACCGATGACGGTGTGGCAGTCTTGGCGCTGGCATCGGATGCTCGCTGGGCGTCAGAAAAACCGCCCCAAACGGGAAGTATTCTATCGCCCGGACCGCTAAAACTGCTCAGCGGCCTGATCCAGATCGAGTTCTACTCCGGAGCCAGCCTGATCCTCGAAGGTCCAGCGGAACTGGAAATTGTCTCGGCGGATCAGGCAATCTGTCGAAGTGGCAAGCTTCGTGCGTCTGTACCGCCGCCAGCACGTGGATTCGTCATCCGATCTCCGCAGTTCGACCTCGTTGATCTTGGCACGGAATTCGGCTTGGAGGTAGACCGCGACGGACCGTCGAAAGTCCATGTCTTCAATGGTAAAGTCGAATTGTATCCGCCCGGTGAGCGGTCGCAGAACGAAGTCAGACGCCTGGTCGGTGGCGAGGGCATCAGATACGAAAAGACCGGCGAACGCTCGACCCTCACTTCCCAGTCCGATGCGTTCCTCTTGATGGAGGTCGTTCGCGCACGGCAAAAGACCGCCATCGAGCAGCGCCTGAAAGCCTGGCGAAAATGGAACGAAAGCATAAAGAAGGATCCGCGGGTTGCATTCCATTTTGATTTCGAATCCGAAGGTCCTCATCTTTTCGATCGCGGACCGTCGGCCTCGCACGGCACCATCGTCGGCGCGGAAAGGGCGAGCGGCCGCTGGCCAGGCAAGCACGCCTTGGAATTTACGCGCCCAAGCGACCGCGTTCTCTTGAACCTACCGGGCTCGTATGATCAACTCACCCTCACTGCCTGGCTGCGAGTCGATGCTCTACCGGACCGCCCGCAAGGTATTCTTCTCACCGATGGCTATGAAATCGGCCGCCCCCATTGGCAGATTTCCGATGCAGGGACATTGCGACTTGGCGTACGCATTCCATCGACCACGAAGATCGGCGCCACAGGTTACGGTTCACCCGTCTTGTTCACGCCGCGAAATATGGGATTGTGGTGCTTTCTAGCTTCCGTCTACGATCGAAAAGCAAATCGGGTATCGCACTTTTTCAATGGCGAGGAAGTATCTACGGATCAACTCATTGGTAATCAACCGTTGTCACTCGGCCCTTGCGAGATCGGAAACTGGGGAATGCCATTCCGCAGCAAGACACACGTCATCCGCAATTTTGTCGGTCGCATCGATGAACTCACTCTCTGGAACGTTGCTTTGAAATCGGAAGAAATCCGCTCCCACTTTTTGGAGTGGAAGCCGTAAATTATCGACGCCAACCGCCAATCTCGCAGGCTGGTATACATTTCCAAAAGCCGATTCCCCTACGGTGGGCTTCGAGCACCTTCCACCTGCCTGCTTGTCCGGCGCAAACGTATCAAACTCAATCACGGCACCAGGAGCAAAGAAGTTCCAAGCTTGAGTCAGCTTTATGAATGATCACTCGATTGCCACGCAGGCTCGCATCGGCCGTGTGCAACTCTCCCTTTTTGGCGATGAACACAACATCCTCGATAAGTGTACGCCTGGCCATGCGTGATAGCAAGGGGTCGCCGGAGGAGAAAACCATGTCCCGCAAAAAAATCTCCCGTAACGCCCCCTGTCCCTGCGGCAGCGGCAAGAAGTACAAGAAATGCTGCTACGGGAAAGACTTCGACTTCGAGGAGGACGACCAGGGCAACGTCTTCAAGTCGATTCCGATGACCGAGGAAATGGGCGATCTTCTCCAAGAGCAGCGCCGGAAGTTCATCGAGAAGCATGGGCGGGAACCCGGCCCTGATGACCAGATTTTCTTCGACATGCCGCATCCCGAACACCTGGAACACCTGATGGTCGAGGACATGAAAGCGGCGGGTATCGACCCCGCCATCATCTACGCCTACGAGAAAACGGGAAGACTGGTCACGGAAGAAAATCAGAGGCTTCTTTCCGACGCCGACCTGGACGAGTGGGAGGCTGCCATCGAGGAGTACGAGGTCAAACACAGGAAACCGCCAGAATATCCCATCGGCACGGTCGCTCTTTACGGCCCCGATGACAAGCGGACCACGAAGATTGCTGCTGGCGTCATCATGCGTGACGGGGCCGAG
>JBEGQI010000346.1:0-9196 GCA_041181065.1 Verrucomicrobiota bacterium | reverse complement strand
ATTCCACTTTCAATGCCTGACCGCTCACGGGTTTCAGCGGCAGAGTGACGTAACCCAAACTGCGCGGCGTCACTCCACAAAACACTTCCTGACCATCCACACTGATGCGTAACGGATACGTCCGCTCGCGCCAACCACGAAGCTTCAACGTGACTTCGCTGGGCGTGACTTTATGCGCAAAACGATACTCAATCCAAGCGGTCGCCAACTTGTTGTCATTTGCCCAGGAAGTCTGTTCATTGTCGTCAAAACTGGCAGCAGCTTCGGTTGCATTGGCCCCCGCGATTGCCGAGGCGATGGGCACGGACATGCGGGTTATCTTAAACGACGGCGTGGTCGGAGTAGGGCCACGCTCAAGTCGAACAGGCAGATCTGTTCCACATAGCGCGGTAGAAAGTCCGGAGGTGACAGGAATCGCCTGCGAAACAATCTCGATGCGGCCAGGCTTCAATCCCTCTGAGCTGGCCTTTAGCAAAATCTTACCCGGCTTCGACATCGACCGAAGCAGCACGCGGTTGACACCACACTCAACTGGAAGCGCCTTCGACAGAATGTAATTGTCCTGGCCTTGAGCAATGCCACCGCGCCACTCAACCGGGCCTTCAAGTTCAAACCGCACCATGTTGAGCGCAGTCGGACAACGGCGGCCATCGGCGTCAACCACTTCAAATTGAACCAATACAACATCAGCACCATCAGCTTTCAATCCATTCGGCGCGGTCATTGCAACCAGCTTGATCGCGGAGGGTTCTCCTGCCGTCTCTTTATCGGCCACGCAAATTTTCTGTCCCTTGCTGTCAAAGCCAACCGCCTCCAATTTGCCCGGTTGCCACGGCACCTGATTGAACTTGAACAGGAATCGGTTGGTCTGCGTCCCCCACCCCAACGATTTACCATTGAGCAGCAGCTCGACCTTCTCCGCACTCGAAACCACGAACACGTCCTTCTTCGTGCCCGGCGCGTAATTCCAGTGACCGATGATGTGCGCGCGCGGGCGCTCAATATCCACCCAGCCGTCCCACATCACTTGGTGCGCGAAGAAGCCGTCTTTCGGAATACGCATCGCATCCACTTCGCCACTGCGCCGGTAATTTTCCGCGCCGCGAAAATGCGTGTTCGAGTCGGAAAAGATGATGTTCACGCCGCCGCTGCTCACACGCATCCCCGTGCCGGGACGTTCGCGCCAGTAATCATACCAACGCGCAACATCTTCCACCGCGAACGATTCCTGGTTGCGGTTGTATTCGCGCGCAGGGGCATTGCGATACAGCGGACCATCGCCGTCTTTGTGGAACGGCGGACTCAACTCGTCCCAATACTTTCGCAAGCCCTCGTCCCGCGAATACTCCATCGCCCAGACGGGTAGCCGCGCACTCTTGTTGATGTAAAGCATCTCGCCGCCGTATTCCGCAGTATGGCTATCGAGCATCTCGCGCGCGCCGATGGCACGACCACCGTGCGGGTCGTATTGGTCGCGCACTGCTTTCAATTCCCGCATGTGCGCGTCGCTGATGCCCTTGTTGCCGCCTTCGTAGAAAAGGATGCTCGGATTGTTCCGGTTGTAGATGATGGCGTCGCGCATCACCTCGACGCGCTGTTCCCAACGCCGCCCCGTCACATCCGCTTCCGAATCTCCCGCCGGCATGGCTTGCATCAAGCCCACGCGGTCACACGATTCTACGTCCTGCTTCGATGGCGTGATGTGCATCCAGCGGACCAGATTCCCGCCGCTCTGAACCATGAGATCGTTGCTGAAATCACTCAGCCACGGCGGCACGGCGTTGCCCATGGCCGGCCACTCGTTGGAAGTCCGTTGTGCATAACCGTGCATCTGGATCACACGCCCGTTCAACTTCACCAGCCCATTGCCAAATTCCGTTTTCCGAAACCCCGTGCGCGTCTGCACGGTGTCCACCGGCTTGCCATCCACCAGCAACGTCGTTGTAACGGCATAGAGATAACCATAGCCCCAGCTCCAGAAATTCAGTCCGCCAACACGGGCAGACGCCTGCACTACACCAGTCTGACCGGGGGCGAACGTCGCAGCCTCGCTGGAAAACCGCTTCACCAACTTGCCATCCAAATCAGTGATCGAAACCTCATAGACGAACGCGCGCGGGCTAGAATGCTCGTTGCGCACCTCGGATTCGGCGTGGATGGTCGCCACCCGAGCAGCAACGTCGATATCCGTCGGATAAACATAAACGCCCGTGGTCTTGAGTTGCGACCAGAGCGGCAGCGTTTGATAGAGCTTGTCCGCGAGGTGAAGCCTGACGTTCTTCACGATGCCCCCGTAGTTGGCGTTGAAGTTCCGGTCGTTCCACTGGTAGCGCGAGTTGCTGGACTTCTCACGATAATCCCACGCATTGTCCGTGCGCACTGCCAGCACGTTCTCCTGCGGCACCGGCAAGACTGCGTCGCTGATGTCGAAGCCGAACGCCATCACGCCGTTCTCATGCCGCCCAATCCATTTATCGTTCAGGTAAAACTCACCTGCCTGCCGCACGCCCTCAAACTCCAGAAAAACTTTTTTACCCGCCGCATCCGCTGGCAGCTTGAAGTGTTTGCGATACCACGCCACGCCCGTCGGATGTTCGTCAATCGCCACCTTGAACGCGGCGTCTTCATTCCACGCGTGCGGCAACGTCACCGCCTTCCACTGCGAGTCGTCGAACGTCGAAGCCGCGGCATTCGTCACGTCACCGACATTCAGCCGCCAAGCTGGATTGAAATTGTAAACTGCACGCGATGAATTCGACTGTGGCGCCGGCGTCTCGGCAGCTAAAACGCCAACCATGCTGAGAAGGAAGAGCAGTATCAATCCGGGGTGTCGCATAGGCTTCTGGCAATGACAGTAGCGGGCTGAACCGACCAGGTCGGGGAAATTCGGCAGGCTGTAAACCATCAAACTGGAAGTGCCAACGGAGGGAATTAAATGGTCGGGGCGGCGAGATTTGAACTCGCGACCTCTTGCACCCCAAGCAAGCGCGCTAGCCAGGCTACGCTACGCCCCGACCGAAAACGAAGCCCGACCGGGCGGTCGAGCGGCACGCATCCTATTTCAGATGCGCGTGAAAACAATCCCAAATTCGGCTCAATGCGCCGCCTTCTTCTTGGCGATGGCGTGCGTTGCGTGGCCGTAGAACATCTCCGCCGCTTCCATGAGCGTCTCGGAGAGCGTCGGATGCGGATGCACCGTGAGCGCGAGATCCTTTGCCGTGGCGCCCATCTCGATGAGCACGGTGGCTTCGGCAATGAGTTCGCCGGCGTTGTGACCCACGATGCCGACGCCAAGAATGCGCTCGGTCTCGGGCTCGATGATGAGCTTGGTCAAACCGTCGGTGCGGTCGAATGACAATGCGCGACCGGACGCGGCCCACGGGAACTTGGCGATCTCGACCTTGATGTTCTTGGCCTTCGCTTCAGCTTCGGTGAGACCAGCCCACGCGAGTTCGGGGTCGGTGAACACTACGGCGGGAATGACGACGTTCTCGAACGCCGCTGCCTGACCGCAAATATTCTCGGCAGCGATGCGCGCTTCCTTGTGCGCTTTGTGCGCGAGCATGATGCCGCCCGCGATGTCGCCGATGGCGTAGATGTTCGGATCGGCAGTCTGCTGCTGCGCGTTCACGACCACGAAGCCCTTGTCGTCGCGCTCGATCTTGGTGTTCTCCAAGCCGAGGTCGTCACCCTCGGCACTACGGCCGACGGAGACAAGCACGCGGTCATAAAGTTCTTCAAGCTTCTTGCCCTCGTGTTCGATGACGACTTTGATCTGCTTGCCAGCGGAGGCCATACTCAACACCTTCGCGCCCGTGCGGATTTCCTTGAAGGCCTTCTTCGCCGCCATCACGACCGGGCGAGCCAAATCTTGATCGGCACCAGCCAGCACGGCAGGCAATGCTTCCGCCACGACGACTTCACTGCCGAGCCGCGCGTAAACAGTGCCGAGTTCCATGCCGATGTAACCGCCACCAATGACGAGCAGCTTTGCGGGAATCTCTTCCACTTCGAGTGCGCCGGTGGACGTCATGATGCGCGGGTTGCCGAGGTCGAACGCCTTCGGCATCGCGGGCTTGGAGCCCACGGCGAGGATCGCCTTCTCGAACTTGATGAACTGGTTCCCCTGCTCCGACTCGACGCGCAGGGTGTTGGAGTCTTCAAAATAGCCACGGCCCGTCACGACTTGCACGTTGCGCATCTTTGCGAGTTGCGCGATGCCGCCGCCGAGCTTGGTGAGGATGGATTCCTTCCACGCGCGAAGCTTGTCCAGTTCGACCGTCGGCTTGGCGTAGGTGATGCCGCGGTGTGCCGACTCATTCATCTCCGAGAGGAAGTGCGTCGCGTGCAGCAACGCTTTCGACGGGATGCAGCCGCAGTTCAAGCACACGCCGCCGAGCCGCTTCTCGCGCTCGACGAGGATGACTTTCTTGCCGAGGTCGGCCGCGTAAAACGCCGCCGCATACCCGCCAGGGCCAGCACCGATGACAACAACTTCAGTATTGATGGGGTCCATGTCTAAATTCCTTTCGCTCGGGCCGGGTTACAGTTTCACGTCCGCTTCCGCGATCGACTGAATCGACGCGATCAAATCCACGACGAAACGCGCCGCGTTGCCGCCGTCGATGATGCGATGATCATAGCTCACCGAGATCGGCATCAACGTGCGCGACTCGATCTTGCCGTCGCGAACGACCGGCTTCGCCGCGCCCTTGCCGAGGCCGAGAATCGCGACTTCGGGCTTGTTGATGATCGGCGTGAAATGGCCGCCACCGATCGCGCCGAGATTCGAGATCGTGAACGAGCCGCCGCGCAAATCATCGGGCGTCACCTTGCGATCACGCGCCTTGGCACCGAGCTCTTCCAATTCCTTCGAGAGCTGGAACACGCTCTTCTTGTTCACGTCGCGGATGACTGGAACGAGCAGGCCCGCTTCCGTGTCCACGGCGATGCCGAGATGGATGTATTCCTTGATGACGACTTCGTCGCTCACCTCGTCGATGCTGCTGTTGAACAACGGATGCTTGCGCAACGCGTCAGCCACGCCCTTGAGGATCAGCGCCGTCACGGTCAGCTTGGCGCCCTTCTTCTCATACTCGGCCACGAACTGCTTGCGCAGCGCGAGCAACGACGTGATGTCCACTTCGTCGAACTGCGTGACGTGCGGGATCGCATTCCAATTCTCCGTCATGCGCCGCGCGATCGTCTTGCGCAGCGAGGTCAGCGGCTTCTTAAGCACCGGGCCCCACTTCGAAAAATCGATCTGCTCGGCGGGAGCCTTGGCGGCAGGTGTCGCACCAGCTTCCTTCGGCGCGAACGCGACCGATTGCAGATACGCAATGTAATTCTTCAGGTCGCCCAACTCGATGCGACCGCCACGACCGCTGCCGCGCACGCGCGCCGCGTCGATGCCGAGGTCGGCGATGACTTTGCGCAATGAAGGCGACGCCACCGGCGCCACACCGGAGGAAGGCAACGGCGCGTAAGCCGCAACTGCCGCCGGAGCGGCCACGGGCGCCGCGATGACTGGAGCCACAGCTGCGACCGGCGCTGCCGTCGGTGCCGGGGCTGGGGCGGAAGCGGCGCCGCCGGCTTCGCCCACGGAAAAGATTCGTGCGCCTACCGAAATGCGGTCGCCCGCCTTCACGTGGATCTTGGTCACGGTGCCGGCGATGTTGGAAGGAATCGACGCGACGGCCTTCTCGCTTTCGAGTTCAAGGACCGTCTGGTCTTTCGCGACCGTGTCGCCCTCTTTCACGAACAGGTTAACCACTACGCCGCTGTCGGCACCTTCACCCAGTTTTGGCAATTTGAAATCCATAGTCTGAAATCTAGCACTTACGGGAATTGAATCCGCACCGGCGGACTCTGCCTGTCGTTGGTTGTCAATGGTCACCCGGCTATGACGACAGGACAGCCTTCATGATGCGCTTGGTTGATTGCCATGAAAGCTGGCCCCAAAATAGTAGCCGTTTCCCCGCCAGATGGCCAATGAAAAGCTGGGTTCACCGCTCATCCGGTCGGATGTTCCCCAACCCAGCAGGTAATAAAAATGGTCGGAGCGACAGGATTCGAACCTGCGACGTCTTGCTCCCAAAGCAAGTGCTCTAGCCAGGCTGAGCTACGCTCCGGACCGGACGCAGTATCTGGAGCCCAACCGGGGTTCGCAATGCGAAATTCCGGTCAGCAACCCAAAAGTTAACTCTTGGGCTGGCAGGCTCGTTTGTGGCTAAATCTCCGCGTGGCCCGGCGCAAGCAATACAAACTGCCCGCCTCGTCCGGAGGCGGCTCCAATTTATTTTACTGGTTGCTGGCGCTCGCACTCATCGTCGGCATCGCTTGGGTATGGGTTCACACCAGTCAGAACAAGCCCCGACCACAAACACCGCGCCCGCCACCGCCCCAGACCAGAGCAAGTTCGCCGACGCCCATTCAACCGGCGATTTCAAAACCACCCGCTCCTGTCGTTGTCCGTCAACCAACGCCACCACTTACCCTGCCAGCGTCCAACTCAGACTCATTTCCGCGCGGAACGAGGAATACCTTTGAAGCTCAGGTGGCTCTGGCGCGTCGGGTGATATCCGCTGGCTCCATCGACGGACTCGCCGGTGCCCAAACTCGGGCGGCAATTCTCGCATTCCAAAAAACTTCGGGCTTGGCCCAGTCTGGTAACCTCGACACCGAAACCCGCAACCAGTTGACAATCGAAACTTCACCCACGAGCAGCTACATCGTGACCTCCAACGACCTCGCCCGGCTTCAGCCCATCGCACCCACGTGGCTCGGAAAGTCCCAACAAACGGCGCTCGATTTTGAAACCCTGCTCGAACTGCTGGCAGAAACATTTCACGCGCACCCAGGTTACATCCGGACGTTGAATCCAAGCATCAACTGGTCGAACACCATCCCCGTCGGAACTGAATTGCGCGTGCCCAACGCCGCGTATCCGGAGCCCACCGAGAAAGCGGCGTTCATCCGCATCTCGCTTTCGGCAAAAACTCTGCAAGCCTTTGGCGCGAGTTCCAATCTGCTCGCCCACTTCCCCTGTAGCATCGCCGCACGCGTGGAGAAGCGGCCCGTGGGCGAACTGCACGTCGCCGCCATCGCCCCAAATCCAAATTACACCTTCGATCCCGCCGTGTTTCCCGAATCAGCCGAGGCCCGGGCGCTAGGACGCAAACTCATCCTGCCACCGGGACCCAATAATCCGGTAGGCGTGGCCTGGATCAGCTTGGACAAACCCGGCTATGGGATGCATGGCACTCCGAATCCCGAGCAGGTGGGCCGCACGGAATCGCACGGCTGCTTTCGGCTCGCAAACTGGAACGCGGAATACTTGAGCAAACTGGTCAGCGTAGGAACGCCGGTGAGCGTGGAGCCGTGAAGCGCCTGATTATGTTAGGGGCAGGCTCACTTCAAAAGCGCGGGGCTCGCTGCGCGCCTGCCGGATGCAAATGTTTTGCCAGGAACCGCCAAATCTCCTCCCGCGACTCGCGCGCCAATGGTGTGTCGAGGCGATTGAAATGATGGCCCCCCGGCGCGTTGGTGTAGATGTGCTGCTCGAAGGACTTGCCTGATCGCGCCAACGCACCGAGCAGTTTCTGAACCTCGGCGAACGGCACGTCTTCGTCACTGGTGTTGGCGTGCACGAGCAGTGGCGTCGCGAGCTGGTCCACATTCCACGCCGGCGAGCGGCGACGATATTCCTCCGGCGCTTCACTCAACGTCTTGCCGACATGATAACGCGTGGCGAAGAAGCCTTCATAGTCGGGGCCCATCGCTCGAATGCGCGACTCCAAATCGCTCACCGGCACTCCGGCATAACAGGCCTGATACGCCCCCGGATGACGCACCGCCGCCAGAAAAGCAATCGCGCCACCGTGGCTCCAACCCACGATGCCGACGCGATTCGTGGCGATCTCAGGATGCAAGTTGAACATCACCTCTCGCGCCGCCTGCACATCCTCCACTTCCAAACCACCATAGTCGATCTTGCGCCAGTAATCGGCCCCATAGCCGCTGCTGCCACGGTAATCAGGGGCGATCACCGCGTAGCCTTGCTCGATCAACTCCCGCACCACCACCGCTTCCTCGTCGCTTGCCGTATTGCCATGGATCTCACCATGAACAAAGACGACCAACGGCAATTTACCAACGCTCGTTTTACTGCGCGGAAGAAACGTCATGGCGGAAACAATGACATCGTTGCTGCCGGAAGGTGGCGCCACGCCGTTGGTCTCCATCGGCGGAGGCCCGGTGAAATTGATTTTGTCAACGCGCGCAACTTCACCCAGCCGCTGAAACCAGAGCAGTTCGTTCAGCTGCCGTGTGAGCTTTGCGTCCGTGTGGGCGTAGCTCTCCTGAAAGTTCTGCAACTGCTGGGCGAGATCGTTCGTCTGGGCCAGTGCCGCACTTGCACAGGCGACAACGAAAGCGATGCAACCCAGCCGCAGCATGATCAATGATCGCGAACTTCGTCACCGACTCGCGCCTCGCCGGCTACCAAGTCGGCCACGATGTTATCGTCCTGCTGCGGCCCGGTAACCTTGAACTCACCGACCTTCAGCCCTTCACGATACGCATACATCTTCTGGTCGATGGCCGGCATGCGCGTGATCGGGAAGTTCAGGACCGCGAATCGGCCCACGACATTATATGTCACCACCTTGCCGGACAGGACATCGGCCGGCTTGATCACCGGTTTGGGGCTCGGGGTGGCCGCCGCCTTGGGCTTCGTTTCTTTGGCGGTGCTGGCGGCAGGAACAGACTTCGACGGCGGCAGAACATCGGCGTATTGCGGCGGGTGCGACTTGCAACCGGAAACGGCTGCCAGCAGGACCAGACTCAAGGCGGGGATGAAGATTCGCATGGCCCGAGCAAACCCGGACGCAGCCCGCAGGTCAATTCAGTTTTCGGTGATGACCGTGTCGTCGTGCTCGTAGCACGGCGCGCAACAGCACAACAACCGCAACACTTCGCTCCCCGTGTTCCACAACTTGTGCCGTTGCCCGGGCGGGATCGCGATGGCGTCCCCCACCCTGACCTCGCGCAGTTCGCCTTCGATCCGCATCCGCCCCTGTGATTGGCCCCCAACGGTCATACCACTTTAGATGAGATGGTTTCCGGTGGTTTCGGTTTGTTGTTTTGCTTCCACTCAAGGTTCTGGTGGAAGGCGGGCGTAGCCCGACTGGAACCA
>JBEGQI010000345.1:0-2575 GCA_041181065.1 Verrucomicrobiota bacterium | reverse complement strand
CGCTGTGAACGTGATCCAGGTTGGCCGCCAGTTCGGCCCGACGGGCACGGGCTGGGGCGAACTGCTCCCAATACACCTCGAAGAGCTTCTTTTTCAAATCGCCGTAGCCCATGCCGCCAGCACGAAGCTTCTCCTCAAACTCCTGGCCCACGCCCTTATCAATCACCTTGAGCAACTGGATGGCGAGGTTCTGGTCGGCATCCGGCTTGGGTTCGGCGGGCGTGCGGCTGTCCATCTTGATCGCCATGACCTTTTTTCGCAGCGTCTTCTCATCGCCGAAGATTTCAATCGTGTTGCCGTAGCTCTTGCTCATCTTCTCGCCGTCGAGGCCGGGCACCTTAGCCACTTCACCGCGGATCTGCGGCTCGGGAATCACGAACGTCTCGCCGTATTGTTCGTTGAACTTGATGGCAATGTCGCGCGTCATCTCGACGTGCTGTTTCTGATCCTGTCCGACGGGCACGACGTTGGAATCGTATATTAAGATGTCCGCCGCCATCAGCACGGGATACGCGAACAGGCCGTGGTTGATCGGGATGCCCTTGGCGGACTTGTCTTTGAACGAGTGGCCCTTCTCGAGCAAGCTCATCGGCGTCAGCGTCGAAAGGATCCACGCGAGTTCGCACACTTCCGGCACGTCGGATTGTTTGAAGAACACGGCGCGTTTCGGGTCGAGGCCGCACGCGAGGAAATCCAGCGCCACGTCGAGCGAGTTCTGGCGGCGCGCAGAGGCGTCGAAGAGTGAGGTCATCGAGTGATAGTCGGCGATGAAATAGAATGCCTCGCCCTTCTCCTGCAGCTCGATGGCCGGCTTCATCATGCCGTAGTAATTCCCGAGGTGCAGCGCGCCCGAAGGCTGAATGCCTGACAAAATTCGCATGGGCGCATCGTAAGGTGAAGAGGCGCGGCGGGGCAAGTAAGAGGCAAGTTGAAGGTGCTGCGTGCTGAATTTGCCATTGCGGTGCGGCCCCTTTCGATGAACCTGAATCTGCCCATGGACGAACCTTGCGTCTTCTGCCTGCGGAACGTGCCTACGCGCGGCCACCATGTCGTGCCGCGCTGCAAGGGCGGGCGCGAGATCGCGCCCACGTGCCACAGTTGCGAGGACTTCATCCACAAGACCTGGACGCATAATGAACTGCGCGACGTGTTCCACTCCGTGGAAAAAGTCCGGGCCGACGAACGATTTCAGAAATTCCTGCGCTGGCTTTACAAGCAGAAGTCGGAAACGATCTTCAAATCGCGTCGCAATCGCACGCGAGCCGTTCACAAATATCGCTGACCGCCGATGACTATCGCCCGCGATTCCCTTGCCACCACGCTCCGCCGCCTGGCCGTGCGCGGCGTGTTGCTCGGCACGTCGTCGTGGAAATATCCCGGCTGGTTCGGCGGCGTGTATGAGCGCGACCGTTATGTGTGGCGCGGGCGCTTCTCGCAGGCGCGCTTCGAGCGGAACTGCCTCGCCGAGTTCGCGCAGACGTTCCACACCGTCTCGCTCGACGCGGCTTACTATCAATTCCTCGATCCGGCCACGGTCGCGGAATTCGCCGCGCAGGTGCCGGATGGATTTCAATTCGCACCTAAGGTCTGCGGCGACATCACGCTGAAACAATTTCCGCAGCTTCCGCGCTTTGGCGCCCGCGCGGGTCGGGCCAATCCGCATTTTCTCGACGCCGCACTGTTCGCCGATGCCTGTCTCGCGCCGTGGGAAGGCGTGCGGCACAAAGTAGGCTTGTTCAATTTCGAGTTCTCCCGCTTCAGCCCGAGCGAGTTTGCGCGCGGCTCCGAGTTTGTCGAAGTGCTCGATGCATTTCTCGGCAAACTGCCGCGCGGCTGGCCTTACGCAGTTGAACTGCGCAACCGTCAGTGGTTACGAGCGGAATATTTCGACGTGCTCGCGCGCCACGGGGTGACCCACATCTACAACGCGTGGACCGACATGCCGACGGTGGTCGAGCAGATGAATTTGCCGGGCAGCGAAACGAACCCATCGTTGGCTGCTGCGCGCTTTCTGCTTCGTGAGGGTCGGAAGTATGAGGACGCGGTGAAACGCTTCAGCCCCTACGAAAAGATTCAAGACCCCAATCCGGAAGGGCGTGCGGCGGCGATCAAGCTTGCGCTGCGTGCGTTGCGCGCCAAAGGCAGGGTGCTCATCTTCGTGAACAACCGTTTTGAAGGTCACTCGCCGGGGACCATCGCCGAGATCGCCGCCGGCATTGAAAGGGAACTGAGCGAATGAACCGCGTCGATCAAACTGCTTTGGGTTGTATCACCTTCATGAGTGTTGCTGCCTTCCTTGCGTTCGGCCTCGATAAATGGCGCGCGGCCCGTGCCGGGCAACGCATCTCCGAATTCGCACTGGTAGCATGGGCGGCGCTTGGCGGCTGGCCCGGCGGAATGCTCGGCATGATGTTCTTCCGCCACAAGGTCTCCAAGTGGACCTTCAAACTGAAGTTCACCCTCGCGCTGATTCCCTTCGCCGCGGAAGTGTGGACGTGGTGGCGCTTCCGGTAGGACGCCCCATCGGGCACGTTCAGGCCTTCCAGCGCCCGAGCAGCCGCATCAGATCGGCATG
>JBEGQI010000344.1:0-6484 GCA_041181065.1 Verrucomicrobiota bacterium | reverse complement strand
GGTGCAAAAAAAGGAAAGAGAATGACAAGGCACGAGTAGTTGGCCCTTTCTCGCAGCGTAGGATGCCTTCATCACGATGCGCGAAGTGGGCACGTGGTGACCGGTGGCAAGAACGGCTTGGTTTGGCGTCCCGCGCCACTGGTGAAGCACTGGTGTAACACCCAGACACTCGCGAAAACGAAGCAGCGTAAACAGAAAGTAAGCCATGAACCTAGAGCCAAACAATCCGAAGTGTCGGACCTCGCGTCCGCAAAGAACCCTGACCGTGTTGGCCGCCACGCTCGCCTTGGGCGCATCGCTGGCCCTGCCAACCCGGGCAGACAACCTCAACCCGCCCACCACCACCGGTGGCATCCGCGTCAGCCCCGTCATCGTGGGCACGCCGGTCGTGAACGGCAGCAACGCCACGATCCAGATCGAAGGCCTCCAGGCGCCTTATATGATCCAGGTGTCCTCGAACGGTGTTGACTGGATGAACGGCGGCGTCACGAGCTTGAAGCACCCGAACTTCTCCGGCGCCTGCACCGCCACCAATGTCCCATCCGGCACAGCGCTGTTCCGCCTGATGATGCTCGGCGCGACCAATTGGGCGGGTAAGTATAATAGTGGCGCCCTCGGCATCAGTAACGTCTTCGTCGGCTCCACCAAGTGCATCGGCTGCCATAGCGACAAAGTCTCCGAATGGAGCGGCACTGGTCACGCCAAAGCGATCACCGAGCTGATCAACACCAACACCGGCGCGTTCCTGCCGTTCCGGAACGACAGTTGCATCCCCTGCCACACGGTGGGCAAGAACCAACCGGGCGGCTACGTGGACTGGGCCACGACCCCGCAACTCGCCAACGTGCAATGCGAAAACTGCCACGGCTCGGCCAATTCGCACGTCAACATCAGCGGCCGCACGTATCACCCCGTCAACAGCCTCTCGGCGGCCACCTGCGGCGCGTGCCATACCGAATCACATCACCCGACCTTCGAGGAATGGGAATCATCTGGTCACGCGGAAGTCACGCCCGATGTCAGCTACGGCGTCGGCGAAGGCGCGGGCACGATCTATGAAGACACCGTTACCGCCGTGTTGACCAACGCGACGACCGGCCTGACCTACACCGCCGTGTTGAATGGCTACATCGTCCTGACCAACGGCATCACCAATGCCCTCGGCGGCATGGTGAATAGCACCAACGACTTCAACGGCCTCAGCCGTCAGATGACCTGCGGCTTCTGCCACAGCGGCGCCACCCGTGTTGCGATGCTCTATGATTATGAAGCCCGCCAAAAGGGCATCACGAACTTCCTCGCACTCCCCGACAAATGGGAAGCCGCGGAAACCGCCGTCACCTGCGCCGTCTGCCATGATCCGCACTCCGACGCACGCGACGCTCAATTGCGCAATCCGCTGAACTCGACGAACTACTACACGATGTTCACCGGTTCCAGCATCGCGGTCACGAACCGTTACACCAACGTGCTCGGCCAAACCTCGATGACCGTCTCCTACAAGGCCGATGGTTTCGCCAGCCAGTATAATCCTGAAATCCACATCTGCGCCCAATGCCATAACTCCCGCGGCGCGCGTTGGGATGGCAAGAGCAAGAGCTGGAACGTGGCCAGCAATGCGATGGTGCTCGGCAGCAGCCAAAGCTTCAGCCGCGGCCCGCACCATTCTCCGCAATACAACCTCCTCATCGGCATCGTGCAGGACGATTACCTCAACCTAGATGCCCAAGGCGCCTCGATGAATTACTCCGCCTCACACGCGGGCATCCAGAACCGCACGCCCTACAACACGAATCAATGCGCGACCTGCCACGTCGTCAGCTACGCGGTCAACTCCACCACGAATGTCACCGGTCACACGTTCGCGCTGGCGACCAACAACTGCACCCTGTGCCACGGCAGCGTGCCCAACTACGAAGAACAACGCACCACCATCTCCAACCGCATCGTTGGCGTGGTCGCCCTCCTCAACAAGTGGGCCACCAACAACGGCCCGGCGATCTTCGGCACGAACTATTCCAACTACCTCCAAAACGGTTGGGAATACACCACCATCAGTTCACTGGCCACCGTCACCAACGCCGGCCCTTCCGGCAGTGACGCAGCCAAGGTTCCGGACCCGATCAAACAAGCCCGGTTCAACCTCTACATGGTGAACAACGACGGCAGCGGCGGCGTCCACAACCCGGGCTTCTCCAGCTACCTCATCACCGACGCGTCGAACAAAGTGCAAACCGTGCTGGGCGCCTCGACCAACACCGCCATCTGGATGGCGAGCGCCACGAAGGGTTACACCCCGTTCAACGTCAGCTTCACCACCGGCGGCAGCGGCATCAGCAGCTACCGTTGGGACTTCGGTGACGGCGGCAGCTCCACCGCGGCGAACCCGTCGCACCTCTACACCGCGCGCGGCAGCAACACCGTCTCGCTCACGGTGGTCGCCAGCGGCGTGACCAACACGCTGACCCGCACGAACTACATCGGCGTCTATGCGCAACCGACAGTTGCCTTCGCGGTCAGCGCGACGCTCGTCCACACCAACGATACCGTGACGTTCACGAACCTCTGCTCCAACACGAGCGACGTGACCCTGTATCGTTGGACCGTGCGCACCAGCCCGAGCGTCTATGTGACCAACTCGTCGCCGACCGTCAGCTACACCTACACGGTGGTTGGGACGAACAACGTCACCGTCCGCGCGGTCACGCCGGCGGGCAACACCACGGCGGCAACGCAACAGATCATCGTTCTCCCATAAAGAACGCGTAAGTTTCACGAGCGGGCTTCGGGCAACCGAAGCCCGCTTCGCTTTTGGGGGGAAGACAAAACCGCCCTTCAACGGGCGAAAGGCGCGAGAATCATCCGCCTGACACGACGCCCAAGGCCGGGCGAGTGTTAAAAGGAGCGGCCAGCTGGACTCAAACCCAACGAGATCAGACAAAGGACGGGGGGGGACTGATTTACTCATTGGCAGAGGACTTTAACTCATCACACAACGACGCGCCTCTGCCTGCTCATCTCATCGGGTCAGGCTTAGTCATCGTCTAAATCCTTACAAAAAATCGCCGCCAACGATTTACTGAAATATATCAAATTCGCCCCGAGCAATCCGGGAATAAGAGAAATCAGGAAGGCTCTCCCGGCCGTTTCACCGGACACTCTGCTGTCGATCATTAATACAAAGCTCCACAGGCTCACAAGGGCGAACAACGCCCCCAGAACGCGGAACACGAATGCGGCGAAGTGTTTTAATTTCATGGCGTGTTTGCGATAGCTAACGCTCCCAGCTCAGCGACGGGCCTATTGCGATGCTTCATGTGATACAAATCGAATGATGCCGAGATAACAGCGACTCAGAAGAATAAACATGACACTCCCCAACCCGAACGTTGCTCCGCAACCCAATCCCGAAACCGGCGGGAGCTGTGAGGTCAAAGAAAAGAAAGCCCAATAAGCACAGAGCGCACTGAGTAAATACGCAAACCAAACCCATAAACGGAAGGCCAGAGCTATCCGGCGAAAATACGATCGGCGAGCATCCGAATCTAAGCTCTCCGCCCGCTTGCGAATGCGGGAACATGCAAAATCTGTGAGTCGATGGAGCATGGGCCTAAAAGTCTGGTTGAGCGACGGAATTGTCGTTTAACACCCTCATGGTTTGTGGGGCGAATGTAGGCCGTCTGGTTTGGCGGGCAAGGGGTTTCTGCCAGCGGCTTGGAGTGCCGCGTCCCGCCGCTTTCGCATTGGCGGAACCAAAAGGGGCGAATCTCCCTGGCCGGATGCGGTTGTCAGGTCTGCTACCGGCGGCCGGGCATGGCGGTTCGACGGTGGTGGTTGGCCAGGAACTCGAGCGTTGAGGCGGGGAGAACGGTTAAAAGACTTCGGCTTTCAGGCCGGAGACGAGTCGCACGACTTGGGCGATGCGGGAGAGGCTGCGAAGAGGGAGATGTCCGCACCCGACATTCTGGATGGGGCGGGTGGCGGAATAGATTTGGACGAGTGAGATCTGGGCGCCGGCTTGCTTGAGTTCGCGCAGGCGCATGGCGTATTCCTCGATCTCTTCAGCGAGCGGCTCTGCACCGTTGATGGCGGGGAAGAGGCTTTGCACGACGACGGGGCGTTGCTTGGCGATGAGGAGGATGTTCGCAAGAATCTTCTCCAGGGGAACGGCATCCGGCCGGTTGACCTTGTTGAGGTATTCCTGTGTGCCGCCGTCGAGCTTGACCCAGATCTCATCGGCGCGCGTGAGCAGTTTGATGCCTTGCTGCACTTCGGGGCGGTCGAGCCCGGAACAATTGGTGATGAGGACGAGCTTGAAAAAGGGCAGTCGGCCGACGGCGCGGACGTGGACGATCTCGCGCACGGCTTCGGCGAAGTTGGGCGCGAGCGTGGGCTCGCCGTCGCCGCTGATGGTGACGTGATGCAGGCGGAGGAGTTCCTCAGGGAGATTGCGATAGGGGCCGGTCTCGCGGAATTCCGGCGAGGTGACATACGCGAGGGTCCGTTCCAGTTCAGCCGCCATGACCGCAGTGACCAAGGATCTTTCCAGCGGCGGCTGGTTGCGATTGACCTCGCAATAGATGCAGTCGAAGTCGCACTTGCGGTCGGGGTTCATGTTGACGCCGACGGAAAGGCCGTGCGCACGCGGCGACAGGACGGCATAGACGAACCGGTTGTTCAGGAAATCACGCGGACAACCAAAGGCCGACTCACGGGGCACGACCGGTGTGGGAGCGGCCCGCCGGCGCTTGACCTGCGGGTCTTCGGTGACTGTTGTCTTTGTTGCGATGCCGTGCATTATGACCAACGACACACTAGGCGCGGGACGAAGCCGCAACTACACGGGTGTTGGCAATTGCTGGCCCTATTTTGCAGGCAGCGCGCCCTCCGGTTGAAAACGAAATTTAATCCTGCGCCAGATATCGTTAAGTGATTCTAGGCACCCTTGGGATCGCGAGGCTACAGGCGATCGCGCACAGCGACGGCATTGTTCCGGCGGAGTTCCTCCCGATTCATGGCATCATAGAACTCGGAGGGATTGAAGTCGTCGGTCAGCACGATGCCGATGGCTGGGTTGGGCTCGATCGGCGAGCGAAAGGTATCGCGCGTCTTTTCCCAGCAGTAAGGATGGATGTTTGCCACATCAGGCTGGCGCAATGGCTCCAGCGTCTCGCGAGCGGAAGCGACATACATGGTGTTGCCGCCGTGAACTCCAAACACACGCACGCTGCCGAACACGTCACGCAGTGTCTTCGCCAGCGATTGACCGAGGAAATCGCGCCCCGCATCGAAGCTCGCGAAGGAGTTGATCACCAGCGTGCCGCCCGGCTTGAGCACACGACGAATGGAGGCGAACGCTTCGCGGGTCATCAAGTGGGAGGGCGGTGAATCGCCGAGAAATGCATCCAGGCAGACGGCGTCGTAACGGTTGGTGCAGCGGTTGAGGTAGCAGCGTCCGTCCTCGATGAAGATATTCATCTTGTCCGGCTGGAAGTCGAAGAACCGTTGGGCGATGGGCACCACGGCCGGGTTGATCTCCGCCACATCCACGCGCGGGCCGTTCGTGGCGAATTGCATCGGCACGATGCCGACGCCCAGCCCGATGCACAGGACATCGTCGAGGTTGGTGGCATACATGCGCGCCAGGCCGCCGAGCAGGTAAGTGAAGGAAGCGCGGCTGGCGTGCGTGACGTTGTCGTAGGTGTTTTGAGTCAGATAGTCGTTTTCCAGTGCGCGAAAGGGCATCGTGGTGGATTGGATGACTTGCAGTTGGCCGAAGTTTGAGTTCACGCGGAATAGTTCAGTCGTAAACTTCCCGTTGTAACGATCCTGGTTTGCCCCGAACCACCCAATGCCCAGCGTGAGCAAAAAAGCGGCAATCGCCCCTGCCCTTGCCCCACCCCGCCCCCAGATCACATAGTAAATCACTCCAAGCCCGATGAGCGCGAGGGCCGTGATGATGAGCGTGACGGAGTTGCGGCATAGCGGAATCAGGACGTAGCCAATCAACGCCGTCCCCACGACACTGCCCAGCGTGCTGACGGCGCTCAGCCGGCCAACGTTGCCGCCGACGGCGTCCACAGATTGCGTGAGCACACGAATGAGATACGGGCCGACCATCGCCAGCAACGTGAGCGGGACGAAGAACAAGACCACTGAAGCAACCAGCGACCCCAGCGCGAGCCGGAGGTTCAGGCAAGCGTAGGCAAGTGATTCGGTGAAGGGAGTGGTCGCCGCGAGGTAGATGCCCGCGCCAATGATGGCGGCATAAAGCTTACCTGGCTTTGCCGAGCGATCCACCCAGCACCCGCCGAGGTAATAACCACACGCGAGCGAAATCAGTGTCACGGCGATCTGCGCCGTCCAGACGAAGTGCGATGTGCCAAACCAGGGCGCGAGGATTTTCGCCCCGAGAATCTCGACGATCAGCACCGCCGCGCCGGTGCAGCCTGCCGTCAGGAAGAAGAAACGCCGCAAGCCGACG